>DATCUN010000286.1:0-4993 GCA_036561825.1 Pseudomonas sp.
CCCATCGTGCTATACAGCGCCTACCATGAAGCGCAGGCATCTTCCGGGCATTCGCTGGCGCGGCTGATCGCGCAGCTGCTGGCCTTCGTCGGCGCCATGCTGATGCTGGTGCTGGCGAGCGATCTGCTCACGCTGCTGATCGCCTGGGAGCTGGTCGGCGCGCTGTCCTGGGCACTGATCGCGCATCACTGGCCGAGCGAGCGTTCGGTGCGCGACGCGGCCTGGGCCTTCCTGGTGACCCGCTTCGGCGATCTCGGCCTGTACGTGGCGGCCGGCGCCGCCTTCGCCGGCAGCGGCTCGTTCGACTTGGCCGGGCTCGGGCGCCTGGATGGCATGCCACTGCAGGTGTTCGTCGGGGGCATCGTGCTCGCGTGCGCCGCCAAGTCCGCACAGCTTCCCTTCTCACCGTGGCTGTTTGCCGCCATGTCCGGGCCGACGCCGGTTTCGGCGCTGCTGCATGCGGCAACCATGGTCGCAGCCGGTGTCTACCTGATCATTCGTCTGCATCCGGTGCTGGACGGCGTGACGTGGTTCGCGCCGCTGGCCATGGCGCTGGGATTGGCGACCGCCATCTGCGGTGGCATCGTTGCCAGCCTGCAGGGCCACGCGAAGAAACTGCTGGCCGCCTCGACCTCGGCCCATTACGGCTTGATGTGGCTGGCGGTGGGCGCCGGCTTTCCCGGTGCTGCATTGCTGCACTTCGTCACCCATGCGTTTTTCAAGGCCGGCTTGTTTCTCGCCGCGGGGATCGCCGAGCACCATGTCGGCAGTTACTCGCTCGGCGACATGCGCCTGGGTCGAACACTGCCCGGCATCGCCCTGGCAACGCTGCTCAGCAGCCTGGCATTGGCAGGCGTGCCGCCGCTGGGCGGTGCCTGGAGCAAGGAACAACTGATAGGTGCGGCGGGCCATCACGCGGCTTGGCTGGCACTGATCGCCATGCTGGCAGGCGCACTCAGCGCGCTCTATGCAACACGCTTTCAGTGGATGGCGTACGGCCCGGCGGCGTCCGACTTCACACCACCGCGCGCACGCGGTCCGGGCCATACCCCGCCAGAGGCGCTGGCGCTGTACGTGCTCGCCGGGGGCACGCTGGCATTGTCGCTGCTCTGGTGGCCCGGCTTCGCCGAAACGCTTTCCGACCGTTTGGGCATTGAAATGCCACCCAGCAAGCAATGGGAAATCCTTGGTTCGCTGCTGTTCGTGGCGCTGGGCATCCTGCTCGGTGCCCTTGCAATCCTCAGGCACTGGGCTCACCGCGACGAAGCTAACCGCCGTTTTGCAACGGTCAGCGATTGGCTGGGCATTCCACCCGTCGCCGGGCGCACTGCGAGCGGGCTGATGAACATCAGCCATGCACTGGCGCGCTTCGATGACCGGATCGTAGATGCCGCCATCCAGCGGGTGGCCAGCTATCGAGCATTTGCCGACCGCCTCGGTCGCTTCGATGACCGGGCCGTAGACGGCGGTATTCGTCTGACTGCCCGCTTCGGCGCCTGGTTGGCCAGCTTCGGCAACCGCCGCGGCGAAGCGCTGTTCGATGGCCTCGTCGATACCGTTGCGCAAGTCACCGGATGGCTCGGCCAACGCGCCCGGCAGCTGCAGAGCGGCCAGATGCACCACTACTACGCCGCCATCGCCGCCGGGCTGGCGGCGGTGTTGATCATCCTTGCCATGGGAGAACTGCCTTGATACTCACCGCTGCCATCGGCCTGCCCCTGGCGGGCGCGCTGACTCTGGCCGCCATCCCACGCTGGCGCGAGGCCGCCGCGCGCCGGTTCGCCACCGCCGTGGCGCTGCTTTCGCTGCTTTGCCTGGTCCTCGCCTGGCGACGCTTCACCCCGGACGGCGCACTGTTCCAGCTGGTGGAGGAAGTGCCCTGGGTCCCCGGCCTTGGGATGGCCTGGCGGCTCGGCGTGGACGGCATCGCCCTGGCGGTGGCGAGCATGAGCGCGCTGGTGTTCGTCGCCAGCATCATGTATCCGGTCGACACCCAGCATCGCGCCGGGCCCTACTACGCCTGGATGCTGTTCCTGCAGGGCGTGTCGCTGGGTGTGTTCCTCGCCCTCGACTTGCTGTTGTTCTACGTGTTCTTCGATCTGTCGCTGGTGGGCATGTTCTTTCTCATCGGTCGCTGGGGGCACGGTGAACGCCAAGTCTCAGCGCTGAAGTTCTTTCTCTATACCTTTTGCGGCTCGTTGCTGATGTTGCTGGCCTTCATCGGGCTGTATCTGTCGGTGGCACCGCACAGCTTCGACATGCGCGTGCTGATCGCCGAACAGCCCATGGTCGGCTCGGCCATTCCGGCGGGGCTGGTGTTCCTCGGCCTGATGATCGGCCTGGCGATCAAGACGCCGCTGGTGCCCTTTCATACCTGGCTGCCGCAGGCGCACGTGGATGCTCCGGCGCCGGCCTCGGCCATCCTCGCCGGTGTGCTGCTGAAGATGGGTACCTTCGGCATGCTGCGCATTCCCTTCGCGATGATGCGTGAAACCTTCGCCGCCTACGCCTGGGTGATCGCGCTGGTGGCGGTGATCTCGATCCTCTACGGCGCCTCGGTGGCGCTGGGCCAGCGCAACCTGAAGCGGCGGATCGCCTACACCTCGATCAACCACATGGGTTATACGGTGCTCGGCATCGCAGTCGCCGGCGCGCTGCTCAGCGGCAACGAGGCTGCGCGGCAACTGGCGCTGGTCGGCGCGACCGTGGAGATGGTTGCACATGGCCTGATCACCGGCAGCCTGTTCCTGATCTGCGGCTCGTTCTGGCAGCGCACCGGTGAATACGAGATGGCGCAATACGGCGGCCTGGCCAAGCGCGCGCCGTTGCTGACCGGCTTTTCCGTGCTCGCCGCCTTCGCCAGCCTCGGCCTGCCCGGACTGGCCGGCTTTGTGGCCGAATTCCACGTGTTCGCCGGAACGTTTTCCGTTTATCCGTGGCTGGCGGTCATCGGCATCTTCGGCATTTTGATCACCGCCGCCCTGTTCCTGCAGACCTTGCAGCAGCTTTTTTTCGGCGAGCTTCCGCAGAAGTGGAGCGGTTTTGCTGACCTCGATCGCCGGGAATGGCTGGTGCTCGGTGTGCTGGCCGCCGCGTTCGTCATCATCGGCATTGCACCGCAGTTCCTCCTCGGCATCATCGAAGCCAGCGCGGGCTGGCTGGTGGGCGCGCGCTGATGCCAGTCGGGGATCTGTTACCGGAGATATGCCTGCTACTGGGTGCAGTGGTGATCGTCCTGGCCTCCTCGTTCCTGCCGCAGCAACGTCTGAGTTGGATGGCCGCGGTCGCCCTGCTGGCAATCGCCAGCGCGGCTGGTTTCTCTCTGGACCAATGGGGCGAGCCCGCGCGGCTGACCTTCTCTGGTGTCTGGGCGCTGGACGGGCCGGCGATCGCGGCCAAGCTGATCATGCTTGCGGCCGGCGCCGTGGTGGTGGCCCTGTCGCCCGGCTGGTTGGCCACCGATCGCCGCCACGGCGAGTTCTACGCCCTGCTGCTGTTCGCCCTGCTCGGCGTGGTCACGCTCGCCTCGGCCAGCGACACGATGGAGCTGGTGGTCGGCATGCTGTTGTCTTCTGCCGCCAGTTATCCGCTGGCCGCGTTTCATCGGGGCTTCGCTCCGGCCCTGGAGGCGGGGATGAAGTATTTCCTCGTCGGCGCGCTGACCAACACCCTGCTGTGCATCGGGGTGGTCTGGCTGTTCGGCCTGACCGGCAGCACCGGGTACCCGGCAATCGCGGGTCGACTGGCACAAGGCGTCGACGAGCTGGCGCTGCTGACCGCCACCGGCTGCATCGTGGTCGGGCTGAGCTTCAAGCTGGCGGCCTTTCCCGCCCACGCCTGGATGCCTGACGTGGCCCAGGCATCGCCTGCCCCGGCGGCGGCCTTTCTCACCGTCGTGCCCAAGGTGGGTGCGGCGATCGCATTGGCGCGGTTGCTGGCCCTGTTGCCCGCACCGCACCACCCGACGCTTCTGATCGCCCTGCTCGCCGCTGCCACCATGACCCTCGGCAATCTGGCCGCGTTGTGGCAGAAGGACGTCCGGCGCCTGCTGGGCTGGTCGGCGGTGGCGCAGTCCGGCTTCGCCCTCATGGCCATTGCGGCGATGCCGACCAGCCCCGATGCGCGCACCTCGCTGCTGCTGTTTCTGGCGACCTATGCCATCGCGAATCTGGCCGCCTTCGCTGTGGTGATCGAGCTGCGCGGGCGCACAACCTTGAAGGACTATGCTGGCCTCGCTCGGTCAGCGCCAGGGCCAGCGCTGGTGTTGATCCTGGCGCTGCTGTCGCTGGTGGGCATCCCGCCGCTGATCGGCTTCTTTGGCAAGTTCATGCTCTACCGAAGCACCCTGCAGGGCGGCCTCGGCTGGCTGGCGGTGGTCGCCGCGCTGAACAGCGCCGTCTCGCTGTTCTATTACCTAAGAGTCGCAGGCACCATCGTCTTCGGGCAGCCCGACGGAGCCGTCCATCGGCTCGGAGGTGCGAGCCCTGCGCTGGTCTGGCTCAGCGGCGCGTTGCTGTTGGCAGGGGGGCTGGCCGTCGAGCTGCTGGTCGACGCGCTGCAAGGCGTCGGAAGCTTTGCAGGTTAGACCGATGGCGCGGACGGTGCAGCCGCCACGCGGTCCCGCCGTCGGGACAACGACCCAATGCGGTTACGCAGCCTGTGGGACTTTCCAAAACATGAGCCAGGTACGTGAATTCTCGAAGACTTCGCGCCCTGTAAATCCATTTCATGCACCTATACGGACGATTT
Source organism: Pseudomonas sp. (assembly GCA_036561825.1). GTDB lineage: Bacteria > Pseudomonadota > Gammaproteobacteria > Pseudomonadales > Pseudomonadaceae > Geopseudomonas. The sequence goes on from DATCUN010000286.1 coordinate 4,750, forward strand.
TGGGGATTTTTAACCAATTTCCGGCCCGCCCATTGAAAGCCCGACAGGCTCCTGATAGGCGCTTTGAGCAGTATCACTCACCGCCTTCCGCACACTGACGGACAGTTAGTCACGGAAGGCCCGCTCGACCACCTCGACGATATCGGACCAGATGCCTGGTTCTCGCAACACCGGCATTTCCTTGGCCAACACGTTGCTGAGCTCCCCTCGATTCTGCTCGATCGAACGCAACACCCGGTCGGCC
>DATCUN010000287.1:0-5448 GCA_036561825.1 Pseudomonas sp.
GGCAACTTCGCCCTGCTCGCCGGCATCGAACCCGGCCAACTGTGCGACTGGTACCTGGCGGTGTACATGGACGCCTTCGACTGGGTGGAGCTGCCCAACGTGCTGGGCATGGTGCTGCACGCCGACGGCGGTTACCTGGGCTCCAAGCCCTACTGCGCCAGCGGCCAGTACATCAAGCGCATGTCCGACTACTGCCAGGGCTGCGCCTACCAGGTGAGCGAAAGCACCACGGGCGATGCCTGCCCGTTCAACGCGCTGTACTGGCACTTCCTCATGCGTCACCGCGAGCAGCTGCAGGGCAATCCGCGGCTGGGCATGGTCTACAAGAACCTGGCGCGCATGGACGAGGCCAAGCGCCAGGCGCTGTGGCAACGCGGCGAGGCGCTGCTGGCGCGCCTGGATGGCGGGGAGGCGTTGTGAGGAAGAAGGCCGATCTGCCTATCAAGCACTGCGCGCGGTGCGGCCTGCCGTTCGCCTGGCGCAAGAAATGGGCGCGCTGCTGGGACGAGGTGCGTTACTGCTCGGAGCGCTGCCGGCGCGGGTAGGCAGGCGCTCGCGAACGGTAGGGGCCCGCCTGCTGGCGATCCGTGGTCGCCAGCAGGGCATCGCCAGCAAGCGGGCTCCTACACATTCTGTCCCAGGCAGGTGCGTCCCCGGCGGACGACTGCTGTGCTAGTCTGGCCGGCCATTTTTCCGCCTCAGTGGAGTTCCCATGTCCCAACTCGACCTTTCCACCGACGAAGCCCGCGTCAGCTACGGCATCGGCCGTCAGCTCGGTGGTCAGCTGCGCGACAACCCGCCGCCCGGCGCCAGCCTGGAAGCCATCCTGGCCGGTCTGTCCGACGCCTACAACAACGCCGACAGCCGCGTGCCGGACGAGGCGATGAACGCCAGCTTCCAGGTGATCCGCGAGCGCATGCAGGCCGAGCAGGCCGCCAAGGCTGAGCAGGCTGCCCAGGCCGGTCGCGACTACCTGGCCGAGAACGCCAAGCGCGAAGGCGTCACCGTGCTGGCCTCCGGCCTGCAGTTCGAGGTGCTGGTGGCGGGCGAAGGCGCCAAGCCGAGCGCCGAGGACCAGGTGCGCACCCACTACCACGGCACCCTGATCGACGGCACCGTGTTCGACAGCTCCTACGAGCGCGGCCAGCCGGCGGAATTCCCGGTCGGCGGCGTGATTCCGGGCTGGGTCGAGGCCCTGCAGCTGATGAACGCCGGCAGCAAGTGGCGCCTGCACGTACCGAGCGAGCTGGCCTACGGCGCCCAGGCGATCGGCAGCATCCCGCCGCACAGCGTGCTGGTGTTTGACGTCGAGCTGCTCGACATCCTGTAAGCCCGTCCACGATCTGCTGCGCGTCGGCCATGCTGCGTTGAGATCGGCTTCGGACAGTGGCCTGCCACTGAACGCCCGTAAGGGCGGCCCCGAAGGGGCGAGCGGAGCGAGTACTGCTCATTTACACCTCGTAAACTCCGCGTCCTCAGCCGATCTCGCCTTGCCTGGTTCTAGCTCGCGAGATCGTGATCAAGCACCAGGATTGTCCTTCCCGCGCCCTTGCGGCGCGGGAAAACGAAAACGCCCGTCGCGGCCAGGCCGGACGGGCGTTTTGCTGTGCGGGTAATAACTCAGTGGGTGCGCGCGACGGCGAACTCGGTCAGCTCCACCAGCGCATCGCGGTACTCGCTGGGCGGCAGCGCCTCCAGGCAGGCGATGGCGCGGGCCGCATAGTCGCGGGCGAGCTGGGCGGTGTAGTCCAGGGCGCCGGACGCTTCCACCGCGGCGAGGATGCCTTCGAGGTCCTCGATGCCGCCCTGCTGGATGGCCTTGCGCACCAGGGTCGCCTGTTCGGGCGTGCCTTCGCGCATGGCGTAGATCAGCGGCAGGGTGGGCTTGCCTTCGGCCAGGTCGTCGCCGACGTTCTTGCCCAGGGTGGCGGCGTCGCCACGATAGTCGAGCAGGTCGTCGACCAGCTGGAAGGCAATCCCCAGGGCGTCGCCGTAGCTGCGCAGCGCCTCGGCCTGTGCGGCGCTGGCGCCGGACAGCAGCGCGGCGCTGTGGGTGGAGGCCTCGAACAGCATCGCGGTCTTGCCGCGGATGACTTCCATGTAGATCTCTTCGGTGGTGCTGGCGTCGCGCACCTTGGACAGCTGCAGCACCTCGCCCTCGGCGATCACCCGGGTGGCCTGGGAGATCACCTGCATCACCGGTAGGGAGCCCAGCTCGACCATCATCTCGAAGGAGCGGGCATACAGGAAGTCGCCGACCAGCACGCTGGGCGCGTTGCCCCACAGGGCGTTGGCGGTGGAGCGACCGCGGCGCAGCGAGGACTTGTCGACCACGTCGTCGTGCAGCAGGGTCGAGGTGTGCAGGAACTCGATGGTGGCGGCCAGCAGGTTGAGGCGCTCGCCACGCTGGCCGAGGGCGTTGCCGGCCAGCAGCACCAGCAGCGGACGCAGGCGCTTGCCACCGGCGGAAACGATGTAGTCGCCGATCTTCGCCACCAGGGGTACGCGGGAGGTCAGGCGACGACGGATGATCTCGTCGACGGCGGTGAAATCGTCCGCCACCACGCGGTAAAAGGCCTGGGGTTGCATCAGCGGTCAAGGCTCCTCTAAGGTTGCGCGGCATGCTAGGTGCAGGGTCTGGCACTGTCAAGGCGAGCCGGGGTCGCACTTGCCTGCCCGCGCGGCTTTGCGTACAATGCCCGGCCCGAACTTCCCTGGCACTCCCTGCCTTACGCAATTGCATCGACGACCCTTCCGGCGCGGTGCAGCCATGCTGGCCAATAACTCCTTCACTAAAGCGCCAGGTGAGCAGGTCTAACGGAGACATTCCATGTACGCAGTAATTGTTACCGGCGGCAAGCAGTACAAAGTCGCTGAAGGCGAATTCCTCAAGATTGAAAAGCTCGACGTAGCGACCGGCGAAAGCGTTGCTTTCGACAAGGTTCTGCTGGTCGGCAATGGCGACGACGTACAGATCGGCGCGCCGGTCGTAGCGGGTGCCAAAGTCACCGCCGAAGTGATCGCCCAGGGCCGTCACGACAAGGTGACCATCATCAAGTTCCGTCGCCGCAAGCACCACATGAAGCGTCAGGGCCACCGTCAGTGGTTCACTGAAATCAAGATCACCGGCATTCAGGCCTGATCCCTTTTTCTGGAGATATTGACTCATGGCACACAAAAAAGCTGGCGGTTCTACCCGCAACGGTCGCGACTCAGAAGCTAAACGCCTTGGCGTGAAGATGTACGGTAGCCAGGCTGCAGTAGCCGGCAACATCCTCGTGCGTCAGCGCGGCACCAAGTTCCACGCCGGTGTCGGCGTGGGCATGGGCAAGGACCACACCCTGTTCGCCAAAGTGGCGGGCGTGGTCAAGTTCGAGACCAAGGGCGCCTTCGGTCGTAAATACGTGAGCGTCGTGGCCAACTGACCACAAGCTTGCTGAAGAAGCCCTGTCTGCCGACAGGGCTTTTTTGTTTGTACATCCCTTGCTCTAATAACCCGCCCAGGGCGGGAGGCGTTACCCATGAAATTCGTCGATGAAGTGTCCATCCATGTGCAGGCCGGTGACGGTGGCAACGGCTGCATGAGTTTTCGCCGCGAAAAATTCGTGCCCAATGGTGGTCCGGATGGCGGCGACGGCGGTGACGGCGGCTCGATCTGGCTCGAGGCCGACAGCAACCTCAACACCCTGGTGGATTATCGCTACACCCGCCGTTTCAATGCCCAGCGCGGGCAGAACGGCGGCAGCAAGGACTGCACCGGGAGCAAGGGTGAAGACATGACCCTGCCGGTGCCGGTCGGCACCACGGTGATCGATGCCGGGACCCAGGAAATCATCGGCGACCTGACCAAAGACGGTCAGCGGCTGCTGGTGGCGATGGGCGGCTGGCACGGTCTGGGCAATACCCGCTTCAAGTCCAGCACCAACCGCGCGCCACGGCAGACCAGCCATGGCAAGCCGGGCGATGCGCGCGACCTCAAGCTGGAGCTCAAGGTGCTGGCCGACGTCGGCCTGCTCGGCATGCCCAATGCCGGCAAGAGCACCCTGATCCGCGCGGTATCCGCCGCCAAGCCCAAGGTCGCCGACTACCCGTTCACCACCCTGGTGCCCAACCTCGGCGTGGTCAGCGTCGACCGCATGAAGAGCTTCGTGATCGCCGACATTCCCGGCCTGATCGAGGGTGCCGCGGAAGGTGCCGGCCTGGGCATCCGCTTCCTCAAGCACCTGGCGCGTACCCGCCTGCTGCTGCACCTCGTCGACATGGCGCCGCTGGACGAGTCCGATCCGGCCGAAGCCGCCGCGGCGATCATCAACGAGCTGGGGCGCTTCAGTCCGGCACTGACCCAGCGCGACCGCTGGCTGGTGCTGAACAAGGCCGACCAGCTGCTCGATGACGAGCGCGAGGAGCGCATGCGCGAAGTGATCGCGCGGCTCGACTGGAAGGGCCCGGTGTACGTGATCTCCGCGCTGGAGCGCGAGGGCACCAACCAGTTGTGCCACGACATCATGCGCTACATCGACGAGCGTACCCAGCGCATTGCCGAGGACCCGGCGTTCGCCGAGGCCGTGGTCGCGCTGGATCAGCAGATCGAGGACGAGGCGCGTGCCCGTCTGCAGGAACTCGACGACGCTCGTGCGCTGCGCCGCAGCGGGGTCAAGAGTGCCGCGACGGTGGAAGACGAGGACGACGACTTCGACGACGACGAGGATGACGGCGACGGGCCGGAAATCATCTACGTCCGCTGACGTCCGTGTGACGCGGGGCCGCCTGCGGCCCCTGATCAAGCCTGATTGCAAGGTTGCAGAACATGCGTGAGAAGGTGAGCAAGGCCCGCCGCTGGGTGGTGAAGATCGGCAGCGCGCTGCTGACCGCCGACGGCCGCGGCCTCGACCGCGACGCCATGGCGGTGTGGGTCGAACAGATGGTGGCGCTGCGGCGCGCCGGGGTGGAACTGGTGCTGGTGTCCTCCGGGGCGGTGGCGGCGGGGATGAGCCGGCTGGGCTGGAGTGCCCGGCCGACCACCATCCACCAGCTGCAGGCCGCGGCCGCGGTGGGGCAGATGGGCCTGATCCAGGCCTGGGAATCGAGCTTCGCCGAGCACGAACTGCAGACCGCCCAGGTGCTGCTGACCCACGACGACCTGTCCGACCGCAAGCGCTACCTCAACGCGCGCAGCACCCTGCGCACCCTGGTCGACCTCGGCGTGATCCCGGTGATCAACGAGAACGACACGGTGGTCACCGACGAGATCCGCTTCGGCGACAACGACACCCTGGCCGCGCTGGTGGCCAACCTGGTGGAAGCCGACCTGCTGGTGATCCTCACCGACCGCGACGGCATGTTCGACGCCGACCCGCGGCACAACCCCGACGCCCAGCTGATCTTCGAGGCGCGCGCCGACGACCCGGCGCTCGACGCGGTGGCCGGCGGTACCGGCGGCGCCCTGGG
>DATCUN010000288.1:0-2645 GCA_036561825.1 Pseudomonas sp.
GTCTGGCCCGCGACGGCGGCGAGCTGGCTGGGCACCCCACCGTGGCCAGCTTCGCGGCTATCGAGCCGAGCGCCTGCTGAGTCTGCGGCCGTCTGCCCGCCCGTCGCCGCGGCGGGCGCGCAGGACGGTGGCAATCTCGGCGTCACCTGGACGCTGCAGACTGTCACCAGGGGCGATTGCCGCCTACAATTCCAAGTATCCGTGGAGCCAGACTCCCGTTAATTTTCAACAACTTACAAAGGAAAACGCCATGAGCGATTACCAGGAAACACTCTACGACGGCTACGGTCAGCGCTTTCGCATCGACCAGATGCTGCACGAGGTGCGCACCGAGCATCAGCATCTGGTGATTTTCCAGAACGCCCGCATGGGGCGTGTGATGGCGCTGGACGGCGTGATCCAGACCACCGAGGCCGACGAGTTCATCTACCACGAGATGCTCACCCACGTGCCGATCCTCGCCCACGGCCTGGCCAAGCGCGTGCTGATCATCGGCGGCGGCGACGGCGGCATGCTGCGCGAAGTGGCCAAGCACCGCAGCGTCGAGCACATCACCATGGTCGAGATCGACGGCACCGTGGTCGACATGTGCAAGCAGTACCTGCCCAACCACTCCTGCGGCGCCTTCGACGATCCGCGCCTGAACCTGGTGATCGACGACGGCATGCGTTTCGTCGCCACCACCGAGGAGAAGTTCGACGTCATCATCTCCGACTCCACCGACCCGATCGGTCCGGGCGAGGTGCTGTTCTCGGAGAACTTCTACGAGGCCTGCCGCCGCTGCCTGAACGACGGCGGCATCCTGGTCACCCAGAACGGCACCCCGTTCATGCAGCTGACCGAAGTGCAGACCACCGCCAAGCGCATGCACGGCCTGTTCGCCGACTGGCATTTCTACCAGGCAGCGGTACCGACCTACATCGGTGGCGCCATGACCTTCGCCTGGGGCAGCACCAACGCCGACTACCGCAAGCTGCCGCTGGAAACCCTGCGCCAGCGCTTCGCCGGCAGCGGCATCGTCACCCGCTACTACAACCCGGAAATCCACCAGGGCGCCTTTGCCCTGCCGCAGTACGTGCTGCAGGCGATCCACAAGCCGAGCAACGACTGAGGGCCAGGCCCCGCTAGCGCGAGGGCCTTGGAGCAAGCGCCAAAGTCTGGATGCGCAAAATAGAGAAGGGGCCTGACCAGGCCCCTTCTCATTTGCGGACGGGAATGCCGCCGTCGTCTGCGGTCTATGCCTTGACCCTGCCTCGTCTTGCCGAGGGTTCAGGTCCTGATGACGGAGGGTTTCCCGGTGGGTTGAGGGTCACGCCGTCTTGTCGGTTTCGACGGGCGGTGTACCTTCCTTCATCCCTTGCATGACCTGGTTGCGGAACTCCGGAGTGTCTGCGTAGCCATGCACGGTACGCCCGTGCTCGACGACAGCTTCCAGCAGTTCTTCCTTGGTATCGGCGGCCAGTGCCACTGTGCACTTCACGTCACCCGGATGTTCTCGGCAATCGATGTAGTACCTGGACATGATGGCGCCCTCCAGATCGCTAGGGCCCAACTGGCCTGCCTCCGATCCCGCTAGGGTCGGGGCAGGGCCTCGGAGTCGCCCCCGCCGGGCTTTGTTGACCAAGGGGTGGCGAACTCTCTTTTTAGTATAGATCGCCACTGCGGTTCTCCAGCTCGCCGCGGGACCTTCCGCCGAACGGTCCATGGCCTGCCGCGCCCGCGCGTCAGCTCAGGCGCGGCAGTCCGCCAGCTCCGTCATCAGCACCTGTACCAGTGCGGCCGCCGGCAGCGGGCGAGCCATGGCGGCGCCCTGGCCGGCCCACAGCGACAGGTACTCGCTGCGCCCCTGACGGGTGGCGGCCTGGCGGATGTCGCCGGTCAGTGCGTTCTGCACCGGGTAGGCCGGCACCTGGTCTTCCTCGGCCGCCAGGCGGCGCATGAAGTCGTTGGCGATGCCGCGGGCGAAGCGGCCGGAGAAGGCGCGGGTCAGCCGCGTGCTGTCGTCGCGGGCGGCGAGGATCTGCTCCTTCCACAGCGCAGGAATGCCCGATTCCGGGCAACAGAGGAAGGCGGTGCCCAGCTGCGCGGCCTGGGCGCCGAGCAGCAGGCTGGCGGCGATGCCGCGGCCGTCCATGATGCCGCCGGCCGCCACCACCGGAATGTTCACCGCCGCGGCCAGCTGCGGCAGCAGGGCCATCAGGCCGATGCACGCTTGCTGCGGATCGCCGAGGAAGGTCCCGCGATGGCCGCCGGCCTCGCCGCCCTGGGCGCATACCAGGTCGGCACCGACCGCTTCCCAGGCCTGCGCTTCCGCCACGGTGGTGGCGGTGCCCATCACCAGGCAGCCGGCCTGGTGGAAGCGCGCCAGCGTGGCTGCATCGAGGATGCCGAAGGTGAAGCTGACCACCGGCGGGGCCAACTCCAGCAAGGTCTCGATCTGTGCGCGGTTGTCCTCGCAGAAGCGCGCCGGCCGGCTGCCGGGCGGCAGGCCCAGCTCGGCACGCAGCGGGTCGAGTCGGGCCTGGGCGCGAGCCACTTCCTCGTCACTGGGCGCGGGATCGTCGAGGATGAACAGGTTGACGTTGAAGGGGCGCTCGGTCAGCGCGCGCACGCGGGCCACGCCCTCGCGCATCGCTGCCGGCGAC
>DATCUN010000289.1:0-17276 GCA_036561825.1 Pseudomonas sp.
GTCCGCAGCAGGTGCCGGCGCATCTGGCGCGCCTGGGCAGCGACTACCAGGGCGAGCTGCTGGATGCGGCGGCCCAGGCCTGCCGCGGCGGCGTGCGGCGCAGCCACATCGTCAGTTACGGCCAGGACGGCGCGCTGCTCAACGAGCTGTTCACCCGCGAGGGCGCCGGCACCCTGGTGGCCCAGGAGCAGTTCGAGCAGGTGCGCGAGGCGGACATCAACGACGTCGGTGGTCTGCTCGACCTGATCCGCCCGCTGGAGGAGCAGGGCATCCTGGTGCGCCGCTCGCGCGAGGTGCTGGAGCGTGAGATCGGCCAGTTCAGCATCGTCGAGCGCGAAGGGCTGATCATCGCCTGCGCCGCGCTCTACCCGGTGCCGGATTCCGACTGGGGCGAACTGGCCTGCCTGGCCGTGCACCCCGAGTACCGCCAGGGCGGCCGCGGCGACGAGCTGCTCGAGCGCATCGAGCAGCGCGCGCGCGCCCAGGGCCTGAAGACCCTGTTCGTGCTCACCACCCGCACCGCGCACTGGTTCCAGGAACGCGGCTTCAAGCCCTGCAGCGTCGAACGCCTGCCGGCGGCGCGCGCCTCGCTGTACAACTTCCAGCGGCAGTCGAAGGTGTTCGAGAAGCCGTTGTAAGGGAGCGGAAACGACAAAGCCCATGCCTTGGCATGGGCTTTGTCGTCTGTGAAGCAGCGTAGGGTAGAAGACTCGCGCAGCGATCTTCTACCAAGGTTTCGCGCCATCGGTGACGGGCAAATCGCTGGTGCGAGTTGTCCGTGAGTTGAGTGAGAGGATCAGGTGCGGGGTAGCAGTTGCGGGACGCTGCTGATGCCCAGTTCATGTAGGGTGTCGGCGGGCAGGGCGCTGGCGTTCTCGAGAATGATCTCCACCAGCCGGCAGCCACCGATCAGCGAGATATTCCGCTCGTAGGCATGGGCGGCGGTCGTCTCACTGAAACTGCCGGAACTGACAAGAACCATGTCGCAGTCATCGTAGCGTGAGTCCGCGCGGATCTTGTCCAGTTGCTCGATACCCCAACTACCGGTTTCGCCCTGATGATGCTTGACCTGTACCAGTAAACGGGTGGTCGAGAAACTGTCGTCCTTCACGGCCTCGATATCTGCATCGGCCTTGCCGTCGAAGCCGCGGGTACCGAGGCTGCGGGCTTGATAGCCCTGCGTCTCTAGAAGTTGTCTGACCAGTTTCTCCAGACCGAGACCGCCTCCCTTGAGGTGTGTTTGGCCTGACTGAATGCGTTCCAGCAGTTCGCTCTTGAAGGTCTCAGCCAGCTCGCTATTACGTTGTTCTGCACGATTGCGAAAGCTGAAGTCGGGATCTTTGTTGAGCAATTCCTCCAACTCCGAGGCAAAGCTCTTCAGCTCGCTAACGATCAATCCCGGTGCCCGCAGTCGGCTCTGTAGAGCAGTGCTTAGCAGGCTGCGTGGAATCCGAACCGGTTGACCCTCCTGGCGCCGAAAATGAACTCGCCGCACGTTCGGATAGGCTTGGCTACTTGCTGAGTCGAACTGGCACTCCGAACTGCTGACCACGCCGATAGCAATGCTACCCGACAACGGCGACACGACGACATCGCCTTCGCGCATTTCGAAAAAGCGCTCAGCCTGGCGGGCGCTGCGAATGGGGCCATAGTGAGCGCGGATGTGCCGGAGCAGGTCTTGTCCTGAATTGAACTGGCTGAAGTCGGCTTGTCTCCAGCCAACGGCCACACGATCTTTTCGAACATCGCTGGCCTCAGTGCGGACCATGAAGTAACGGCGGTTTCCTTCCGAACTCATCGAGAGTTTCCTTGAGGGCATTGGTTTAACGGTCTGGTGCGTTGCAGGTTACCGTTTACCTGCGACAGATCATGTCGCTGCGTAGTGTCATTGAGTAGAGAGGGCGGGCTTTTGGCGATCTTCCAGTATCGGCACCGGATGATCGCCAGCAAGCTGGCTCCTACAGAGTGAGGCGTCAGCTCGGCTCGATCGCCGCCATGTAGTGTTCGACGAACTCCTCGAAGCTGCCTTGCTGCTCGCGTTCCAGCTTGGCCTGGGCGGCCAGCGAGTCGCGGGCGGACTGGGCGAAGGCGGCTTCGCTGGCGGCGTCCAGCGGCCGGCCGCGGAACCAGGCGGCGTGGCGTTCGGACTGGCGCTGGGCGAAGGCGAAGAAGCTGAGATGGTCCTCGCGCAGGCTGCGCAGCACCCGCGCCGACGGGGTCAGGCTGGCATCCTGCAGCTTGGCGCGCTGGGCGTTCAGCGCCTGCTGGTGCAGGTCGCCGCCGTGGGTGCGGTCGAGCAGGGCGGCGCAGGTGGCCAGGCGCTCGAGCAGTTCCAGGCCCCAGGCCTTGAGTTCGCGCGGCTCGCCGTGGCGGCTCAGCTGCAGGCCCGGGCGGCGACCTTCCTTGACGGTCAGGGCGAAGTTGGCGGTGCATTCGCGGCACTCGTCGCCCGGCATGCTCGGGCTGTCTTCCAGCGCGCAGAACAGCAGGAAGGCGTCGAGGAAGCGCGCGGCGATCAGGTCGATGCCCAGCGGCAGGAACGGATCGATGTCCAGGCAGCGCACTTCGACGTACTGCACGCCGCGCGCGCCGAGGGCCTGGATCGGCCGCTCGCCGGCGTTGGCCACGCGCTTGGGACGGATGCTCGAGTAGAACTCGTTTTCGATCTGCAGCACGTTGGTGTTGAGCTGCTGCCACTCGCCGTCGCGCTGCAGGCCGATGGCCTCATAGGGCGGGTAGGGCGTCGACACCGCCTGGCGCAGGCTGGCCAGGTAGCTGTCCAGGTCGTTGTAACAGGGCCGCAGGCTGGCCTGAGCGTTGTTCTGGTAGCCCAGGTCGCTCATCCGCAGGCTGGTCGCCCAGGGCAGGTACAGGGTGCCCTCGCCAAGGGTTTCCAGGTGGTGTTCGCGATCCTTGAGGAAGCTGGCGCACACCGCCGGCGAGGCGCCGAACAGGTACATCAGCAGCCAGCTGTAGCGGCGGAAGTTGCGGATCAGCGCGACGTAGCGCTCCGACTGGTAGTCCTGCGCCGGGCTGGTATCGCCTTCCGCGGCCTGCAGCAGCGGCCACAGCGCCTCGGGCAGGGAGAAGTTGTAGTGGATGCCGGCGATGCACTGCATGGCCTTGCCGTAGCGCACCGCCAGGCCCTTGCGGTAGACGTGCTTGATCTGGCCCATATGGCTGCTGCCGTATTCGGCGATGGGGATCTCGGCCTCGGCCGGCAGTTGGCACGGCATCGAGTGGGTCCACAGTTTCTCCTCGCCCAGGTTGGCGTAGGCGAAGCGGTGGATGGCGTCCAGCTCGTCGAGGCTGCGCGTCGGGTCTTCCTCGGCGGCAGTGATGAACTCCAGCAGCGCCTCGGAATAGTCGGTGGTGATCTGCGCATGGGTCAGCGCCGAGCCCAGGGCCTGCGGGTGCGGCGTCAGCGCCAGGTGGCCGGCGGGGTCGACGCGCAGGCTTTCCTTCTCCAGGCCGTGGCGGCAGTGGCGCAGCAGGTCGCGCTGTTCGGCACTGTCGAGCAGAGCCAGGCGGCGGGAAAGTAGATCGCTCAAAAGTCGGATTCCTGTTCGCAGAGTCTTCGCACTATGGGGGCGACAGGCGGCAGTCTCAAGGGGCAGGAGCGTGTTGTGCTGCCGATGTAGTCGAAGGGTAGAAGACTCGCGCAGCGATCTTCTACCGATGCGGCGTGCCACCGGTGGTGGACAATCGCTGGCGCGAGTTGTCCACCCTGGGCAGCTACCCTACGGCTACCGGCGCTCTTTCGGCAGCCTAGACCAGCATGAAGGTGCCCTGGGCGCGGGCGACCAGCGCGTCCTGCTGGCGCACCTCGGCTTCTACCACCAGGGTGCGGCTGCCGTAGTGGATCACCTTCGCCAGGCACTCCACGCAGCCCGCGTCGATGGCGCGCATGTAGTTGATCTTGCACTCGACGGTGACGCTGTGGCGGTCGAAGCCGTGGGCGCTGGAGCAGGCCAGGCCCATGGCGATGTCGACCAGGCTGAAGATCGCCCCGCCGTGCAGCTTGCCGGCACGGTTGCGCAGCTCCGGACGCATGGCCAGGCGCACCTCGGCCTGGTCGGCGTCCAGCCGGGTCAGTTCGCAGCCGAGCAGGTGGCTGTAGGCGCTGGTGGTCACTTCGCGGACGTCGGTCATTTCAGCGCTTCTTGATCTGCTTGGCGTTGGCGAACAGTGCGGCCATGCCCGGATTGCTGGGGGCCGGCTTGTCCTGGCTGGAGTGGCGCTCGCTGCGCGGCGCGTTGCCGCCCTTGCCGCCGCCACGCGGACCACTGCGTGTGCCGTCTACCTTCTCGCCCGGGGTGTCGGACATGCGCATGGACAGGCCGACGCGGTTGCGCGGGATGTCCACCTCCATGACCTTGACCTTGACGATATCGCCGGCTTTCACCACTTCATACGGGTCCTTGACGAACTTCTCGGACAGCGCGCTGATGTGCACCAGGCCGTCCTGATGCACGCCGATGTCGACGAAGGCGCCGAAGTTGGTGACGTTGGTCACCACGCCCTCGAGCATCATGCCGGGCACCAGATCCTTGAGGCTCTCGACGCCTTCCTGGAACTCGGCGGTCTTGAACTCCGGGCGCGGGTCGCGGCCGGGCTTGTCGAGTTCCTTGAGGATGTCGGTGACGGTGGGCAGGCCGAAGCTCTCGTCGGTGAATTTCGCCGGGTCGAGACGCTTGAGGAAGCCCGAGTCGCCGATCAGCGAGCGGATGTCGCGGCCGGTGTCGGCGGCGATGCGCTTGACCAGCGGATAGGTCTCCGGGTGCACCGCCGAGGCGTCCAGCGGGTTGTCGCCGTTCATCACGCGCAGGAAGCCGGCGGCCAGTTCGAAGGTCTTGTCGCCCAGGCGCGGCACCTTCTTCAGCGCGGCGCGCGAGGCGAAGGCGCCGTTGGCGTCGCGGAACTGCACGATGTTCTGCGCCAGGGTCGCGTTGAGGCCGGAGATGCGTGCCAGCAGGGCGGCGGAGGCGGTGTTCACATCCACGCCGACGGCGTTCACGCAGTCCTCGACCACCGCGTCCAGCGAACGCGCCAGCTTGAGCTGCGACACGTCGTGCTGGTACTGGCCGACGCCGATGGCCTTGGGCTCGATCTTCACCAGCTCGGCCAGCGGGTCCTGCAGGCGGCGGGCGATGGACACCGCGCCGCGGATCGACACGTCCAGATCGGGGAATTCGCGGGCGGCCAGCTCGGAGGCGGAATACACCGAAGCGCCGGCCTCGGAGACCATGACCTTGGTCAGCTTGAGACCGGGGACCTGCTTGATCAGGTCGGCGGCCAGCTTGTCGCTCTCGCGGCTGGCGGTGCCGTTGCCGATGGCGATCAGCTCGACCTGGTGCTTGGCGCACAGGCGGGCGAGCACGGCGAGGGTGCCGTCCCAGTCGTTGCGCGGCGCGTGCGGGTAGACGGTGGCGGTGTCCAGCAGCTTGCCGGTGGCATCCACCACGGCGACCTTGCAGCCGGTGCGCAGGCCAGGGTCGAGGCCGAGGGTGCAGCGCGGGCCGGCCGGCGCGCTGAGCAGCAGGTCGTGCAGGTTGCGGGCGAACACGTTGATCGCCTCGCTCTCGGCGGCCTCGCGCAGCTCGCCAAGCAGGTCGGTTTCCAGGTGGGTGTACAGCTTGACCTTCCAGGTCCAGCGCACCACCTCGGCCAGCCACTTGTCGGCGGCGCGGCCGCGGGCCTCGATGCCGAAGCGCTCGGCGATCATCCCTTCGCACGGGTGCATGCTGCCAGGCAGTTCCTCGCCGACCTTGAGGCTGGCGCTGAGGATGCCCTCGTTGCGGCCGCGGAAGATCGCCAGCGCGCGGTGCGACGGCACGCCCTTGAGCAGCTCGTCGTGCTCGAAGTAGTCGCTGAACTTGGCGCCTTCCTGCTCCTTGCCAGCGACCAGGCGCGCGCTGAGGGTGGCGTTGTCCTTGAGGAAGCCGCGCAGCTTGGCCAGCAGGTCGGCATCCTCGGCGAAGCGTTCCATGAGGATGTACTTGGCGCCTTCCAGCACCGCCTTGACGTCGGCGAAGCCCTTCTCGGCGTCGACGAAGCGCGCCGCTTCGCGCTCCGGGTCCAGCGCCGGGTCGGCGAACAGCGCGTCGGCCAGCTCGCCGAGGCCGGCTTCCAGGGCGATCTGGCCCTTGGTGCGGCGCTTCTGCTTGTACGGCAGGTAGAGGTCTTCCAGGCGCGTCTTGGTGTCGGCCAGCTTGATCTCGCGGGCCAGCTCGGGGGTCAGCTTGCCCTGCTCCTCGATGCTGGACAGGATCGAGGCGCGGCGCTCGTCCAGCTCGCGCAGGTAGCGCAGGCGCTCTTCGAGGGTGCGCAGCTGGGTGTCGTCGAGGCTGCCGGTGACTTCCTTGCGGTAGCGGGCGATGAAGGGCACGGTCGAGCCTTCGTCGAGCAGCGCCACGGCGGCGGCGACCTGTTGCGGGCGGACGCCGAGTTCCTCGGCGATGCGGGCGTTAATGCTGTCCATATGACTTCCTGCTGCAAGCGGGGGAAGAGGGCCGGGTGGCCGCAAAGGGCCGGATTATACCCAGCGGCCCGGTTCTGGCGAGGCGCAGGGCCGGTCAGGGGAAAAATCTGCTAACAATGGCCGCACATGGCGCTGCCGCGCCTGCGCCATAATCGGCCGATATTTCCGAGGACTCCCGATGAACAGCACCGCCAGCAGCCAGCCGGAAGGCGAAAAAATCCTCATCGTCGACGACGACGTGCGTCTGCGCCGCCTACTCGAGCGCTTTCTCGCCGAGCAGGGCTACCGCGTGCGCACGGTGGAGAACGTCGAGCAGATGGACCGCCTGCTTTCGCGCGAGCTGTTCAACCTGGTGGTGCTCGACCTGATGCTGCCGGGCGAGGATGGCTTGAGTGCCTGCCACCGCCTGCGCGAGCAGGGCAACGCCATGCCGATCATCATGCTCACCGCCAAGGGCGACGAGTCCAGTCGCATCCAGGGCCTGGAGCAGGGCGCCGACGACTACCTGGCCAAGCCGTTCAATCCGCGCGAGCTGCTGGCGCGCATCCGCGCCGTGCTGCGCCGCCAGGCGCCGCTGGTGCCCGGCGCGCCGGGCAGCGAGGAGGAGACGGTGACCTTCGGCGACTACGAGCTGAACCTCGGCACTCGCGAGCTGAGCCGCGGTGGAGAGGTGCACATGCTCACCACCGGAGAGTTCGCCGTGCTCAAGGCGCTGGTGCAGCACGCCCGCGAGCCGCTGACTCGCGACAAGCTGATGAGCCTGGCGCGCGGCCGCGAGTGGGACGCCCTGGAGCGCTCGATCGACGTGCAGATCTCGCGCCTGCGCCGGCTGATCGAGCCGGATCCGTCCAAGCCGCGCTACATCCAGACGGTGTGGGGCGTCGGCTACGTGTTCGTGCCGGACGGTAGCGCGCGCAAGTGAGGACCCCTCTCTGGTTTCCGCAGAGCGTGTTCGCCCGCATCCTCTGGCTGGTGCTGATCGTCGTGCTGTTCTCCAAGGCGCTGACCCTGGTCTACCTGCTGATGAACCAGGACATGCTGGTCGACCGCCAGTACAGCCACGGCACCGCGCTGACCGTGCGTGCCTACTGGGCGGCCGACGAATCGTCGCGCGCGGCCATCGCCGAGGCGGCCGGCCTGCGCCAGCTCAGGCAGGACGAGGTGCCGCAGGGCGAGTACCACTGGCCCTACACCGAGGTGCTCGAGGAACAGCTGCGCCTGGAACTGGGCGAGGCGACCGAACTGCGCATGCGCGCGCAGCGCTCGCCCAAGCTGTGGGTGCTGGCACCGGCGCTCGGTCCGGACTGGGTCGAGGTGCCGCTGTATCCCTATCCGCTCAAGGGCCAGCGCATCTGGAGCGTGCTCGGCTGGTTCCTCGCCATCGGCCTGCTGTCCACCGCCGCGGCCTGGCTACTGGTGCGCCAGCTCAGCCTGCCGCTCAAGCGCCTGGTGTTCGCCGCCCGGCAGATCGGCCGCGGACGCAGCGTGCGCCTGCCGGTGGGCGATACGCCGAGCGAGATGACCGAGCTGTACCGCGCCTTCAACCAGATGTCCGCCGACGTCGAGCAGGCCGCCCGCGAGCGCGAGCTGATGCTCGCCGGGGTGTCCCACGACCTGCGCACGCCGCTGACCCGCCTGCGCCTGTCGCTGGAGCTGCTGCCCGCCGACGACGAGTTGACCGAGGACATGGTGCGCGACATCGAGGACATGGACGCGATCCTCGACCAGTTCCTCGCCTTCATCCGCGACGGCCGCGACGAGCCGCTGGAGGAGCTGGACCTCAACGAGCTGATCCGCGAGGTGGCGGCGCCGCTCAACCAGAGCGAGGAGCGCGTGCGCCTGTGCCTGGAGCCGCTGCCGGACATGCCGCTGCGCCGGGTGTCGATCAAGCGCCTGCTGGCCAACCTGATGGGCAATGCCCTGCGCCATGGCGGCAGTGGCGTGGAAGTGTGCTCCAGCCTGTCCGGCGGGGCGGCGGCACCCTACGTGGTGCTCAGTGTGCTGGATCGCGGCCCGGGCATCGATCCGGCCGAGCTGGAGACCATCTTCAATCCGTTCATCCGCGGCGACCGCGCGCGCAGCACCCAGGGCACTGGCCTCGGCCTGGCCATCGTCAAGCGCATCGCCGCCCAGCACGGCGGCAGCGTCGAGCTGCGCAACCGCTCCGGCGGCGGGGTGGAGGCACGGGTGTGTCTGCCGCTGGGCTTGCTGCTGCCGAGGGATGCGGCGTAGGGGTAGGTCGGGTTAGGCCGTAGGCCGTAACCCGACAACCGGCCGGCAGGCCGGCCAGGGGACACCTGCGGCATCCTTGGCGGGTTACGCCGCTGCGCGGCTAACCCGCCCTACGAGGGGGATCGGCGATGACATCCCTGTCGGGGCTCCGCGTAGGGCCGAGCCCCCGGCTCACCCCCGCCCCTTGGTGCGCGTCTGGTTGGGCCGGGCGTGCTCCTCGATGTGCTGGATGATCATCGCCGCCACGTCCTGACCGGTGGTGGTCTCGATGCCCTCCAGGCCCGGCGAGGAGTTGACCTCCATCACCAGCGGGCCGTGGTTGGAGCGCAGGATGTCGACCCCGGCGACGCCCAGGCCCATGACCTTGGCGGCGCGGATCGCGGTCATGCGCTCCTCGGGGGTGATCTTGATCAGGCTGGCCGAGCCGCCGCGGTGCAGGTTGGAGCGGAACTCGCCGGGCTTGGCCTGGCGCTTCATCGCCGCGATCACCTTGTTGCCGACCACGAAGCAGCGGATGTCGGCGCCGCCGGCCTCCTTGATGTACTCCTGGACCATGATGTTCTGCTTGAGGCCCATGAACGCCTCGATCACCGACTCGGCGGCCTTCTCCGTCTCGCACAGCACCACGCCGATGCCCTGGGTGCCTTCCAGCACCTTGATTACCAGCGGCGCGCCACTGACCATGCGGATCAGGTCGGGAATGTCGTCCGGCGAGTGGGCGAAGCCGGTCACCGGTAGGCCGATGCCCTTGCGCGACAGCAGCTGCAGCGAGCGCAGCTTGTCGCGCGAGCGGCTGATGGCCACCGACTCGTTGAGCGGGAACACGCCCATCATCTCGAACTGGCGCAGCACCGCGCAGCCATAGAAGGTCACCGAGGCGCCGATGCGCGGGATCACCGCGTCGAAGCCCTCCAGCGACTGGCCGCGGTAGTGGATCTGCGGCTTGTGGCTGGCGATGTTCATGTAGGCACGCAGGGTGTCGATCACCAGCATTTCATGCCCGCGCTGCTGGCCGGCTTCGACCAGGCGGCGGGTGGAATACAGGCGCGGGTTGCGCGACAGTACAGCGATTTTCATCGGACACCTGAGGAGGTAGTGGGCGCCGCCAACAGCGGCTTGCCCTGGACATAAGTGAGCGCGGGGTTGACCACCAACTGGCCCTCGACCAGCGCCTTGGCGCCGAGCAGGACGCGATAGCGCATGGTCTTGCGGCAGGTCAGGGTGAATTCTACCGGCCCAGACCGTGTAAAAACGCAGCAAGCGATGGAAATCAACTGCCGGGGGATCTTCTCAGTGTCCAGGAGGCCGTCGGAGGCCCAATCAGGCGCAATCGGTGATTCTGGTTGTTATGGCACTTTCGGCTTCGGCGCGTGTGCTGGAGGGCGGCAAGAGTCGTAAAACAGGCCTCAGGCCTTCATTGCTGCCATCAAGGCATCGCTGCCCATCAAGCGCAACACGCGTTTGAGATTGTAGGCGAGCACATGCAGGCTCATCTCGGTACTCACCCGGTCGAGCGTTCTGGTGAGGAAATGGGTGGCACCCATCCAGGATTTCAGCGTGCCGAACGGGTGCTCGACCGTCTGCCGGCGGATCCGCATCATCTCGGGCGCTTGATCCAAGCGACTCTGCATCGCCTCGAGCACTGCCTCATGCTCCCAGCGACTCACTCGGCGCTGTGGGCTCGGTGTGCATTGCTCTTTCAACGCACAACCTTGGCAGTGCGAACTCCAGTATCGGTGCAGCTTCAGCCCTTTCTCGACGCTTGAGTACCGCCAGATCAGACTTTGCCCAGCCGGGCATCGGTACTCGTTCGTTGCCGCGTCATAGATGAAATCACCCTTGCCGAAGCGGCCAGCCGCTGTCGCGCCCGAGGTCAGCGTCTTGGGCACGTAAACAGTGATTCCAGCCTCATGGCACGCCAGGATTTCTTCGCCTTTGAAATACCCTCTGTCTGCGACCGCCGAGAGCTCCTCGACACCCATGGCCTCTCGCGCTTGCTTGGCCATCGAACTCAGTTGGTCTCGATCGACTCCGTTGTTCGTGACCTCGTGCGTCACGATCAGGTGGTGGTTCGCGTCGACCGCCGCCTGCACGTTGTAGCCGACCATGCCGGTGCCACGCGTCTTCATTGAGCGGGCATCGGGATCGGTCAGGGAAATCTGTTTATCCGGTGTTTCGTTGAGCCGAACCTCGATTTCCTTGAGCTCCTGCAGCTTAGTTTTCAAGGTCGCGATCTTGTCGTGGAGGCGTTCGGCTTTGACCTGCGCCACGGCAGGTTCCTGACGATCTGCGGTATCCAGTGCCGTCAGGTAGCGGTTGATGCTGGACTCGATCTCCTCCATTCGCCGCTGCAGCTTGGCGCTGGTGAAGTTGCGGTCGCGATTGTTAACCGCCTTGAACTTGCTGCCATCGATGGCCACGAGCGCTTCCGAGAACAGGCCAAGCTGCTGGCACAGCACCACGAACTGCCGACAGACGCCGCGGATTGCCTTGCCGTTATCCTTGCGGAAGTTGGCGATGGTCTTGAAGTCCGGCATCAAACGTCCGGTCAGCCACATCAACTCAACGTTGCGCTGAGCCTCACGTTCGAGACGGCGGCTGGACTGGAGGCGATTGAGATAGCCGTAGATGTAGATCTTCAGGAGGTCGGCAGGATGGTAGGCCGGTCTGCCAGTTTCCGCCGGGACGACACCGTCGAAACCCAGCGTGCCAAGATCGAGCTCATCGACGAAAACATCGACCACCCGCACCGGGTTGGTGTCCGCCACGTAGTCATCCAGGCTCTCGGGAAGCAGCGTGCTTTGCCCTCGGTGCTCTCCCTGGATAAAGCGCTTCATTGGCCGCCCCCACTGATTTCGAATTCATCAAATCACAGCAAGTTCGATGCCAACGTTTTTACACAGTCTGGGCCAGTGGCGGTCGCCGAGCACCAGATTGGTGCAAATTACGTAGCGGTGCTGGGTGTGGCCGGTGGAGCTGCGGATGGTCTTCATCGACACCAGCGGCGCTTCGCGCCGGTAGTGGCGGCGTTGCACCAGGCTGCCGAGGTGGGCGGTGAAGCGCACCCACGGCTGGCCGTCGAGCTCGAAGGGTTCGATATCGCTGGCGTGCAGGGTCGAGGTGCTGGCGCCGGTGTCGATCTTGGCGCGCAGGCCGGCCAGGCCCAGCTCGGGCAGGGCGATCCATTCGCGCAGGCCGATCACGGCCAGATGGTCGAAAGTCTTCACGGGGCTCAACTCCGGTCTGGCTGCGCAGCATGGCCGCCGTCCGCGATGGCGGGGCGCTGCTGCTCATCTGACATCTGCCAGGGCTGCCAGGTTCAGGGCGACGCGGTCGCGGCCGCTGTGCTTGGCATCGTACAGCGCATCGTCGGCACGTTGTACCAGCGCCACCACGGTATCGCCCGGCATCACCGTGGCCACGCCGGCGCTCGCCGTGAGCGGCCGTCGGCAGGGAAAGCCATGCTCGCGTACCCGCTGCAGGATGCGTTCGGCCAGCGTGGCGGCCTGCTCGAGGGTGGTCTCGTGGCAGATCACCAGAAACTCCTCGCCGCCCCAGCGGCACCCGCTGTCGACGTTGCGCAGTCCGTCCCTGAGCAGGCGGGCGAACTCCACCAGCACCTTGTCGCCCATCACATGGCCGAGGTCGTCATTGACCGACTTGAAGAAATCGATGTCCAGCAGGATCACCGACAGCGGCCGGCAGTAGCGCTGGGCACGGAGGATATCCAGGGCGAATGACGAATCGATGGCATGGCGGTTGGGTAGCCCGGTGAGCAGGTCCGTCTCTGCCATTGAGCGCAGCTGGCGGTTCAGCTTCCTGAGCCGGGCCATCCAGGCCAGGCTGGTCACCAGGATGGCGGCGAGCACGATGCCCAGCCAGATGGCCAGGGTGTAGTCGGTGACCACGTCGGTCACCACCGTCAGGTTCACATGGCGGTCGACGATCTGCCGGCGCTCGAGGGGGGTGAGGGTGGCGATGCCCCGGTCGAGGATGGCGCGCAGCGTGGTTTCCGACTTGAGCACGCCCATGCGCAGCTGGTTGTCGTAGCCGGGGATCTGCCCGGAAATCTTCAGGTTGAACCAGCCTTCGTGCTTGATGGTGGCGGCGACGACGATCAGCGAGCGCAGGGTCAGGTCGGCCTTGCGCTCCGACACCAGCGCCAGGGCTTCGCGTTCCGAGTCGGTCGGCACGATGCGCAGGTTGGGGAAGTCGCGGGCGATGCGCTCGGCCATGGCGGTGCCGCGCGGCAGGGCAATGCTCTTGCCTTGCAGCGCGCCGATGTCGGAAACGAACGGATGTTCCTCGCGGGTGATGATCACGTTCGGGTCGACCAGCAGCGGCTCGGTGAAGATCAGCCACTGCTCGCGTTCGGGCGTGCTGTTGAGGAAGCTCAGCGCCAGGCAGTCGCCGCTCCGCGACGCCGCCAGGCTTTCCTCCCAGTTGCGTCTGGGTTGCAGCTGGAGGTTGACGCCGGTGCGCTGGGTCACCAGGGCGATGAGGTCGGCGCTGATGCCGGCATGCCGCCCGGCGGGGTCGATGACCTCGAACGGCCACCAGTCGGGGTCGACGCACAGCGGGACCGCCGGGTGGACCTGCAGATAAGCGCGCTCCGAGTCGGTCAGCGCGACGGCCTGGGCCGCTGCCGCCAGCGGCAGCCCGGCGAGTAGGAGGAGCGCCGCCAGCCAGTGCCATCCGGCCGGCAGGCCTGCGCGCTTGCCGGCGCGGTGCGGCGGCCGTGTCTGCTGCAGGCGCTTGCGGGCCTCCGACATGCACAAACTTCCTCGTTGTTCGGCCGCGACGAGGTCGGGGCGGGTCCTGGACGTGTCATTATGGGTAACGCCCGGCGGACCTGTCATGTTCTGTGACGGGGTAGACGCTGGCGGAGCCGGCTGGCCGTGACACGAGAGAGAGCATGAGCGAAAAAGACGACCAGGCGCGCCTGGACAAGTGGCTGTGGGCGGCGCGCTTCTTCAAGACTCGCGCGCTGGCCAAGGCGGCGATCGAGGGCGGCAAGGTGCACTGCCGCGGCGAGCGCTGCAAGCCGTCCAAGGAGCCCAGGGTGGGCGACGAGCTGCTGATTCGCAGCGGTTTCGACGAGCGCACGGTGATCGTCCGGGTGCTGTCCATGGTCCGCCGCGGCGCGCCCGAGGCGCAGCAGCTCTACGAGGAAACCGCCGACAGCATCGCCCGTCGCGAAGCGGCCGCGGCGCTGCGCAAGGCCGGTGCCCTGGGCGTGCAGAGCGACGGCCGGCCGACCAAGAAGCAGCGCCGGCAGATCCACCAGTTCCGCGACGGCCAGTGAGTCGCGCCGCGCGATAGATTCTGCCCGTGCCGGCGATAGACGGACGCCCCTTGGTCGCGCCCGGCGTTTGCGCCTAAAATCAGCCTTTATAAAGAAAACCCGCGGGTCTGGCATGTCCGATTTTTCCCAACGCTTCCTGTTCGAAGACACCGATGTGCGCGGCGAACTGGTCGAACTCGATCAAAGCTACGCCGAGGTGCTGGCCAAACACGCCTATCCCGAGCCGGTGGCCCAGCTGCTTGGCGAGATGCTCGCGGCGGTCACTCTGCTCAGCGACATCCTCAAGTACGACGGCCTGCTGGTGCTGCAGGCGCGTTCCGCCGGCCCGGTGCCGCTGCTGATGGTCGAGTGCTCCAGCGAGCGCGAGATCCGCGGCATCGCCCGCTACGACGCTGAGGCGCTGGGCACGGCGAGCAGCCTGCGCGAGCTGATGCCCGAGGGCGTGCTGGCGATGACCGTCGATCCCAAGGTCGGCCAGCGCTACCAGGGCATCGTCAGTCTGGACAGCGAGACGCTGTCCGACTGCCTGTCCGACTATTTCGCCCTGTCCCAGCAGCTGCCCTCGCGCTTCTGGCTGAATGCCGACGGTCGCCGCGCCCGCGGCCTGCTGCTGCAGCAGTTGCCGGCCGACCGCCTGACCGATGGCGAGGAGCGTGCGGCCAGCTGGGAGCACCTGGTGACCCTGGCCGACACCCTGACCGCCGAGGAACTGCTCGGTCTGGACAATGAGACGCTGCTGTATCGCCTGTATCATCAGGAAGTGGTGCGCGTGTTCGACGCCGAGCCGCTGCGCTTCGGCTGCAGCTGCTCGCGCGAGCGTTCGGCCAACGCCCTGGTCAGCCTAGGCGAGGCCGATGCCCTGCAGCTGGTCGAGGAGCAGGGTGGGGCGGTGCATATCGATTGCCAGTTCTGCAACCAACGCTACCCGTTCGATGCGGCCGACATCGCCCAGCTGTTTGCCGGCGGCGGCAGTGACGCGCCGTCGCCCACCAAGCACTGAGTGGGCATTGAGTGTTTTTTACCCAGAACGCAACTTTTCTGGCATAATCGCGCGCAATTTTTCTCGCTGTAGCGCGCCTATAAGAACCGCTACAAAACGATTGGAGGACTCGGCCTCAGGCCGACGGGGACCACATGACGCAAGCCAATACTGCCGTGTACACCGATATCAGCGTTGCCGAACTGATCGAGCAGGCCATCCAGCGTGGCGAGGGTGAGCTCGCTGCCAATGGTTCGCTGGTCGTGCGCACGGGTCACCGTACCGGTCGTTCGCCGATGGACCGCTACATCGTCGAGGAATCGAGCACCCAGGCCAAGATCGCCTGGGGCAAGATCAACCGTCCGTTCCCGGAAGACAAGTTCGCTGCCCTGTGGGATCGCGTCGAAGCCTATCTGGGCGAGCGCAGCCACTTCGTCTCCCACGTGCATGTCGGCTCCGCCGAAGAGCACTACCTGCCGGTGAAGATGAGCACCGAGACCGCCTGGCACAACCTGTTCGGCCGCTGCCTGTTCATCAACCCGCAAACCTTCAACCCGGCTGGCAAGGGCGAGTGGCGCATCCTCAACGTGCCGACCTTCGTCTGCGAGCCGGAGCGTGATGGCACCAACTCCGACGGTTGCGTGATCCTCAACTTCGCCGAGAAGAAGGTGCTGATCGCCGGCATGCGCTACGCCGGCGAGATGAAGAAGGCCATGTTCTCCGTGCAGAACTTCCTGCTGCCGGAAAAAGACGTGCTGCCGATGCACTGCGCCGCCAACATCGGCGAAGAAGGCGACGTGACCCTGTTCTTCGGTCTGTCCGGCACCGGCA
The DNA here is from genome assembly GCA_036561825.1 of Pseudomonas sp. GTDB lineage: Bacteria > Pseudomonadota > Gammaproteobacteria > Pseudomonadales > Pseudomonadaceae > Geopseudomonas. The sequence goes on from DATCUN010000289.1 coordinate 15,829, forward strand.
AGACCACCCTGTCCGCCGACCCGAGCCGCTACCTTATCGGCGACGACGAGCACGGCTGGGGCGAGGGCGTGGTGTTCAACATCGAGGGCGGTTGCTATGCCAAGTGCATCGACCTGTCCGAGAAGAACGAGCCGGTGATCTGGAGCGCCATCCAGTTCGGTGCCGTGCTGGAGAACGTGGTGCTCGACGAGCGCACCCGTCAGCCTGACTACGCCGACGCCAGCCTGACCCAGAACAGCCGTGCGGCCTACCCGCTGGAACTGGTCGAGAAGCGCTCGGAGAAGAACCTCGGCGGCGAGCCGAACGCGGTGATCTTCCTGACTTGCGACCTGACCGGCGTGCTGCCGCCGGTGTCGATCCTCAACAACGAGCAAGCGGCCTACCACTTCCTGTCCGGCTACACCGCGCTGGTCGGTTCCACCGAGATGGGCAGCGGCAGCGGCATCAAGTCGACCTTCTCCACCTGCTTCGGCGCGCCGTTCTTCCCGCGTCCGGCCGGCGAGTACGCCGAGCTGCTGATCAAGCGCATCAAGGCGTTCGGCTCCAAGGTCTACCTGGTCAACACCGGCTGGACCGGCGGCGGCTACGGTGTCGGCAAGCGCTTCAACATCCCGACCACCCGTGCGGTGATCGCGGCGATCCAGAGCGGCGCGCTGGTCGGTGCCGAGACCGAGCACCTGCCGATCATCAACCTGGACGTGCCGAAGGCCGTCGCCGGCGTCGACACCGAGCTGCTCAACCCGCGCAACACCTGGGCCGACAAGAGTCAGTACGACCAGGCCGCCCGCGCCCTGGCTGCGCTGTTCGTCGACAACTTCAAGAAGTTCGAAGTGTCCGACGCCATCCGCAGTGCCGGCCCGCAACTCTAAGCGGTTCGCTCTCGGTCGTTGAAAAAACCGCCTTCGGGCGGTTTTTTCGTTTCTGCCGGTCCGGCCTGCCGGGCGGGCATTCCTGCCGCGGAGCGACGCCCAGCGGGTGAGAAGTGGGTTGTGCTGCGGTTTGCGCAGGGCCGTCCGCCCTCAGTCGGTGCCGGCCTCCAGGCGGGCGAGGCGGGCTTCCAGCTCGGCGAGGCGCGCCTCCAGGGTAGCGAGGCGCTCTTCCTGGGCATTCGACAGCCCGGTTGAGGCGGCTGGCTCCTCGCTGCGGGCGGCGAGCAGGTTCTCCAGCTCGGCCGGATCGCCCAACTGGTGGGCATAACGCTCCTCGCGCTGTCCCGGCTGGCGCGGCAGCTGGCAGGCCAGCTCGCGCACCATCAGGCGTTCGAGGTGATGGCGCACTTCCTCCTGGTCGTCGAAGGCGTGCAGCCGGGTGCTGCGGGCGAGCAGCTCGCCGAGGGTCTGCGGGCCGCGCAGCATGAGCAGGGCGAGCAGGATCAGTTGGGCGTGCACCAGCTCCAGCTGCTTGTCGCCGCGCTGCTCCCAGCGGTCGGCGCGGCTGCCCATCACCAG
>DATCUN010000290.1:0-6445 GCA_036561825.1 Pseudomonas sp.
TTGGCACTCTGTGAGTCGGCGGGAAGCCGCACCTTGAAGGCGGCGTCGAAACCGGTGGATGTGATGGATGCCTGCCCACCTTCGAGCGACACGATGCGCAGCGGCTTGTCGCGCAGCCAGCTTGCGACCTGGGCCGCAAGCACGCCCTGGCCGTCCTGGACCAGCAAAGCGCCCAGGCGCTGGGCGGTAGGCACTTCCTGCAGCGCGTCGAGCGCCTCCGACAGCCTCGCTGCCGTGCAGGACGCCCAGAGCGCCTGCAGTACCGCCCGCACCCGTGCCATGCCGCCGAGCAGCGTTTCGCGCTGCACCAGTTCCAGCGCCGTGAGCTCCGGCGTGCTGACCTTGAAGCGTCCATCCGGCGTTTCGTGCCAGCGGGTCGGCATGTGCTCGATCCGTGCGCGCGTATGGAACACCACTTCATGCCGGCCGACCATGATCGGCCGGCGACGTTCGGGCACCATCACCTGGGTCACCATCACTGCATAGGGTGAAGCGCCATAGGTCTCTGCCGCGCTCAACAGCGCGACGTAATACGGCGTGTCCAGGGTCTTGGTCAGATAACGGTCGAGCCAGGTTTCCAGCGGAGGCGCACCGGCAGCGGCATGCTGCAGCGGCACGATCAGCCAATGGTCCGAGCCGCGCGACAGCCGGACCAGCCGCCCGCGCCGTTGCTGCCGATGCAGGGCCTGGCGCAGCGCTTCGGGGCCGACACCCGGCATGGCCGAGATGATTTCCTCAGTGCGCAGGTTCAGCTTGCCAGCGCGCTCGGCCGCGTCGAGAACGGCGGACAGGGGACTGGGAGCGGTCATGGGCTCGACTCATTCATTTCGCGCAATGTATCACTAAACGTCACGTAGCGCGAAGTCAATGTTAATTGTGGCGCAGGTGATCCACGCGCCCGATGCGTGTCCTCGACACGATAGCCGCCTCCACGGTCCGCCCGCCAGATAAATCGGTCGAGCTGCGGTTCCCTTTGTCTGCTGATGCGACGGCCTTTCCCTGTGATGGTGGCGTCACCACGACACCGGGAAATCAAGGCATGCCACCGACTTTGACTCACCACGCCAGACGCGGCGCATTCGTCGCCAGCCTGCTGGCGGCCATCGTGCTGACGAGTGGATGCACCACATTATCCGTGGCGCTTTCCGCCTCAGTTCCGGAGACGGAGCCGGACATCCAGACCCTATCGCCATCTCGCGACGAACTGATCCCGGTCGTCCGCTATGGCCGCTACACGCTGGTGGAAATGGTGCCCGACGCCGCACAACGGGACTTGCTGCAACAGGCCATCGATGTCGCCATCCCCCCGACGGCAAGCGTGATGGTGGGCGATGCGCTACGCCATGTACTGCTGCGTTCGGGCTATCAGCTCTGCGAAGGCAACAGCGACACGACCGTGCTCTACGCGCTGCCGCTGCCGGCAGCGCATCTGCACCTGGGGCCTCTGACGCTACGCGATGCCCTCCTGACCCTCGCCGGGCCGGCCTGGGATCTGTCGGTCGACGACACGGTCCGCCAAGTCTGCTTCCGCCGACACGTCGAGCCCTCATCGCTCCCCACTGCGACGCCATCGAGTACCCGTCTCCCCGATTCCCCAACTGTCGATGGCGCCGCGAAGCCCTCCGTCATCGTCGCACCGGAGTTGCAGCCATGACGTCGGCGATTTCATCTCCCTCGCGCACGCGCTGGCTGCGCATTGCCACGGCCACCTGGCTGCTGCTGATCAGCGGCATCTCCCTCGTCAACAGCGTCGGACTGTCCCGTCTGGCCGAGCAGGCACAGGGCAGCGCCCAGGAGGGCCAACTCAAAGCCATGACGGCGCGCGTGGCCGACCTTGAACAGCAGGCCGAAGCCAGCAAGCACCAGCCCGCGGTACTCAGCCAAGCAAGTTTCACGACCGCGCAGCAAGCACTCGAAGAACGGCTGGCCAAGCTCGAACAAGGGCAGGCTGGCAATGCCCGCGCCGACGACCTGCCGCCGATCCTGAGGCGCCTGGACGGTATCGAGACGCGGCTGCAACGCGCCCGCCAAACCGCCCCCACACCGGCAGCACGCCAGCGCACCACCGAGACCGTGCAACCCAAGGCGGTTGTCCCGCCCTTCATGGTGCTGGGCTTCGAGTTGCGCGGCGGCGAACGCTTCCTGTCGATCGCACCGACCGACACGGCATCGCTGACCCAGGCCCGGCTGCTGCGTCCCGGCGAAGCCGCGGGCGACTGGCAGCTCGAATCCTTTGAAGGACGCAGTGCCGTATTCCGCGTCGGCGAACAGATCCGGCGCATCGCCGTGCCGTAGGAGGCGCCATGAACCCGCCGTCCCGCCTTGCCCTCCTGGCGCTCGCCATCGCCGCCAGCCTGCTTCCCGCCGCGATGGCACAGAACAGCCGCGCCGCCGAGGCGCGCGTCGTCCCTTCGCAGATCCAGTCCAGCACCGATGCCAGTCTGGACGAACGGCTGGCACGCGACTGGGGCCTGCGCGCCGAGGAGTGGACGCGTTACCGGCAAGTCATGCAGGGCCCGCTGGGTGTGTACTCGCCCAACCTCGATCCGCTCACCGCGCTGGGCATCGAATCGCGCACGGACGAGGAACGCCGCCGCTATGCCGAACTGCAGGTGCAAGCCGAAGCACAGCGCGTCGAGAAGACCCTGGCCTATCAGCGCGCCTACGACGCCGCGTGGCAGCGCCTGAACCCCGGCGCCCTGCGCGTGAACCTGCCTGGCGCTGGCCCCAAGAGCATGGGCGCGGCATCGGCCCTCCGGGGTTCGGGCCGCCTGGCGGTCTTCGTCAAGGATGGGTGCGTGACTTGCGCCACCATCGTTCAGCAGTTGCAGACCGCCGGCACCGAGTTCGACCTCTACATGGTCGGTAGCCGCCGTGACGACGCGCGCATCCGCGACTGGGCGCAGCGCGCCAAGGTCGATCCGGGCCGCGTGCGGGCGCACACGATCACCCTCAACCATGATGGCGGCCGCTGGCTGTCCCTGGGCCTGCCCGGCGAACTGCCCGCCGTGGTGCGCGAGGTCAACGGCCAATGGCAACGGCAGTAATTCGCTGGCTCGGGCGACGGCTTGCCGGGCTCGGCACGGTCCTGTGTCTGTCCGCCGCGATGCCGTCCGGCCAGGCCCAGGAAGTGCCGCCACCGGCCTATCAACTTGCCGCGCGGCAGGCGGACATCCCCTCGGCAGTCCTGTACGCGGTGGCCTTGCAAGAGAGTGGCGCCAAGCTGCGTGGCCGCCTGGTTCCATGGCCCTGGACGCTCAACGTGGTCGGCACCGCACAGCGTTACGGCACCCGCGTCGAAGCCTGCGCCGGCCTGCTGCAGGCGCTGCGGCAAGCCCCGCCGACCCGTGTCGATGTGGGCCTGGGCCAGATCAATGTCGGCTACCAGGATCACCGCTTCGACCATCCCTGCGAACTGCTCGACCCGTACCGCAACCTGGCGATCGCTGCGGCGATCCTGCGCGAGCAGCACACCACCGATGGCGAAGACTGGCTGCTCGCCATCGGCCGCTACCACCGCCCCGCCGGCGGGGTGCCCGCCGTTCGCTACCGGCGCAGCGTCAGCCGACACCTGTCGCGCGTGCTAGGGCCGACCCCTGGCGCCGTGCTCCCCCGCTCATCCAACTCGACACCCCGGCCATGACCCGACGTATCCCCCTTCGTGCGCTTTACAGCCTGTTCCTGATCGCTCAAATGCTCCCGGCCCTGGCCGCTTCACCCCCGCTGGTCGTGGTCGAGGATCGCGGCGGCACGTCGGCACTGCCGTACTACCAGGCCTTGAACCCGCAAGCGCACGAAGACGCCGCGGCACCCACCCTGCCCGCTGCGCCACCGCCCGCGAGACCCGTCACCGAGGCAGTCATGCTGCCGGTGCGCTCGCCCGCACTGTCGCCGGGCGATGTGCCGCAGCGGGTCATCCGGGCACCGGGATTGAGGCCGCTGTTCCTGGTCGGCGACGATCCGCGATCGCGCGCCTGGCTCAGGGCGCGCCTGCCGATCCTGCGTGATCTCGGGGCAATGGGCCTGGTCGTGCAGGTCGAGACGCCTGCCGCACTGGCCGAACTGCGCGCGTTGGCGCCAGGCCTGACCTTATCGCCGATGTCCGGCGACGACCTGGCTGCGCGGCTGGGACTGCGGCACTACCCGGTGCTGGTCACGGCCACCGGCGTCGAGCAGTGAGGTCCGTGGGATGGCGCAGCCGCATGCGGTCGAGGTGCTGTTGCGGCCAGCGGTGGAGCTATACACCGTGGCAGTCTGCGCCGGCGCCGCGGTTCTGTGCCTGGTGGCCCCGTGGTCGCTTGCGCTGAATCCGCTGCTGGGACTGGGCTCGGCCTTGACCTTCCTGGCCTTCGGCGCCATCCGCCTCGCCGAGGCGGGGGCCATCCTGCGCTACCGCCGCAACATCCGCCGCCTGCCGCGTTACGTGATGACGAGCCGCGAGGTGCCGGTAAGCCAGCAGCGGTTGTTCGTCGGGCGGGGCTTTCGCTGGGACCAGCGCCACACGCACCGGTTGATGCAGACCTACCGGCCCGAGTTCCGGCGCTACGTCGAGCCGACGCCCCTCTACCGGATCGCACGGCGCGTGGAGGAGCGATTGGAGTTCGCGCCGTATCCGTTCTCGCACCTGGCGAGGCTGACTGCCTGGGATAGTCCGCTCAATCCCGTGCGCCCCCTGCCACCCTTGGGCGGTCTACCGCGATTGCACGGCATCGAGCCGCACGAGGTCGACGTCGCCTTGCCGCTCGCCGAGCGCGTCGGCCACACCCTGGTGCTGGGCACCACGCGCGTGGGCAAGACACGCTTGGCCGAACTCTTCATCACCCAGGACATCCGCCGCAGGAACAGTGCCGGCGAGCACGAGGTGGTGATCGTCTTCGACCCCAAGGGCGACGCGGACCTGTTGAAGCGCGTATACATCGAGGCCAGGCGCGCCGGACGCGAGGGCGAGTTCTACGTCTTCCACCTGGGTTGGCCGGACATCTCGGCGCGCTACAACGCCGTGGGACGCTTCGGCCGTATCTCGGAGGTGGCCACGCGCATTGCCGGGCAGTTGTCCGGCGAAGGCAACTCGGCGGCGTTCCGCGAGTTCGCCTGGCGCTTCGTCAACATCATCGCGCGCGCCCTGGTCGAGCTGGGTCAGCGCCCGGACTACCTCTTGATCCAGCGCCACGTCATCAACATCGATGCGCTGTTCATCGAATACGCAGCGCAGTTCTTCGCCAAGACAGAACCCAAGGCCTGGGAGGTGATCGTCCAGCTCGAAGGCCGGCTCAACGACAAGAACATCCCGCGCAACATGATCGGCCGCGAGAAGCGCGTCGTCGCCATCGAGCAATATCTGTCGCAGGTGCGGGTCTACGACCCGGTGCTCGATGGGCTGCGCAGCGCGGTGCGCTACGACCGCACCTACTTCGACAAGATCGTGGCCTCGCTGCTGCCGCTGCTGGAGAAGCTCACCACCGGCAAGATCGCGCAGCTCTTGGCGCCCAACTACTCGGACCTCAACGATCCCAGGCCGATCTTCGACTGGATGCAGATCGTGCGCAAACGCGCGGTGGTCTATGTCGGCCTCGATGCCCTGTCGGATGCCGAGGTCGCCGCCGCCGTCGGCAACTCGATGTTTGCCGATCTGGTGTCGGTCGCCGGGCATATCTACAAGTTCGGCATCGACGATGGGCTGCCTGACGCTCTGGCGGGTGCCCGGGTGCCGATCAACGTCCATGCGGACGAGTTCAACGAGCTGATGGGCGACGAGTTCGTGCCGCTGGTCAACAAAGGCGGGGGGGCCGGGCTGCAGGTCACGGCCTACACTCAGACGCTCAGCGACATCGAGGCGCGTGTCGGCAACCGCGCCAAAGCCGGCCAGGTCATTGGCAACTTCAACAACCTGTTTATGCTGAGGGTGCGCGAGACCGCGACCGCCGAGCTGCTCACCCGCCAGCTGCCCAAAGTGGACGTCTACACCACGACGCTGGTCAGCGGCGCCACCGACAGCTCCGATGTGCGAGGGCCGACCGACTTCACCTCCAACGCACAGGACCGCATCAGCACTGCCAGCGTGCCGATGATCGAGCCCGCACATGTGGTCGGCCTGCCCAAAGGCCAGGCCTTTGCCCTGCTGCAAGGCGGCCAGCTGTGGAAAATTCGCATGCCGCTGCCGGCCCCCGATCCGGATGAAGCCCTGCCCGAGGATCTCCAGCAGCTCGCCGGCTACATGCGTCATCACTATGCCGAGGCCGGCGACTGGTGGGAAAACCAGGGCCTGCCAGGCCTGCAGGATCAACCGCTGCCCGATGACCTGCTCGACGGCTTCCGCCACCTGGCCGATCCGGACACTGCCGTCGACAGCGAGGCGCGGCCATGAAGGACCCGGCCGCCACCACCCAGCGCGAGCAGACTCGCCAACAAGGCTTGCTCGCTGGCATCGTCACCCTGCCACTACGCA
>DATCUN010000291.1:0-18073 GCA_036561825.1 Pseudomonas sp.
TGCACGCTGGCCGGTCTGTTCGTCGGCGACCTGCTCGGCGTGCTCCTCGGTGTGCCCTCCAACGTCGGCGGTGTCGGCATCGCCATGATTCTGCTGATCTTCGGCGGCAGCTACCTCAGCAAGCGCGGCCTGCTCGCCGGCAAGACCGAGCAGGGCATCGAGTTCTGGAGCGCCATCTACATTCCCATCGTGGTCGCCATGGCCGCCCAGCAGAACGTGCTGGGGGCGCTGTCCAGCGGCCCGGTGGCGATCCTCGCCGGTCTGGCTGCGGTCAGCATCAGTTTCGCCCTGGTGCCGGTGCTCGACCGCCTCGGCCGCAAGGACGAGGTAGCCCCGGAGCCTGACGCCAAGCCCGTAACCCCTGCTACCGCTCCTGTCGTAACCCCTGCCACCTCCAGCGCCCAACGGTGATTGCCATGATCCTCGAATCCCTGACCAAGGTACTCAACGGCTACGGCATGATCAGCGGCTTCGCCGTGATCGGCGCGACCATGTGGCTGTCCTACTGGGCGTCCGCCAAGCTCACCAAGGGCCGTCTGCACGGCTCGGCCATCGCCATCCTCGTCGGCCTGGTGCTGTCCTACGTCGGCGGCCTGTACACCGGCGGGCAGAAGGGCCTGGTCGACATCCCGCTGCTGTCCGGCATCGGCATCCTCGGCGGCGCCATGCTGCGCGACTTCGCCATCATCGCCACCGGCTTCGGCGTCAATCCCGCGGAGCTCAAGCGCGCCGGGGCCAGCGGGGTGCTGGCGCTGATCGTCGGCATCTTCGCCTCCTTCGTCGCCGGCGCCGGGGTGGCCCTAGCCTTCGGCTACACCGACGCGGTCAGCCTGACCACCATCGGCACCGGCGCGGTGACCTACATCGTCGGCCCGGTGACCGGCGCGGCCATCGGCGCCAGCTCCGAGGTGATGGCGCTGTCGATCGCCGCCGGCCTGATCAAGGCCATCGTGGTGATGGTCGCCACCCCCTTCGTGGCGCCCTTCATCGGCCTCAACAACCCGCGCGCGGCGGTGATCTTCGGCGGCCTGATGGGCACCTCCAGCGGCGTGGCCGGCGGCCTGGCGGCCACCGACCCGAAGCTGGTGCCCTATGGCTGCCTGACCGCGGCCTTCTACACCGCCCTCGGCTGCCTGCTCGGCCCGTCGCTGATCTACTTCGTGATGCGTGCGGTGTTCTGATCCCTGTCGATGCCGGAATGCCAGCGGCCCGCCTTGTGCGGGCCGTTGGCGTTGCGGGAGGAAGTGTGCGCAGCGCTTGTCCGCCGCACAGTGTCTCCACCAGAGGGCAAAGTCTACGGTCGAGGTTCACGAACTACACAGCAATGAGCTATTGCATGATGTAAAGTGATGCACATTTATGCTTCGTGGTGAATCGGCATGAAGTCCGCACGTACAACTATCTCTCTGCCCCCCGAGCAGCTTGAGCAATTGCAGGCTCTGGCTGATCGTCACGGCCTGTCGCTGGCCTGGGTCATCCGCCAGGCCATCGGCGAATTCCTCGCCCGGGTCGAGCACCCCGCCAACTTTGACCCCCTTGCATCCAGGAAGGAGAGTTGATGTACACCCCCTATCAGCGCGCCTATCTGGCCCACTGGCTGTCGCTGTCCAGAGGCGAGGAGCAGGCGCTGACGCAAACCATCGCCAGCGCCAAGGTCGACATGAACCCGCATCAGGTCGATGCGGCGCTGTTCGCGCTGCGTTCGCCGTTATCCCAGGGCGTGTTGCTGGCCGACGAGGTCGGTCTGGGCAAGACCATCGAAGCCAGCCTGGTGCTGGCGCAGAAGTGGGCGGAGCAACGGCGCAAGCTGCTGCTGATCGTTCCGGCCACCCTGCGCAAGCAGTGGAGCCAGGAGCTGGAAGACAAATTCGCCTTGCCTGCCGTCATTCTGGAAGCCAAGAACTTCAACGAGGCATGCAAGCGTGGCGTGGGCAATCCGCTCGATATCGAACAGGCGTTCGGTCGCCCGGCCATCGCGATCTGCTCCTACGAATTTGCCGCGCGCAAGCAGCGGGAATTGGGGCTGATCCCCTGGGATCTGGTGGTCTTCGACGAAGCGCACAAGATGCGCAACATCTACAAAGGCGAAGGCGCCAAAACCGCCAAGGCCTTGGATGAAGCCTTGAAAGGCCGTACCAAGGTGCTGCTCTCCGCCACGCCCATGCAGAACAATCTGCTGGAACTGTACGGCCTGGTGTCGATCGTCGACCCGCACTTTTTCGGCGACCTGGAATCCTTCAAGGCTCGCTACAGCAAGCCTCGGCTGTCGCAAGCGGAGCTGGACCAACTGCGCCAGCGGCTGAAAAGTATCTGCAGCCGCACGCTGCGACGCCAGGTGCAGGAAGAGGGCGGCATCAACTTCACGCGCCGCTACTCGATGACCGAGCCCTACGATCCGCAGCCGGACGAGCAGGAGCTGTACCGCAAGGTCTCCAGCTACCTGCAGGACGAAAGCGTGCTGGCGATCAAGCCCAACGCCCGTCACCTGGTGACCTTGGTCATTCGCAAAATTCTGGCCTCGTCCTCCCACGCCATCCAGGGCACCTTGCAGCGCATGGTCGAGCGCCTGGAAAAGCGCATGTCACTGGCCGATGCCCTGAGCGATTACGAGGAACTGGACGATCTGGCCGACACCAGCGGCGTGGACGAGGACGACTTTGTCGACCCGGCAGTTCTACAGGCGGAAATCGAGCGGCTGAAAGAGTTTCTGAATCTGGCCGCCAGCATCGAGCGCAACGCCAAGGGGGACGCGCTGCTGACGGTATTGGGCAGATCCTTTGATTTCGCCGAGCGCCTGGGTGGCCAGCGCAAAGCGGTGATCTTCACCGAATCGGTACGCACCCAGGCCTGGTTGTTCGAGCTGCTCAGCAGCGAGGGCTATCGGGACAAGGTCGTACTGCTCAACGGCAGCAACAGCGATCCGGAGTCGCTGCGCACCTATCAGGCCTGGCTGGAAAAGCATCAAGGCTCGGCGCGGGTTTCCGGCTCGAAGAGCGCCGATATGAAGGCCGCCCTGGTCGAGCGCTTCCGTGAGCAGGCCAGCATCATGATCTGCACCGAAGCCGGCGCGGAAGGTATCAACCTGCAGTTCTGCTCGCTGCTGATCAACTACGACCTGCCCTGGAACCCGCAGCGGGTCGAACAACGCATTGGTCGCGTGCACCGTTATGGCCAGAAGCACGATGTGGTGGTGGTGAATTTCCTCAACAACAGCAACCGCGCCGACCAGCGGGTCTATCAGTTGCTCAGCCAGAAATTCCAGTTGTTCGAAGGCGTGTTCGGCTCGTCCGATGAAATCCTCGGCGCCATCGAGTCGGGCGTGGATATCGAGCAGCGCATCCACGCCATTTACCAGAAGTGCCGCAGTGACGAGGAAATCGAGGAGCAATTCAACCAGTTGCAGGAGCAACTGCAGGCGCAGATCGAAACCCGCAATCAGGATGCGCGCCGCTCGCTGCTTGAACACTTCGACGTCGACGTGGTGGCCCGCCTGAACATGTGCCGCGAACGCACCCAACAGGCGCTGGATGACTACCAGCAACGCCTGCTGCTGCTGGCGCGTATGAGCGTCCCTCAGGCGCGCTTCGAAGGCGAGCGCTTCGAGCTGGATGGCCACTGGTACGACCCGAACTGGCAGCGTGCGCAAGAGACCGACGCCCGCTTCTTCCAGCCGAACGACGGCAAGGGCGGTGAACTGATCGAGCGGGCCAAGGCGACGTTGAGCGCCCCGGCGGCGGCTGAACTGCTGCTGCGCTACGTCCCGGCGGAGAACGGCCAGTTGTCCGATGTCCTTGAATTGCTCGGTCAGTCGGGTGAGCTGGTGGTGGAGAAGCTCACCCTGAGCACCGCCACGCAGCGGCGCGAGCACCTGTTGCTGGCCGGCTTTACGGATTCCGGCCAGTTGCTGGACGAGCGCACCTGCGACCGCTTGCTGAGGCTCAACGCCCAGGAAGTCTCGACGCAACCGGCTCTTCAGCATGTGGCAACCCTGCAGGCGCGGCTCGACGCCTTGCGCGGCGAATGCTTGCAGCAGGCGAACGCCCACAACGAACGCTACTTCGAAGAGGAAACCGAAAAGCTCGAACGCTGGGCCGAGGACAAGCGCATCGGCCTGGATATTCGCATCAAGCAGCTCGACCAAGAGATCAAGGAAGCGCGCAAGGCTGTGCGTCAGCTGGAAACCCTGCAGGAAAAGATGAGCGCCAAGAAGGCGCTGAAAAAACTCGAGCGCGAGCGCGACAACCTGATGCTCGACTACCACGAAGAAAAGAAGCACATCGAAGCCGAGGAAGACCGCCTGCTCGAAGCAATCGAGCAGAACCTGGAAATCAGCGTGAAACATGAACGCTTATTCAGCCTGCGCTGGCGCCTGGAGGGCACGGCATGATCAACACCACGGAATTGGTACGCGAGCTGATCTACCAGATCCGCCTTGGCGAAGACTCGGCCTACGAGTTCAAGGCGGTGACCCTTCACGACAACAAAGTCACCAAGCCGCACCGTGACAGCGTGGCCGACGAGCTGGCCGCCTTTGCCAACGGCAGCGGCGGCTTTCTGATCCTCGGCGTCAACGACAAGACCCGCGAAGTCGAGGGCATCGCACTGGAGCAACTGGATACCGTCGAGCTGTGGCTGACCAACATGGCCAGCCAGGCCATCGATCCGCCGCTGCCCATCGAAACGCGCCTGGTGGAAATTCCCGACCATCAGGGCAATGCCAGACCGGTGGTCTGGGTGCGCGTGGCGAAGAGCCTGTTCGTCCATCGCAGCCCGCATGGCTACTTCCACCGCGTCGGTTCCAGCAAGCGGGAAATGTCGCCCGAGCTGCTCGCCCGGCTGTTCCAGCAACGCAGCATGGCGCGGCTGATCCGCTTCGACGAACAACTGGTGCCCAATGCCAGCAGGGACGACATCGATCCCGAGCTGAAGGCCCGCTTCCTGCGCAGTGACCTGCCGGAAGCTCTGCAGCTGAAAAAACTCTATCTGCTGCTGGAAGACGAAAATCGCCAGCCGCACCTGACCGTCACTGGCGTGCTGCTGCTCACCCGCCGCCCGGCGGATTTCCTTTCTTCGGCCTATGTGCAGTGCGTGGCCTATTCAGGCAGCGAGCGCAGCGCCGAGTACCAGCTGGACGCCCAAGACTGCGACGGCCCGGTCGACCAGCAGATCCAGCAGGCTTTCGCCTTCGTCAAACGCAACATGCGCGTCCAGGCGGTCAAGCGCCCTGGGCGCATCGATATTCCGCAATACGACCTAGGCGCGGTCTACGAGGCGCTGGTCAATGCCGTGGCGCACCGCGACTACGCTATGCACGGCGCGCGCATTCGCGTGCACCTGTTCGCCGACCGGCTGGAAATCTCCACTCCCGGCGGGCTGCCCAACAGCCTGACGGTGGAGAGCATGGATGCCAACAGCATCAGCCGCAACGAAACCCTGGTGAACCTGCTCAGCCGCTATTACCCGGCCGATCCGGCTACCCGCCGGCAGAACATGATCGAACGCCGCGGCGAAGGTGTGCCCACCATCATCGCCGCCAGCGAGCGGCTGTCCCTGCGCCGCCCGCTCTACGAGCAGATCGACCATACCGAACTGAAACTGACCATCTACGCCGCCAGCCGCGAACGCAACGGCCTGGTGGCGCAGTTTGCCGACGACGAATAAGGCTGTACGCAATGAGCGAAAAACAGAAGCTGGAACTGACCTGGATCGGCAAGGACAAGCGCCCGCGCCTGGAGCCGCGCATCCTGATCGAGGACAAGGCGCTGTCCTACCGCGCCGAAGCCATTGCGCCCCTGCAGGGCGATCTGCTGGCCGGCGAGCAGCCGCCGAGCTACAACGACAACCTGCTGATCCAGGGCGACAACCTGCTGGCGCTCAAGGCGCTGGAGTCGCAGTACGCCGGCAAGGTGAAGTGCATCTTCATCGATCCACCGTACAACACCGGCAGCGCCTTCACCCACTACGACGATGGGTTGGAGCATTCGCTGTGGCTGACGATGATGCGCGACCGACTGGAAATCATCCGTACTCTGTTGGCGGACGATGGCTCGCTGTGGATCACCATCGACGACAATGAAGCGCACTATTTGAAGGTGTTGTGCGATGAGGTGTTTGGGCGTCGGAATTTTGTGGCCAATATTGTTTGGCAAAAGCGCACATCAAGAGAAAACCGGGCTGCAGTCGGATCGGCCCATGATCATTTGCTTATATATGCAAAGTGTGGGGCAGTAGATTGGAAGTCCACCCGGTAGCTTTTGCCAGCAAACAACGCAGGGTACGCAAATCCAGACAATGACCCTCGCGGTGAGTGGCGCTCTATTCCATTCAGTGCGCAAGGTTATCGCCCGAACCAAATGTATAGAATCAAAACCTCGAGTGGCGATTTTGTTGATCCTCCCAAAGGACGGTGCTGGGGTGCAACCGAGCCTGTCTACTTGGAGTATCTGAGAGACAATCGGGTTTATTTCCCAAATGGGGGTACAGGAAAACCCAGAATCAAGCAGTTCCGAGGAGAAGAAAAAGGCCTTGTGCCAATGACTTGGTGGGATGCTGAATTTGCCGGCGACAATGAGGCCGCAAAAAAAGAGATCCTGGCTCTATTTCCTGACGATGAGCCGTTTGGCACCCCAAAGCCAGAGCAGCTTTTAGAACGAGTGATACACATAGCCACTCGTCCCGGCGACCTCGTCCTCGACTCCTTCGCCGGCTCCGGCACCACCGGCGCCGTGGCGCACAAGATGGGCCGGCGCTGGATCATGGTCGAGCTGGGCGAGCACTGCCATACCCATATCGTGCCGCGCCTGAAAAAGGTCATCGACGGTGCGGACCAGGGCGGCATCAGCAAGGCGGTCGACTGGCAGGGCGGCGGCGGTTTCCGCTATCTGCGTCTGGCGCCCTCGCTGCTGAAGAAGGACCAGTGGGGCAACTGGGTGATCAACCCGGCCTACAACGCGGAGATGCTCGCCGAGGCCATGTGCAAGCATATGGGCTTCAGCTACGCGCCGAGCCAGACGCATTTCTGGATGCACGGCCGCAGCAGCGAGACGGACTTCATCTACGTCACCACCGGCAGCCTGAGCCACGACCAGTTGCGCCTGATCAGCGAGGAAGTCGGCAGCCAGCGCAGCCTGCTGATCTGCTGCAAGGCGTTCATGGCCGACACCGAAGCCTTTCCGAACCTGACCCTGAAGAAGATTCCCAAGGCGATTCTCGGCAAGTGCGAGTGGGACCACGACGACTATAGCTTCAGCATCAACCTGACGGCTGAAGACGCGAGCGAAGAGCCGCTCGAAGACGAATAACGGAAAGGAAATCTGTCATGGCTGAGCCCATCAACGGCCAGAAAGTAGCCAACCAAGTGACCGCGCGCCTATCGCTGCGCAAGCCCCAGCGCGAATCGCTGCAAGTGCTGGTCGATCTGCTCGACCAGCTGCCTTTGGGCAAGGAGCCGGACCTGCAGCACTTGCTGCAGGTGATTCAGGCCCACTACCCGAGCATGCAGGCCTTCGAGCGGGACTTTCCCTCGCTGTGCTTCGCCCTGGCCACCGGGGTGGGCAAGACTCGCCTGATGGGAGCGATGATCGCCTGGCTGTTCATCACCGGCCGTAGCCGGCACTTCTTGGTGCTGGCGCCCAACCTGACCATTTACGAGAAGCTGAAGAAGGATTTCACTCTCGGCCAGCCCAAGTACGTGTTCGCCGGCATCCCGGAAATGGCCAACACCCCGCCGGTGGTGATCACCGGCGAGGACTACGAGGACGGCCGCGGCGTGCGCCTGGACTATGCCGTGCCGGCAATGCTCTCCGGCGACCTGTTCGGCGCCGACGCCAGCCTGCACATCAACATCTTCAACATCGCCAAGATCAATGCCCGCGACAACAAGAAGGGCGCGGTCAAGTCGGCCACCGCCAAGGTGCGCCGCCTGCAGGAGTATCTGGGCGAGTCCTACTTCGACTACCTCGCCGCACTGCCCGATCTGGTAGTGCTGATGGATGAGGCGCATCGCTACTACGCCGATGCCGGCGCCAAGGCGATCAACGACCTGAAGCCGGTACTGGGCCTGGAGCTGACCGCCACGCCGAAGACCGTCGGCGCCAAGCCACGCCCGTTCGGCAATGTGGTCTACCACTACCCGCTGTCCAGCGCGCTCAAGGACGGCTATGTAAAGATCCCGGCGGTCGCCACGCGCAAGGACTTTCGCGCCGAGCAGTACAGTCAGGACGCGCTGGAAACCATCAAGCTGGAAGACGGCATCCACCACCACGAGTACGTCAAGGTGGAGCTGGAAAACTACGCCCGCAGCCAGGGCGTCTCGGCGGTCAAGCCGTTCATGCTGGTGGTGGCGCAGGACACCACCCATGCCGCCGCCATCCGTGCGCGCATCGAGTCGGAGGATTTCTTTTCCGGGCGCTACCGGGGCCGGGTGATCGAGGTGCACTCCAACCAGTCCGGCGAGGAGTCGGACGAGTCCATGCAGCGTCTGCTGGCGGTCGAGCACGACGAAGCCACCGAGGTGGTCATCCACGTCAACAAGCTCAAGGAAGGCTGGGACGTCACCAATCTCTATACCATCGTGCCGCTGCGCGCCTCGGCCTCGGAGATCCTCACCGAGCAGACCATCGGCCGCGGTCTGCGCCTGCCCTACGGCAAGCGTACCGGGGTCGAGGCGGTGGATCGGCTGTGCATCATCGCCCACGACCGTTTCCAGGAGATCATCGACCGGGCCAACAAGGACGACTCGCTGATCCACGAGAAAATCTACATCGGCAGCGGCGCCGATGCCGACGTGCCGGATCGCCAGCCGCAGCAGGTCGAGGCTTCTCCCGTATCGGTGGTACAGACCTCCAGAGAAGACGCTACCCCGACGGCCGAAAACGCCGGCCGCTATCAGGTGGCGGTACGCTCGGAGCAGGAGGCTAAGATCGCTGCGGCGGCTATCCAGGCCGTTCAGGAGGAGGCGCGCAAGCTGTCTTCCAGTCTGCAGTTGGGCGACGAGGACGTGCAGCAGAAGCTGGTCCGCCGCGTACAGCGTGCCCTGCAGGAACAGCTACCCGTCCAGCAGCAACTGGCTGGGCTGGAAAGCGAGGCGCTGCCCAGCGCGGCGGAAATCGAAAGCCTGGTGCGCAGCGTGACGGAAAAGGCCGTTGAGCTGACCATCGACGTGCCGCATATCACCGTGCTGCCCACTCGCGAAGTGAACTACGGCTTCCAAAATTTCGACCTGCAGAATCTGGCCAGCATCAAGTTGGAGCCGGTCAGCCAGGAAATGCTCCTGCGCCATCTGGAGAACGACCACAGCGCGAGTATCCAGTGGGGCCGACAGGAAGCTCGCGAGCCGCGACTGGAGGACTACCTGGTGCGTCACCTGTTCACCCGAGATGAGGTGGATTACGACCAGTATGCCGGCCTGCTGTACAAGCTGGCGGGGCAGGTAATCGCGCATTTGCAGAGCTACCTGAAAGACTCGGACGAGGTCGAAAACGTGCTGCTTTACTGGCAGAAGCAGCTCAGCGACTTCATCTGGGCGCAGATGCAGGCGCAGCGCTGGACAACGCCCTGCGACTATCGCGGCAAGGTGATTGCGGGCTTCGATGTGCTCCGTCCGGCCACCTTTACCCTGCCTGCCGGCGACAAACCCCGCCATTTCCGCACCCCGGTCGAAGATAAACGGGCGATTCGGCAGATGGTGTTCGAAGGCTTCAAGCGTTGCTGCTTCCCCTACCAGAAATTCGACTCGGTGGATGGAGAATGGCGTCTGGCTCAGGTGCTGGAAGACGACGACAAGGTGCTCAAGTGGATGAAACCAGCGCCAGGCCAGTTCCGCATAGAGTATCTGGATGGTCGGAACTACGAGCCGGACTTTGTGGTGGAGACTGAGTCGGGCTATCTGATTATCGAGCCAAAGCGAGCCGATCAGATCGGCCATGAGGAGGTTCGGGCCAAAGCCCGTGCAGCTATGCGCTGGTGCGGTTTCGCCAACGAACACGCCCAGAGCAACGGCGGCAAACCTTGGACCTACCTGCTGGTGCCGGATGACCAGATCGTGCTCGGTGTCAGTGTTGCGCGTCTGGTGACGGAGTTTGCGACCAATCTGCCAGGTTGATAGTCAACCCAGTCTGCTGGGGTGTTGATCAACCCTCATGCCGCTTGGCATACATCCGACACTCGGCGAGCAGCGCCAGCAGGTTGGGGTCGCGCTCCTTGGCCTTGAGGAATACCAGGCCGATCTGCTGCTGCATCCGGTAGCGTGCCTGCAGCGGAATCAGCCGCACGCGGTTTTCGTACACCGCAGCGATGCGTCCGGGCAGCAGGGCGTAGCCGACCCCGGAGCTGACCATGCTGAGCAGGGTGAAGATGTCGTTGACCTGCATCGCCACCTTGGGCGCGAAGCCGGCCTGTCGGAACACCCGCTGGGCGTCCTGGTGGGTGGCGAAGCCCTGGGACAGGGTAATGAAGGTGGCCTCGCGCAGCTCGGCCAGGTCCACCTCCGCCTGGCCGGCGAACGGCGAGTCGGTGGGCACGGCGAGGAAGATGTCGTCGCAAAACAGCGGCAGCGACTCGCAGTCCGGATCGCTCACGCTGTCGTTGAGCGACACCAGGATGGCGTCTACTTCGAGGTTCTTCAGCTTGTACAGCAGGTCGACGTTGGAGCCGAGGATCAGGTCGATGTTCAGTTCGCTGCGCCGCAGCTTGAGGCCCATGATCAGCTGCGGCACGGTCTTCACCGTCAGCGAGTAGAGCGCGCCGAGCTTGAAGCGCTCGGCGGAGAAGCCGGCCGCCTCGCGGGTCAGGCGCACGGTGTCGAGCATGTCGGCGATCAGCTTCTGCGCGCGGTCCTCCAGCACATGGGCGCTTTCCAGCGGGGTGAGCTTGCGCCCCTCGCGCTTGAACAGCGGACAGCGCAGGGCGTTCTCCAGCGAATGGATGGCGCGGTGCACGCTGACCGTGCTGGTGTCCAGCTCGGCGGCAGCGCGCGACAGGTTGCCGCTGCGCATGAAGGCCAGGAAGATTTCCAGCTTCTTGAAGGTCAGTTCTTCGTCGATCTGCATGATGGCGTTCGGTGGCGACGGTGCCCCCGATTGTGCCGCAAAGCCGGTGGGCGTGCCCTCACTCTCCGCGGTTGTGTCACCGGCCGGCAGGCCGCTCGGGCGATTCCACAATTGCCGTCGCCGTTGCCGCCCCTTGCATTACGCGCACGCTCTACCTAGAGTTCAGCCGGCATTCGAGACGCCTCCGTGGCCGTCTGGCACGGAGGCTCCAGCAGGTTATGGAGTGGCCATGATCGAAATAGAAAAACTCACCAAACGCTTTGTGCAGCACACCGTGGTGGACGACCTGTCCTTCCGCGTCCAGCCCGGCGAGGTGCTGGGTTTCCTCGGCCCCAACGGGGCCGGCAAGTCGACAACCATGAAGATGCTCACCGGCTTTCTCGCGCCGAACTCGGGCTCTGCGCGCCTGTTCGGCTTCGATATCCAGAAGGACACCCTCAAGGCCCAGCGGCTGATCGGCTATCTGCCGGAGGGCGCGCCCTGCTATGGCGACATGCAGGTGCGTGGCTTCCTCGAGTTCATCGCCGAGGTGCGCGGTTACCGCGGCGCCGAGAAGCGCTCGCGGGTGGCCAGGGCGGTGGAGCAGGTGGAGCTGCAGGCGGTGCTCGGCCAGTCGATCGACACCCTGTCCAAGGGCTTCAAGCGCCGGGTCGGCCTGGCCCAGGCGATTCTCCACGATCCGCGCGCGCTGATTCTCGACGAGCCTACCGACGGCCTCGACCCGAACCAGAAGCACCAGGTGCGCCAGCTGATCCAGAACCTGGCGACCGACAAGATCATCATCATTTCCACGCACATCCTCGAGGAAGTCACCGCGGTTTGTAGCCGCGCGGTAGTGATCGCTGCCGGCCGGCTGGTGGCCGACGGCACGCCGTTCGAGCTGGAAAGCCGTTCGCGCTACCACCAGGCGGTGACCCTGGTCGGCGATGCGCCGCTTGACGAGGTCGCGCTGGCGGCGCTGCCCGGCGTGGCCGGGGTGGAGCGCAACGCCCGCGAGCACAGCCTGACCGTGCTGGCGCAGCCGGGGCAGGTGATCTTCCCCCACGTCAGCGCGCTGGTGGCGGCGCGCGGCTGGAGCATCAAGGAAATGGACGTGGAGCGCGGCCGCCTCGACGAGGTGTTCCGCACCCTGACTCGAGGAGAGGCGGCATGAGGCAGTTGCCGGTAGTCTTCAAGCGCGAGCTGGCGAGCTATTTCGCCACGCCGCTGGCGTACGTGTTCATCGTGATCTTCCTGGCGCTGTCCGGGGTGTTCACCTTTTATCTGGGCAGCTTCTTCGAGCGCGGCCAGGCCGATCTCGGCGCGTTCTTCAGCTTCCACCCCTGGTTGTACCTGTTCCTGGTGCCGGCGCTGGCCATGCGCCTGTGGGCCGAGGAGCGCAAGAGCGGCACCATCGAGCTGCTGATGACCCTGCCGATCACCCGCGCCGATGCGGTGGGCGGCAAGTTCCTCGCCGCCTGGGCGTTCGCCGGCATCGCCCTGCTGCTGACCTTCCCGATGGTGCTGACGGTCAACTACCTGGGCGAGCCGGACAACGGCGCGATCCTCACCGGCTACATCGGCAGCTGGCTGCTGGCCGGCGGCTACCTGGCCATCGGCTCGTGCCTGTCGGCGCTGGCCAAGAATCAGGTGATCGCCTTCATCCTCACCGTCTGCGTGTGCTTCCTGTTCGTTGCCAGCGGCTTCCCTCTGGTGCTGGATGCCTTCAGCGGCTGGGCGCCGCAGGCGCTGGTGGATGCGGTGGCGTCGTTGAGCTTCCTGACCCGCTTCGATGCGATCAGCAAGGGCGTGCTCGACCTGCGCGACCTGCTGTATTTCGCCAGCCTGATCCTGGCCTGGCTGACGGCCACCGCGGTGGTGCTCGACCTGAAGAAAGCCGACTGAGGACGCCCGATGAAACGCATCATTTATTCCGGCACCGGGCTGCTGTTGATTGCCCTGGTGTTCCTGGCCTTCAACATGGTCACCGGGCTGGGGCTGCATAACGCGCGCCTGGACCTGACCGAGCAGAAGCTCTACACCATCAGCGAAGGTACCGAGCGCATCCTTGGCCAGCTCGACGAGCCGATCAACCTGTACTTCTTCTACTCCGACAACGTCAGCCAGGATCTGGTGCCGCTGCGCAACTACGCCAAGCGCGTCGAGGAAATGCTGCACGCCTACGAGCGCGCGGCCGGCGGCAAGCTGCACCTGAAGGTGATCGACCCCGAGCCGTTCTCCGAGGACGAGGACCGCGCCGCCGAGTTCGGCCTGCAGGGCGTGCCGCTGCAGCAGGGCGGCGACAAGCTGTACTTCGGCCTGGCCGGCACCAACGCGCTGGACAATGTGCAGAGCATCCCGTTCTTCCCGCTGGATCAGGAGGAGTTCCTCGAGTACGAGATCAGCCGCCTGATCCAGAGCCTGGCCAAGCCCGAGCGGCCGGTGGTCGGCGTGCTGTCCGGGCTGCAGATGGACGGCAGCTTCAATCCGCTGACCGGCCAGGCCGGTACGCCCTGGATGGTGATGGAGGAGATCCGCCAGCAGTTCAGCATCAAGAGCCTGCGCAACGACAGCGACCGGATTCCCGATGAGGTGTCGGTGCTGCTGCTGGTGCATCCGAAGGATCTGCCGCCGCCGACGCTGTATGCCATCGACCAGTTCGTCCTGCGCGGCGGCAAGCTGCTGGCTTTCGTCGACCCGTTCAGCGAGAGCGACAACAGCGGCATGTTGGGCAATGGCCAAGGCAACGCCTCTGATCTCGAGCCGTTGTTCAAGGCCTGGGGCGTGCGTCTGCGGGCGGGGCAAGTGCTCGCTGACGGCACCTACGCGATGGCCGTCGGCGTGGGCGTGGGCGAAGAGCAGCGCCCGGTGCGCCATCCGGCCTGGCTCGGCCTGCCGAAGGCGGCGCTGGACCAGACCGACGTGACCACCGCGGCGCTGGAGAACATCACCGTGGCCAGCGCCGGCATCCTCGAGCCGGTGGAGGGGGCGAAGACCCGTTTCACCCCGCTGCTGCAGAGCTCCGAGTACGCCATGCCGTTCGACGCCCAGCGCCTGGCTGGGCTGCGTGATCCGCAGGAGCTGATGCGCGAGCTGGAGCCGACCGGCGAGCGCTATGCCGTGGCGGCGCGGGTCAGCGGGCCGGCGCCGTCGGCTTACCCCGAGGGCATCGAGGGGCAGAAGGACGGCCTGAAGAGCGCTGAGAGCATCAACGTCATCGTCGTCGCCGACACCGACCTGCTCAGCGACCGCATGTGGGTGCAGGTGCAGGAGTTCTTCGGCCAGCGCGTGCCGCAGCCGTTCGCCGATAACGCCGGCTTCGCCATCAACGCTCTGGACAACCTGGCCGGCAGCGATGCGCTGATCAGCGTGCGTTCGCGCGGGCGCTTCAGCCGGCCGTTCGTGGTGGTGGAGCGGCTGCAACGCGAGGCCGAGGCGCGCTTCCGCGAGCAGGAAGAGGTGCTCAAGCAGCAGCTGGCGCAGACCGAGCAGCGCCTCGCCGAGCTGCAGCAGAGTGACAGTCCCGAGCAGGTGCTCGAGCTGACGCCCGAGCAGCAGGCGACCCTGCAGCAGTTCATGCAGGACAAGCTGAAGATCCGCAAGGAGCTGCGCGAAGTGCGTTACCAGCTCAATGCCGACATCGAGGGGCTGGGACGGGTGCTGAAGTTCGTCAATATTGCCCTGGTGCCGCTGCTGCTGACCCTCGGCGTCATCGTGCTGTGGCTGTTCCGCCGCCGTCGGGCTTGAGGAGGTCGTCATGCGTCGTTCCGCATTGCTGGTTCTGCTGCTGATCGCGCTGGGACTGGGTGGCCTGTTCGCCTGGCTGCAACGCTCTGCCGAGGTGCCGCAGCAGGCCGCTCGGCAACTGTTGCTGCCGGTGCTGGCCGGGCATCTCGAGCAGGTGCGTGCGCTGGAGATTCGCCACGGCGATCTGCCGGCGATCCGCATCGAGCGCGCCGGCGGCGGCTGGATAGTCCCGGCCAAGGCCGGCTATCCGGCGGCGGCCGGCGAGGTCAACCGCCTGCTGCGGGCGCTGGCCGAGGCGCACAGGGTCGAGGCCAAGACGCGCAACCCGGACAACCATGCCCGCCTGGACCTGGCGGAGCGAGGCGAGGGCGCGGCTACGCGCCTGACCCTGGAGGGCGTGGGCAAGACGCCCGTGGTGGTGCTGATCGGCCAGGCTGCGCGCCAGGGCGGGCAGCTGGTGCGCCTGGCCGGTGACGATCAGGTCTGGTCGATCGACCAGTCGCTGCAGTTGGTGGACAACGAGCTGGCCTGGCTGGATCGGCGCATCAGTGCGATTCCCTTCGCCAGCGTGCGCGAGCTGGAGGTGCGCCATGCCGACGGCGAGCAGCTGAACGTCTGGCGCGCAACCCCGGAGCAGGCCAACCTGGCGCTGCGCCAGTTACCCAAGGGCCGCACCCTGGCCTACGAGCCGGTAGCCAACGGCATGGCGGCGCTGTTCTCGGCGCTCGATTTCGCCGACGCCGCACCGCTGGCGCAGGTCGGCTTCAAGGCGCGGCCGGAGCTGGAGTTTAGCCTGCAGACCCTCGATGGCGGCGAACTGCACGGTGCCTTCCACCAGCAGGGCGGTCAGCACTGGCTGGTGCTGGGCGACAGCAAAGGGCTCGACGGCCGCCTCATCGCCGGCAAGGACTGGGCCTATCGTCTGGAGGAGCAGCAGTACCGCACCCTGGCCAAACGGGTGAAGGATCTGCTTGGTCCGCAGGGCTGACGGTTGGCAATGACCGGGACCCGCCGCCCGGCCTTTGTCCTGGGTCACAGCGCGGGGGCTTTTCAGCACAGGCGCTTTGTTTATACTCGGGCCAGCGGTCGTCAAGAACGCGATTCAAAATACCCACTCCAGACGCCTCGCGGCGGCGGAGGCCGGATATAACAAGAAGAACGTTTAACCACGTACCGTCCCGAGCTGCTCCCGCAGGGAGCATTGAAACTGTGCAAGTCTGGAGAGATGTGGAATGGCTGGACGTGAAACTGGAACCGTCAAGTGGTTCAACGATGCCAAGGGCTATGGCTTCATTCAGCGCGAAAGCGGTCCGGATGTGTTCGTGCACTTCCGTGCGATCCGTGGCGAAGGCCACCGCTCGCTGATCGAGGGGCAGCGCGTCGAGTTCGAAGTGGCCCATGGGCAGAAAGGCCTGCAGGCGGAAGATGTTTCCAAGCTCTGAATGCTGATATCTGCAAAGCAAAAACCCGTCCTTGCGACGGGTTTTTCGCGCTTGATCCAGTGCGCGGCAAACCTCGCACTTCAGGGCGGGGAAGGATAGCGCGGACGGCGTAGCCGTCCCCGGTTTTGCCTTTAATGAGGCGTCTGCTGCTGTTCGATGTACTGGCGGATGACTTCGATGGGCGCACCTCCGCAGCTGCCGGCAAAGTAGCTGGGCGACCACAGCGCGCCGCCCCACAGCTTTTTGCGGATGCTGGGGTAATTTTTCCTGCGGATCATGCGGCTAGAGACGCCTTTCAGGCTGTTCACGAGGTTGGAGATGGCGACCTTCGGCGGATAGTTCACCAGCAGGTGCACATGGTCATCCTCGCCATCGAACTCAACCAGTTCCGCTTCAAAGTCGGCGCATACGCTGGCGAAAACGTCGCGAAGGTCGTCGAGAATGGCTTGGGTGAAGACCTCGCGCCGATATTTCGTAACGAAGACCAAGTGGGCATGCATCATGAAGACACAGTGTCTGCCGCGCCTAATATCGTTTTCAATGCTCATAGACCAAGAGTATAGTGCTGGACATGCAGCGACTCCAAGCCTTCAAATACGAACTGATGCCGACCGGCGAACAGCAGTGCCAGATGCGCCGCTTCGCCGGCTCCTGTCGGTTCGTGTTCAACCAGGCCTTGGCGCTGCAGCAAGCCAACCGCGAAGCGGGCGGCAAGTACATCGGCTATGTGGCGATGGCCAAGCAGCTGACAGCTTGGCGCAACAGCGGCGAAACCGCCTGGCTGAAAGAGGCGCCCGTCCATCCACTGCAACATGCGCTCAAAGACCTCGAAAAAGCCTACAAGAACTTCTTCGAGAAGCGCGCCGATTTCCCGCGCTTCAAGCGCAAGGGCCAGAGAGACAGCTTCCGCTATCCCGACCCCAAGCAGATCAAGCTGGATCAGGCCAATAGCCGCATTTTCCTGCCCAAGCTCGGCTGGTTGCGCTATCGCAACAGTCGCGAAGCGCTGGGCGAGCTGCGCAACGTCACCGTCAGCTTGAGCGGCGGCCGGTGGTTTGTGTCGATCCAGACGCGGCGCGAGGTGGAAATCCCCGTGCCGCAGGGTGGTGCAGTCGGCATCGACCTGGGGATCGCCCGCTTCGCCACCTTGAGCGATGGCACGTTCCACGAGCCGCTCAACAGCTTCAAGCGCCACGAAGCCGCGCTGTGCCAGGCGCAGCAGGCCATGAGCCGCAAGACGAAGTTCAGCAGCAACTGGATGAAGGCGAAAGCCCGCGTCCAGCACCTCCATGCCCGCATCGGCAATGCCCGCCGCGACTACCTGCACAAGACCTCAACCGCGATCAGCCAAAACCACGCGCTCGTGTTCGTCGAGGATTTGCAGGTACGGAACATGTCCCAGTCGGCCGCCGGCACAACCGAAACACCGGGCAAGAATGTTCGGGCCAAATCCGGCCTGAACAAATCCATCCTCGACCAGGGCTGGTTCGAGTTCCGCCGCCAGCTCGACTACAAGCTGGCGTGGAGCGGTGGTCATCTGGTGGCGGTGCCGCCCCGAAACACCAGCCGGACCTGCCCGAGTTGTGGGCATGTGTCGGCGGAGAACCGTCGCACCCAGGCCGATTTCCACTGCGTCGAGTGTGGTTTCGCGGAAAACGCCGATGTGGTCGGCGCGATCAATGTGTTAAGGGCGGGACACGCCCGGTTAGCCTGTGAAGTGAGTGGTGCAGTCAGGCCGCCAGCAGCAGGAACCCGCCGAGGTGAGTCAGCCCTGACGGGCTGAACACGGTAGGAATCCCCTTCCTTTCCGCCCTTGGGCGGTGAGCGTCAGCGAGAGGGAGGGGGGGATGTCAAGGC
>DATCUN010000292.1:0-22571 GCA_036561825.1 Pseudomonas sp.
CGGTAGCCCAGCTCGCCGCGCAGGATGTCCTGCAGCCAGCGCCGCGAGAAGCCGGCCGGCTGCTCGTCGACCTGCGGGTAGATCACGTGGGCGGGCATGATGCCGTCGAGCTGCGGCGCCAGGGCGACGAAGGGCTTGAGGTCGCAGGCGCGGATCTCGTCCAGCGAGCGCTCGTCGCGCGGAATCGCCACGTGCGAATCGGCCTCCGGCCAGCCGTGGCCGGGGAAATGCTTGCCGGTGGCGGCCATGCCGGCTGACCGCATGCCGGCAATGAAGGCCGTCGCCAGCTCGCTCACCTGCGCCGGGTCGCTGCCGAAGGCGCGCGAGCCGATCACCGTGCTGCGCCCGTGGTCGAGATCGAGCACCGGGGCGAAGCTGAAGTCGAGACCGACCGCCAGCACCTCGGTGGCCATCAGCCAGCCGCAATGGCCGGCCAGGCGCAGGGCATCCGGCGCGGCGGCCAGCGCCTGCATCGACGGCAGGCGCACGAAGCCCTGGCGCAGGCGCTGCACCCGGCCGCCCTCCTGGTCCACCGCCAGCAGCAGGTCGGGACGCTCGGCGCGGATCGCCACGCACAGCTCGCGCACCTGCTGCGGATGCTCGATGTTGCGGGCGAACAGGATCAGCCCGCCCACCTCGGGCTGGCGCAGCAGACGACGATCCTCGGCCGTCAGCCAGGTGCCGGCGATATCCAGCATCAGGGAACCAGACATGAATACTCCTCAGGCGAGCGCGGCAGCCTGCCACTGCGGCTGCGGCGCCTCGTCAATGATCACGGAACAGTGCGGCGGCACCTGCTCGAACAGCGCCAGCAGGTCGGCGTTGCGCAGGCGAATGCAGCCGTGCGAGCGCGCCTCGCCCATCGGCTCGCTGTCCGGGGTGCCGTGCAGATAGATGTAGCGGCGGAAGGTGTCGACCGCGCCGAGGCGGTTGCGCCCCGGCTCGCAGCCGCTCAGCCACAGGATGCGCGTGAGTATCCAGTCGCGCTGCGGATGCTGTGCGGCCAGCTCGGCCGACCAGACCTCGCCGGTCCAGCGCCGCCCGACCAGCACCGCGCCCGCGGGCAGATCGGCGCCGATCTTCGCCCGCACCTGGTGACGCCCGCGCGGGGTGCACCCCGAGCCCTGCTGCTCGCCCGGCCCGTTGAGGGCGGTGGACACCGGCAGGCGCAGGCACAGCCGGCCCGCGGCAAAGCCGTACAGGCACTGGTCGGCGATGGAAATGTGCAGCAGATCGAGCATGGCGGCGGCGGCAGTCATAGGGGCCGCTAGCTTAGCTGATCCACCCGGGCGCGGCACCCACGGGTTATTTGCCGTGGTTGTTCGCCTTGCCGTTGCGGTGCGGGCGGGCCGCGATCAAGGCTGGGTCGGTCAGCGCACTGTCGGCGCGCATGCCGGCGGCCATGAACGGCACGAGAAGACTCAGCACCTGCTCGGCCGAGACATCCACGTCGAAGTCGCGGGCAACGATCTCGCGCAACCCCTCGATGCCGGCCATGCTGAAGCTCGCCGCGCCGAGCATGAAATGCACCCGCCAGAACAGCTCCAGCGGTGGAATGCCCGGCACCGCCTCTTGCAGCAGCTGCAGGTAGCGACGAAACACCTTGCCGTACAGGCCGGCAAGGTAGTTGCGCAGCTTGCTCTGGTGCTCGCGCACGGCCATGCCGAGCAGGCGCATGAACACCCGGAGGTTGCTGCTGCCCCGGCTGACCTCCAGCGCCAGCGCCACCAGCAATTCGAGCAGCTCCTCGAGCGTCGCGGGCTTGCCCTCGCGGCTCTCCAGCTCGCCCTCGAGGCGCTGGCAGAACGGTCCGAGGAAACGCACGAATACCGCCTGGATCAGCGCGTCCTTGGAGCCGAAGTGATAATTGACCGCTGCCAGGTTGACCCCCGCCTTGGCGGTGATCAAGCGCAGCGAGGTCTCGGTGAAACCCTTCTCGGCAAACAACTGCTGCGCCGCATCGAGAATTCGTTCAACTGTTGCAGACTCAACCATGACTACTCCATCAGTCAGACATCTGCCCCAAACCCGGGGAACAATCTATGTATCTGACAAGTATGGCAGGCTCCGGCCGCAGCGCCAGAAAGCCGCAGCGGCCGCGAAGGGTTTGCGGGGGCCATAACCCTGTATATACTTCCAGCAATCAGAAAAGACAGAGCCCGCCCCCATGCAGAAACTGACTCCGCGCCAGGGCGAAATCCTGGCTTTCATCAAGACCTGGCTGGACGCGCACGGTTATCCACCTACCCGTGCCGAAATCGCCCAGGAGCTGGGTTTCCGCTCGCCCAATGCGGCCGAGGAGCATCTGCGCGCGCTGGCCCGCAAGGGCGCCATCGAGATGATTCCCG
This sequence comes from Pseudomonas sp., assembly GCA_036561825.1. Taxonomy (GTDB): domain Bacteria; phylum Pseudomonadota; class Gammaproteobacteria; order Pseudomonadales; family Pseudomonadaceae; genus Geopseudomonas. The sequence goes on from DATCUN010000292.1 coordinate 2,349, forward strand.
GCGCCTCGCGTGGCATCCGCATTCCCGATAGCGCGCCGGCACTGCGCGAAGGCGAACTGCCGATCATCGGTCGGGTCGCTGCCGGTGCGCCCATCCTGGCCGAGCAGCATATCGAGGACAGCTGCCGGATCAGCCCCGAGTTCTTCCATCCCCGCGCCGACTTCCTGCTGCGCGTGCACGGCATGAGCATGAAGGATGTGGGCATTCTCGACGGCGACCTGCTCGCCGTGCATGCCTGCCGCGAGGCGGTCAACGGACAGATCGTGGTTGCGCGGATCGGTGATGAAGTGACGGTCAAGCGTTTCCAGCGCCGCGGCAAGCGCGTGCAGCTGCTGGCGGAAAACCCGGAATTTGCCCCGATCGTGATCGATCTGGAGCAGCCGGATCAGGAGTTCGTCATCGAAGGGCTGAGCGTCGGCGTCATTCGCCGCTAAACGCCGCCGGCAGGGTCCGCTGCGAATGCTGCGGGCCGCGGGGAATCAACTTGAGGTGCGGGCGCGGCGACTCAGTGCAGCACCCGCGGCTCGTCGCTGTACTCATGCTCGTAGTCGCCGTCGGCCATGCTGCCGGCCATCTGCACGCCCAGATTGAACATGGCCTTGGCCACCTCGATATGCTGCCCCAGCAGGAAGGCCTTGGCATCCTCGGAAAACTCGAGGGTCACCAAGGCCTCCTCGTCGTCGCCACGACGCAGAACGATACGGCCATCGGGCAATTCCACGATTTCCAGGAAGGAGGTCGGCATGGGGAGGAAGCTCCGCGAAAAAAGGCCGACATTGTAACAGCGCCATGCGTCACGCCCTAGCGTGACGACGGCATCCGCTGGCCACGCGTCGGACAAAGGCGCCGCCTGATCGCCCGGCACCCCGCCCGCTTGCCGCGCAGGCGTCGGCGTTCACCACTCACTCATGCCGTCGCGAAAGCGCGTGGCCAGCGCCTTGATCTGCTGCTGCCAGGCGACGAGGCTGTCCAGGCCCAGCTCGCCCTCCTCTGCCTGGCCACCCACATCGACCGCCGTGATCAGCGCCAGCGCCGGGTCGACCTTGGCCTTCTTCGCCTCGCGCGGCGGCTCGAACAGCTGGCGATAGGCCGCCAGCAGCTGCCCCAGCCAGCTCTGCCGGTCCAGTGCCAGATCCACCAGTTCGGCCAGCTCCGGGCTGGGCGCAGCGTCCAGCACCTCGCGGGTCAGCAACTGCTCGACCTGCGGCGCAGCCGCCTGGGGCAAGCGGTAGTAGCCGGCGATCTCGTGACACAGCCCGAGCACGGCGCCATACAGATGGAACAGCGCGCCTTCGCGAGCGGCCTGGATCTGCGTGCGGGCATTCAGCGCCTGCGCCGCGTCGGCGGCACGCCAGGCGTCCAGCGCCAGACCGGCGAAGTAGAGTTTCTGGTTGGTGCGGGTGTACAGCTCGTTGGCCATGGCGGACTCCTCGACAGATGTCCAAGTATACGCTCGCGCCCCCTGCACCGGTCGCCAGCGGAAGCGGGCCTGCAGCAGGATCGCGCGCCCCCAAAAGCGAAACCGGCCGGGCGTCTGCACGCACCGGCCGGTTTGGTTGCAGCGCCAGGGGTAGGACTCAGCGCTTGTCTTCCACCGTCCACTTGCCGTCGGCGTAGAACGCGCGCCAGCCGCTGGGCTTGCCGTCCACCTCGCTCTGCACGTACTGCTCCTTGGTCTTGCGGCTGAAGCGGATCACCGCCGGGCGGCCGTCCGGGTCCTGCTGCGGGGCGTCGAGCAGGAAGTGGTACTTGGCATCCAGTTCGTCCTTGTGCGGAATCAGCTCGGCTACCAGCGGGGCGCGGGTTTCACGGTTCTTCGGGAACAGGCTGGCGGCGAGGAACAGGCCCGAGGCGCCGTCACGCAGCACGTAGACGTCGTCGACCTTGGCGCAGCGCAGCTCCGGCATCTTGATCGGGTCGATCTTCGGCGGCGCCGCCTCGCCGCTCTTCAGCAGCTTGCGGGTGTTCTTGCAGGCGCTGTTGGTGCAGCCGAAGAACTTGCCGAAACGGCCGGTCTTCAGTTGCATCTCGCTGCCGCACTTGTCGCACTCCAGGCTCGGGCCTTCGTAGCCCTTGATGCGGTACTGGCCTTCCTCGATCTCGTAGCCCGAGCAGTCCGGGTTGTTGCCGCAGATGTGCAGCTTGTGCTGCTCGTCCAGCAGGTAGGCGTCCATCGCCGTGCCGCACTTGGCGCAGCGACGCTTGCTGCGCAGCACGCGGGACTCCGATTCGCCCTCGTCGTCGGCGGCGATCTCGTCGCCGGGGATCAGGTTGACCGTGGCCTTGCAGCGCTCCTTGGGCGGCAGCGCGTAGCCGGAGCAGCCGAGGAACACGCCGGTGGAGGCGGTACGGATGGTCATCGGCCGGCCGCATTCCTTGCACGGAATATCGGTCAGGGTCGGCAGGTTGGCGCGCATGCCGCTGTCGCTGGCTGCGGCCACCTCGAGCTTGCTCTTGAAGTCGCCGTAGAACTCGTCGAGCAGGTGCTTCCACTCGCGCTCGCCCTGAGCCACGTCGTCGAGGTTCTCTTCCATGCCGGCGGTGAAGCCGTAGTCCATCAGGTTGGCGAAGCTCTCCGACAGCCGCTCGGTGACGATGTCGCCGATCTTCTCGGCGTAGAAGCGGCGGTTATGCAGGGTCACGTAGCCGCGCTCCTGGATGGTCGAGATGATCGCCGCATAGGTCGAGGGACGACCGATGCCGCGCTTTTCCATCTCCTTGACCAGGCTGGCTTCCGAGTAGCGCGCCGGCGGCTTGGTGAAGTGCTGGGCCGGATCGAGCTGGAGCAGATCGAGCTGGTCGCGCTGGAGCATGTCGGGCAGCACGTCGTCCTCGCCCGGCTTGCTCTGCGGCGGCTGCACGCGGGTGAAGCCGTCGAATTTGAGGATGCGGCCCTTGGCGCGCAGCTCGAAATCGCCGGCCTTGACCGTCACGCTGGTGGACAGGTACTCGGCCGGCGGCATCTGGCAGGCGACGAACTGGCGCCAGATCAGCTCGTACAGGCGCTCGGCGTCGCGCTCCATGCCGGTCAGCTGGGTCGGCTTGAGGTTGACGTCGGAAGGACGGATCGCCTCGTGTGCTTCCTGGGCGCCTTCCTTGCTGCTGTACACGTTCGGCTTGGCCGGCAGGTACTGCTGGCCGAACTCGCCCTCGATGAAGCCGCGCGCCATGTCGATGGCATCCTGCGACAGGTTGGTCGAGTCGGTACGCATGTAGGTGATGTAGCCGGCCTCGTACAGGCGCTGGGCCATCATCATGGTCTTCTTCACCCCGAAGCCCAGACGGTTGCTCGCCGCCTGCTGCAGGGTGGAGGTGATGAAGGGCGCGGACGGCTTGCTCGAGGTCGGCTTGTCCTCGCGCTTGGCCACCTGGTAGGCGGCGGACTTGAGCGCGGCCACGGCGGCCATCGCCTGGGCTTCGTTGACCGGCTTGAACGCCTCGCCGTGCTGGCGAGCCACCTCGAAGCGCACCTTGGCCTGCTTGGCAGTCGCCAGGTCGGCATGCACGTCCCAGTATTCTTCCGGGACGAAGGCGCGGATCTCGCGCTCGCGATCCACCACCAGCTTCACCGCCACCGATTGCACGCGGCCGGCGGACAGGCCGCGGGCGATCTTGGCCCACAGCAGCGGCGAGACCATGTAGCCGACCACGCGGTCGAGGAAACGCCGCGCCTGCTGGGCGTTGACCCGGTTGATGTCCAGCTCGCCGGGCTGGGAGAAGGCGTCCTGGATGGCCTTCTTGGTGATTTCGTTGAACACCACGCGCTTGTAGCGGCTGTCGTCGCCGCCGATGGCTTCGCGCAGGTGCCAGGCGATCGCCTCCCCCTCTCTATCCAAGTCGGTTGCGAGATAGATGGTGTCGGCATCCTTGGCCAGGCGGCGCAGCTCCTCGATCACCTTTTCCTTGCCGGGCAGGATCTCGTACTGGGCCTTCCAGCCGTGCTCGGGATCGATGCCCATGCGCGCGAACAGCTGGCGCTTGGCCTTTTCCTTGGGCGTCAGCACCGGCGCATCGGATGCGGCGGCCTTGCCGCGCTTGACCGGCTCCTTGCTGGCCGAGCCGCTGGTGGGCAGGTCGCGGATATGACCGATGCTCGACTTCACCACGTACTGGTTGCCCAGATACTTGTTGATCGTCTTGGCCTTGGCCGGTGATTCCACGATGACCAGAGATTTGCCCATGAATCGGAGAGTTCCTGAAAAGATGTCGAGATGAACGGCGAGGACCGTCGGCGCAAAAAATGCAATTAAATGTAACTGCGCCCTGATAAAGCCACGCTATATATAGTGGCCCGCACAACGAGGTCAAGCACGGGGCGGTGCCGGATCGTCCTCAGCGTAGCGAAATTCCACCCTTTCGCTGCGCACCAGAGCAAAGCGCGGCAACGTCTCGCCCTCCACTTCCACGGTTTCGCGAAACATCGCCAGCGGCCGTACCCACAGGCCGTAGTCGCCATACAGCGCCTGGTAGACCACCAGCTCTTCCTCGGTCTCGGAGTGCCGGGCCAGCCCCAGCACGCGATACTCGCGGCCCTTGTAGTGACGGTAGAGCCCGGTTTGCAGCGTCATGCGCATTTCCCTCAGGGTGTCGCCGAAACGAGAACCGGGGCACACAGGCCCCGGTTCTCGGCCAATGGGCTATCAGACGCGCTCGAACACCGTCGCGATACCCTGTCCGAGACCGATACACATGGTGGCCAGACCGAGGGTCGCGCCGCGCTGCTTCATCACGTTGAGCAGGGTGCCGGAAATCCGCGCCCCGGAGCAGCCGAACGGGTGGCCGAGGGCAATCGCGCCGCCATTCAGGTTGACCTTGTCGTCCATCTTGTCCAGCAGTTTGAGGTCCTTGAGCACCGGCAGCGCCTGGGCGGCAAAGGCCTCGTTGAGCTCGACGCAGTCGATATCCTCCAGGCTCAGGCCGGCGCGCTGCAGCGCCTTGCGCGTCGCCGGCACCGGGCCGTAGCCCATGATCGACGGATCGACGCCGGCCACCGCCATGGCGCGGATCCGCGCCAGCGGCTGCAGGCCGAGATCCATGGCGCGCTGCCCACTCATCACGATCATGCACGAGGCGCCGTCGGTGATCTGCGAGGAGCTACCGGCAGTCACGGTGCCGTGCTTCGGATCGAACGCCGGCCTGAGCGCGGCCAACCCTTCCACAGTGGTTTCCGGGCGGATGGTTTCGTCGTAGTCGAAGACCTTGAGCAAGCCATGCTCGTCGTGGCCTTCCAGGGGGATCAGCTCGTCGCGGAACAGGCCGGTCACGGTCGCCTGATGCGCCAGGCGGTGCGAGCGACAGGCGAACTGGTCCTGGGCCTCGCGGCTGATGCCGTGCATCTTGCCCAGCAGTTCGGCGGTCAGGCCCATCATGCCGGCGGCCTTGGCCACGTGCAGCGACAGCTGCGGGTTGGCATCCACGCCGTGGGTCATTGGCAGGTGGCCCATGTGCTCGACGCCGCCGATCACGAACACCTCGCCGTTGCCGCTCTGGATCGCTTGGGCGGCGCTGTGCAGTGCGCTCATCGACGAGCCGCACAGGCGGCTGACGGTCTGCGCGCCGCTGGTATGCGGGATCGGCGTCAGCAGCGCGGCCATCCGCGCGATGTTCCAGCCCTGTTCGAGGGTCTGGTTGACGCAGCCCCAGATCACGTCCTCCACCTCGGCCGGATCGACCAGCGGGTTGCGCGCCAGCAGCTTGCTGATCAGCTGCGCCGACAGGTTCTCGGCACGGGTGTGGCGATGCATGCCGCCCTTGGAACGGCCCATCGGCGTGCGGCCGAAGTCGACGATCACCACGTCTCTCGGATTCAGGCTCATAAGATTCTCTAGCTCCAGTGGTGATGCTTCAGGCGAAGAACGTGCGGCCGTCGCGGGCCATCTCGCGCAGGCCAGCGGTCGACTGGTACAGCGGCCCCAGCGCGACATGGTGATCGGCCAGCGCGACGAACGCGGCCACGCCGATGGCGTCGATGTAGCGCAGCGCGCCGCCCCGGAAGGGCGGGAAACCGATGCCGTAGACCAGGCCCATATCCGCCTCGGCGGCGCTGTCGACGATGCCATCCTCCAGGCAGCGCACCGTTTCCAGACACAGGGGCAGCATCATGATGGCGACGATGTCCTCGTCGGACAGCTCGCGCGGCGCCCCGAGCACCGGCTTGAGCAGCTCGTGCACGCTCGGGTCGGCGACCTTCTTCGGCTTGCCGCCCTTGTCGGTCTGGTAGGCGTAGAAGCCCCGCCCGCTCTTCTGGCCGAGGCGGCCCGCCTCGTACAGCACGTCGATGGCGCTGCGCCAGTCGTCCTGCATGCGCTCGGGATAGCCCGCCGCCATCACCTCGCGGGCATGGTGGGCCGTGTCGATGCCGACCACGTCGAGCAGGTAGGCCGGCCCCATCGGCCAGCCGAACTTCTCCATCACCTGGTCGATGCGCTGGAAATCGATGCCGGCGGCGATCAGGCGGGCGAAGCCGCCGAAGTAGGGAAACAGCACGCGATTGACCAGGAAGCCCGGGCAGTCGTTGACCACGATCGGCGTCTTGCCCATCTTCCTGGCGTAGGCCACGGTGGTGGCGATGGCCGCTGCGCTGGTCTGCTCGCCGCGGATCACCTCCACCAGCGGCATCATGTGCACCGGGTTGAAGAAGTGCATGCCGCAGAAGTTTTCCGGACGCTGCAGGGCCTTGGCCAGCAGGTTGATCGAGATGGTCGAGGTGTTGCTGGCCAGAATGGTGTCCGCCCTGACCTGCCCCTCCACCTCGGCCAGCACCGCCTGCTTGACCTTGGGGTTTTCCACCACGGCTTCCACCACCAGGTCGACCTCGGCGAAATCGCCGTAGGACAGGGTCGGCCGGATGGCATTCAGCGCCGCGGCCATCTGCGCCGGCGTCAGGCGGCCCTTCTCCACGCGCTGGCCGAGCAGCTTGGCCGCTTCGCCGAGGCCGAGCTGGATGGCCTCCTCGCGGATGTCCTTGAGCAGGATCGGCGTGCCCTTGACTGCCGACTGGTAGGCGATGCCACCGCCCATGATACCGGCGCCGAGCACCGCGGCCAGCTCCACCTCGCGGGCCTGCTTCTCCCAGCCGCGCGCCTTGCGCTTGAGCTCCTGGTCGTTGTGGAACAGGCCGACCAGGCTGCGCGCCACCTCGGTCTTGGCCAGCTTGACCAGCGCCTGCGACTCGATCTCCAGAGCCTTGTCGCGGCCGTGAGCGGCGGCCTTCTGGATGGTCTTCACCGCCTCGAGCGGTGCCGGGTAGTGCGGTCCGGCCTGGCCGGCCACGTAGCCCTTGGCGCTCTCGAAGGCCAGCATCTGCTCGATCTGGTTGAGCTTGAGCTTGTCCAGCTTGGGCTGGCGGCGGGCCAGGTGATCGAGTTCGCCGGCGATGGCGCGGCGACACAGATCGAGGGCCGCCTCGCGCAGTCTTGCCGGGGCGACCACCGCGTCGACCACACCGACCTTCAGCGCCGTCTGGGCATCGTTTTCCTTGCCGGAGGCGATCCACTCGATGGCGTTGTCGGCGCCAACCAGGCGTGGCAGGCGCACGGTGCCGCCCCAGCCGGGATTGATGCCCAACTTCACTTCCGGCAGACCGATCCTGGCGCCCTCGGCCATCACCCGGAAGTCCGCCGCCAGGCACATCTCCAGGCCGCCGCCGAGGGCGAGACCGTTGATCGCCACCACCGTCGGCAGCGGCAGATCCTCGAAGGCGCTGAAGAGGCCGTTGGTTTCCAGGTTGGCGGCCAGCAGGGCAGCCTCCGGCAGGGCGAACAGGCCGAGGAATTCGCCGATATCGGCGCCGACGATGAAGGCCTCCTTGCCGCTGGTGACGATCACCCCGCGGAGCGCGGCATTGCCACGGATCTCCGCAATGGCGCTGCCCAACTCGCTCAGGGTCAGCCGGTCGAACTTGTTGACCGACTCCTCCGCGCGGTCGAACCGCAACTCGGCGATGCCGTCCTCGAGCGCCTGAACCGTGATGGCTTTACCCTGGTAAATCATCGCCTGATCTCCATGCTATGTAAGCGCGAACCCGCTGCAGCCGGCATGCCGGTGCCCAAGAGCATAGCCCCTGACCATCCCGCATGATCGGTGGCAGGGACGACCGAACCAGGCAAGCAGCCGACTCATATACTTGTTTTATCGATGCCCGGCACCTTCGGGGAAGTCCGCAGGCTTGTCAATTGCGCCAAACGGCGGCGGCCACCCTTGCGCGTCAGGCATGACCAATGTCATGCCGAGGCCCGTGCGCAGGATTCACCATCTTTCGGACCAGCTGCGAACCGGGCCATACTGGCCGAAATACCCGCTGCCAAGGAGAACAGCCATGACCTACCAACATCTGCTGATCGCGGTCGACCTGACCGATGACTGCCACAAGGTGATCGAGCGCGCCGAGTCGCTGGCCGGCTGCTGCGCGGCCAAGCTGACCCTGGTGCACGTGATCGAGCCCATGTCCATGGCCTTCGGCGGCGATGTGCCGCTGGACCTCTCGGCCCTGCAGGAGCAGCAGACCGAGCAGGCCCGGCAACAGCTGGAAGCCTTTTCCGCCCAGCACCCGCAACTGGGCAAGGAAAACTGCCGACTGCTGTTCGGCCAGCCACGCCAGGAAATCCATCGTCTGGCCCACGAACTGGGCTGCGACCTGATCGTGACCGGCAGCCACGGCCGCCATGGCCTGGCCCTGCTGCTCGGCTCGACCTCCAACGACCTGCTGCACGGCGCCACCTGCGACGTGCTGGCGGTGCACCTGCCCAAGCCGGAGTAAGTCGAGATGGCGTGCGCCGCATCAGGCCTTGCACCTGACGCGGCGCCAGAGCCTCAGAGCAGGCCGTACTCGCTGCTGCTGCTCATCACCAGCGGGCGCAGCTTGCTGAGCTGGGCTTCCAGCGAATAGGACACGCTGGACGCCATGGAGAAGAAGCTCAGGAAGGCCTTGAGGTTGGAGTCGCCCTCGCAGGTGGCGAGGATGCGCTGCCAGAACGCCTGGTTGACCAGCTGCAGCTGCTGGTAATTCTTGATCAAGCCCTTCAGCTCCCAGTCGGCATGCCGGCCTTCGCGCAGGTTGTAGTACTGGCGCATCAGGTACAGCGAGACGGTGCGCAGGATGAACTCCTGGTTGCTGGCGAACGGCAGGTGCTGCTGGGCCATCGGCTTGAGCCGGCAGAGCATCGGGCAGGCGCTGGTGGCCATCAGCACGCCGAGCAGCGAGCGCAGCCCGGTCTCCAGGCTGACCTCCTTGTAGTACTCGCGCTCGGGGGTGATCACCCGCACCTTGGCCTTCTGGAAGGCCGGCAGCCCGCGGAAATCCTCGATCACCCGGTACAGGTCAACCGCCGCCGGGCAGTGGTCGTGCAGGTCCTTGTTCAGCGGGCAGTTGCTGCACTGCTCGTGCTCCAGCCGAGTCCAGCGTGGCGCTTCGCCAGCCTGCAGCGGGTCGTAGCTGCGATCCAGTTCGACCCGGTAGTTGAACTCGTGATTGTCGTCCAGGGTGATCTTATAGTCGATGGTCATTCCCTACTCCGTGTCCTTATCAGTCATCAACCTTCCAGCTCGGCCCAGCGCTCCAGCAAACGGTCCAGCTCCTGCTGGATGAACTCCAGCCGGGCCAGCGCCGCATGGGTGGCTTCCTGCGGCCGCAGATAGAAGTCGGGGTTGGCGACTTCTTCCTGCAGGGCCGCCTGCTCGCGCTCCAGTGCCTCCATCTGGGCGGGCAGCGCATCCAGCTCACGCTGCTCCTTGTAACTCAGTTTCTTGCGCGCGACTGCGACGGGCGCCGCACTGGCCGGCTCCACCGGCGCCGGCGCCGCCGGCTTGTCTTCGCGTGCGGGTTTGCCCGCGGCTTCCTTGCCAACGCCCAGCAGGCGTGGCGAGCCGCCCTGGCGCAGCCAGTCCTGATAGCCGCCGACGTATTCGCGCACCACACCCTCGCCTTCGAACACCAGCGTGCTGGTGACCACGTTGTCGAGGAAGGCACGGTCGTGGCTGACCATCAGCACGGTGCCAGGGAAGCCGAGCAGCACTTCCTCGAGCAGCTCGAGGGTTTCCACGTCCAGGTCGTTGGTCGGTTCGTCCAGCACCAGCAGGTTGGCCGGCTTGCTGAACAGCTTGGCCAGCAGCAGACGCGCACGCTCGCCACCGGACAGCGCCTTGACCGGCGAGCGCGCACGCTGCGGGCTGAACAGGAAGTCGCCGAGATAGCTGAGCACGTGGCGGTTCTGCCCGTCGATGCTGATGAATTCGCGGCCTTCGGCGATGTTGTCGATCACCGTCTTTTCCGCGTCGAGCTGGTGGCGCAGCTGGTCGAAGTAGGCCACTTCCAGCTTGGTGCCGATATGGATGCTGCCGCCGGTCGGCTGCAGTTCGCCGAGCAGCAGCTTGAGCAGGGTGGTCTTGCCGGTGCCGTTGGCGCCGAGCAGGCCGATGCGGTCGCCGCGCTGCAGGACCATGGAGAAGTCGCGGATCAGCGGCTCGCCGCCCGGGTGGGCGAAACTCACGTGCTCGGCGACGATCACCTGCTTGCCGGACTTTTCCGCGCCGTCCAGCTGGATGGTGGCGGTGCCCTGACGCTCGCGCCGTTCGCTGCGCTCGGCACGCATTTCCTTGAGCGCTCGCACGCGGCCTTCGTTACGGGTGCGACGGGCCTTGATGCCCTGGCGGATCCACACTTCCTCCTGGGCCAGGCGCTTGTCGAACAGCGCGTTGGCCGCCTCCTCCGCCGCCAGCTGCTGCTCCTTGTGGACCAGGAAGCTGGCGTAGTCGCCGTTCCAGTCGATCAGGTTGCCGCGGTCCAGCTCGAGGATGCGCGTGGCCAGGCTCTGCAGGAAGGCCCGGTCGTGGGTGATGAACAGCACAGCACCGTTGAAGCCGAGCAACGCCTCTTCCAGCCAGGCGATGGCGCCGATGTCGAGGTGGTTGGTCGGCTCGTCGAGCAGCAGCAGGTCCGGTTCGGCGACCAGCGCCTGGGCCAGCAGCACGCGCCGGCGCCAGCCGCCGGAGAGTTCGGCCAGGGTCTTTTCCGCCGGCAGCTGCAGGCGGCTCAGGGTATTTTCCACCAACTGCTGCAGGCGCCAGCCGTCGCGCGCTTCCAGCTCCTGCTGCACATGCGACAGCTTGTCCAGGTCCTCGGCACTGTGGATGTGCTGGGACAGGTGGTGGTACTGGGCGATCAGCTGGCCGACCTCGGCCAGGCCCTCGGCCACCACGTCGTACACCGTGCGCTCGTCGGCCGGCGGCAGCTCCTGCGGCAGCTCGCCGATCTTCAGCGACGGCGCGCGCCAGATATTGCCGTCGTCCGGACGCTGGTCGCCCTTCACCAGCTTGAGCATGCTCGACTTGCCGGTGCCGTTGCGGCCGATGATGCACACCCGCTCGCCGCGGGCGATCTGCCACGAGACCCCGTCCAGCAACGGCGTGGCGCCGTAGGCAAGGGATACGTCGGTGAACTTGAGCAGGGTCATGGGGGCGCCTCCATCGGAATGGGCGCGCATTCTACTCGCAGTTGCCAGCGGCCGGGGACAATGCTTTGCTTTAACCCCGCGCGGCAGAAGGCTAAGCTTGACGCCATCGCCCCGCCCGTCCCCATAGCGTCGAAACTTCCATGCGCGTTCGCCCGTTTGCCCTGTTTGTCTGCCTGCTGGCCGGTTTCGGCCTGCAGGCCCAACCCGCCACCGCCGCGTCCCTGCCCCAGCAGCGGACCCTCTACGACGAAGCCAAGCGCGCCCTGGCCAAGAACGACCCCGCGCCCTACCTGCGCAACCGCGCGGCGCTGCGCGACTATCCGCTGGAGCCGCTGCTGGCCTACGACGAGCTGACCCTGCGCCTGAAGTCGGCCAGCAATGCGGAGATCGAGGCCTTCCTCACCGAGCACGGCGACCTGCCACAGATCGGCTGGATGAAGCTGCGCTGGCTGCGCTGGCTGGCCGAGCGCGGCGACTGGCAGACCTTCATCAAGCACTACTCCTCGGCCCTCAACTTCACCGAGCTGGATTGCCTGTTCGGCGAGTACCAGTTCCGCCACGGCAAGGCGGCCGACGGCGCGCTGACCGCCGAGCGCCTGTGGCTGGTGGGCAAGTCGCAACCCAACACCTGCGACCGCCTGTTCGACCTCTGGCAGGCCCGCGGCGGGCTGACCGAGGAGCTGCGCTGGAAGCGCGCCAAGCTGGCCGCCGAAGCGCGCAACTACGGCCTGGCCGCCAGCCTGGTGCGCACCCTCGGCAGCCTGTCGCCCCAGGGCCGGTTGCTGCTCGACGTGGCGCAGAAACCCGAACTGCTGCTGCAGCGCCAGCGCTTCGCCGCCAGCGACCGTCACACCGCCGACGTCGTCGGCCTCGGCTTGCGCCGCCTGGCCCGGCAGAATCCCGAGCAGGCCCTTGGTCTGCTCGAGGAGTACAGCCGCCAGCTGCCCTTCTCCAACGAGGAAAAGGTCGCCATCGCCCGCGAGATCGGCCTGACCCTGGCGCGCCGCTTCGATGCCCGCGCGCTCAAGGTGATGACCCAGTACGACCCCGAGCTGCGCGACGACACCGTCAGCGAGTGGCGCGGCCGCCTGCTGCTGCGCCTGGGGCGCTGGGCGGAGGTCAACCAGCTGACCCGGCAGATGCCCGGCGATCTGGCCACCACCAACCGCTGGCGCTACTGGCAGGCGCGCAGCCTGCAGCTGGCCCAGCCCAACAGCCAGGCCTCGCAGAGCCTGTACCAGCCGGTGGCCGGCGAGCGCGACTTCTACGGCTTCCTCGCCGCCGACCGGATCAACGCGCCGTACCGGCTCAACAACAAGCCGATGGCCCTCGATCCGAAGGTGATGCAGAAGGTGCGCAATACCGCCGGCATCCGCCGCGCCCTGGAATTCCATGCCCGCGGCCAGATCGTCGACGGCCGCCGCGAGTGGTACCACGTCAGCCGCCTGTTCAGCCGCGAGGAGCTGGTGGCCCAGGCGCGCCTCGGCTACGAGATGGAGTGGTACTTCCCGGCGATCCGCGCCATCAGCCAGGCGCAGTACTGGGACGACCTGGACGTGCGCTTCCCGATGGCCCACCAGAACACCCTAACCCGCGAGGCACGCAGCCGTGGCCTGCATTCCAGCTGGGTGTTCGCCATCACCCGCCAGGAAAGCGGCTTCATGGCCGACGCGCGCTCGGGCGTCGGCGCCATGGGCCTGATGCAGCTGATGCCGGCCACCGCCAAGGAGACCGCGCGGCGCTACGGCATTCCGCTGGCCTCGCCGCAGCAGGCGCTCAACCCCAACGTCAACATCCAGCTCGGCGCCGCCTACCTCAGCCAGGTCTACGGCCAGTTCGGCGGCAACCGCATCCTCGCCTCGGCCGCCTACAACGCCGGCCCCGGCCGCGTGCGCCAGTGGCTGAGCGGTAACGAACGCATGCCGTTCGACATCTGGATCGAGACCATCCCCTACGACGAGACCCGTCAGTACGTGCAGAACGTGCTGTCCTACTCGGTGATCTACGGGGAAAAGCTCGGCGCGCCGCAGAAACTGGTGGAGTGGCACGAGCGCGAGCTGGGGCCGCAGTAAGTCGAACTCGGCGCAAATGTAGGGTGGGTTAGCCGCACCGCGGCGTAACCCACCAAGGAGGCCGGTAGGCATCCCTTCACAGCATGGCGACCACCAGGGGATGGTGTGCACGGCGCACCCTGCGAATGCCGTCAGTCGAGCAGGGTCACCGGCATGCCCACCTCCAGCACGCCGGTGCCGCGCTGGATCAGGTTCTGGCCGAAGTACACGCCATCGGCATCGCGGCGGTAGGTCGCCAGGGTGCGCAGCGGTTCACCGTCGTCCGCACGCTCGCCGCTGTGCGGATCGAGGGTGGGAATGGCGCAGCGCGAACAGGGCTTGACCCGCTCGAACTCCACCTCGCCGATGCGCAGGCGCCGCCAGCCGTCCTCGGCATAGGGGGCCGCGCCCTCGATCACCAGATTCGGACGAAAGCGCAGCATCTCCAGCGGCCGGCCGACCCGCGCCGCCAGGTCGTCCAGCGACGCCTGGCCGATCAGCAGCAACGGAAAACCGTCGGCGAAACCCACCTTGTCCCCGACCTGCGCGTAGGCCGTGTCCACCTGGCGCGCCCGGCTGACCGGCACATGCACCAGCCGGCAGTCGCGACCGAGCAACGCGCTCAGCCACTGTGCCGCGGCATCACCGGCATCCGGCGCCTGCAGGCTGTCGCTCCAGACGCTGACCCCGCGCAACGCCTGGTCCGCCGGCGGCACCGGCACCTGCAGGGCGGCCTGGCCGGACGCGCTCAGCTGCAGTGTCCGCTCATCTAGCCAGCGCGCGCCGACCTGCGCCATGCACGGCAGCTGGCGCTGGGTGAGGAAGCGACCGCTGCGGCTGTCGACCACCATCCAACGTCGGTCGCCGGCCAGGCCGAGGGCGTCCACCGCTACGCGCTGCAGGCTTTCGCCGCCGAGGGATTTGACCGGAAAACGGTAGAGCGCGGAGAGTCGCAGCATGGCCGGGCGTCCTGAGGGAAAACGCCCTTATAACGGCCCGCGCGCAACAGCGGCAAGCGCCCGTCGGCGCTACAACGCCAGCAACCGCTCGCGCAGCTTCTGGATCTCGTCGCGCAGCTGCGCGGCGGCCTCGAACTCCAGGTCGCGGGCCAGCTGGAACATCTTCTCCTCCATCTGACGGATGCGCTTGGTGATCTCGCTCGGCGAGCGCAGCTCGGCTTCGTAACGCGCGCTGTCCTCGGCCGCCTTGGCCGCCGCGCCGCGCTTGCGGCTGCGCGAGCCGGGCACGCTGGCGCCCTCGAGGATGTCCTGGACGTCCTTCTTCACGCCCTGGGGCACGATGCCGTGCTTGTCGTTGAAGGCGATCTGCTTGGTGCGACGCCGCTCGGTTTCGTCGATGGCACGCTGCATCGAACCGGTCATGCGGTCGGCGTAGAGGATCGCCCGGCCGCTAAGGTTGCGCGCGGCGCGGCCGATGGTCTGGATCAGCGAGCGCTCGCTGCGCAGGAAGCCTTCCTTGTCGGCGTCGAGGATCGCCACCAGCGCCACCTCGGGCATGTCCAGGCCCTCGCGCAGCAGGTTGATGCCGACCAGCACGTCGAAGGCGCCGATGCGCAGGTCGCGGATGATCTCCACCCGCTCCACGGTGTCGATGTCCGAGTGCAGGTAGCGCACCCGCACGTCGTGGTCGCTCAGGTAGTCGGTGAGGTCCTCGGCCATGCGCTTGGTCAGGGTGGTGACCAGCACGCGCTCCTCGGCGGCCACGCACTTGCGGATTTCCGAGAGCAGGTCGTCGACCTGGGTGGTCGCCGGACGCACCTCGATCTGCGGGTCGACCAGGCCGGTCGGGCGCACCACCTGCTCGACCACCCGCCCGGCGTGCTCGGCCTCGTAGGGCCCGGGGGTGGCGGAGACGAAGATGGTCTGCGGGCTGGCCGCCTCCCACTCCTCGAACTTCATCGGCCGGTTGTCCAGCGCCGAGGGCAGGCGGAAGCCGTACTCCACCAGGGTTTCCTTGCGCGAGCGGTCGCCCTTGTACATGGCGCCGACCTGCGGCACGGTGACATGCGACTCGTCGATCACCAGCAGCGCGTCGTCCGGCAGGTAGTCGTAGAGGGTCGGCGGCGGCGCGCCGGGATCGCGCCCGGACAGGTAGCGCGAGTAGTTTTCGATGCCGTTGCAGTAGCCCAGCTCGATGATCATCTCCAGGTCGAAGCGGGTGCGCTGCTCCAGGCGCTGCGCCTCGACCAGCTTGTCGTGGGCGCGCAGGTATTCCAGGCGTTCCTTCAGCTCGACCTTGATCTGCTCCACCGCCTCCAGCAGCGTCTCGCGCGGGGTGACGTAGTGGCTCTTGGGGAAGAAGGTGAAGCGCGGCAGCTTGCGGATCACCTCGCCGGTCAGCGGATCGAAGGCGGCCAGGCTCTCCACCTCGTCGTCGAACAGCTCGATGCGGATCGCCTCCAGCTCGGATTCGGCCGGGTAGATGTCGATCACGTCGCCGCGCACGCGGAAGGTGGCGCGGGCGAAGTCCATGTCGTTGCGGGTGTACTGCAGCTCGGCCAGGCGGCGCAGCAGCTCGCGCTGGTCGAGTTTGTCGCCGCGGTCGACGTGCAGGACCATCTTCAGGTACGACTCGGGATCGCCCAGACCGTAGATCGACGACACGGTGGCGACGATGATCGCGTCCGGCCGCTCCAGCAGCGCCTTGGTCGCCGACAGGCGCATCTGCTCGATGTGGTCGTTGATCGAGGCGTCCTTCTCGATGTAGGTATCCGAGGACGGCACGTAGGCTTCGGGCTGGTAGTAGTCGTAGTAGGAGACGAAATACTCCACCGCGTTGTCGGGGAAGAAGCTGCGGAACTCGCCATACAGCTGCGCGGCCAGGGTCTTGTTCGGCGCCAGCACCAGGGTCGGGCGCTGCACCTTGGCGATCACGTTGGCGATGCTGAAAGTCTTGCCCGAGCCGGTCACGCCGAGCAGGGTCTGGTGCGACAGCCCCGCCTCGATCCCCTCGACCATCTGGCGGATCGCCTGCGGCTGGTCGCCGGCGGGCTTGAAGCGGGTGACGAGATGAAACTTGGACATAGGCGTACCCTGAGAGGACAAACTCCTGCGGCAACGAGTACGCCAGGCAGGCGCCCCGACCAGAATGCGACATCATGTCGCACCAGTGGCCATTTTCGCCGCACCTGCGTATCGCCGCACCGGGATGGTGCTGTCTATAATATCGCCCCGTTTGCGTAACCCCCTAGCCGCAATGACGGCAGGGTGTTGCATCGCCTCCCACCCTCATTCTCCGAGCTGCCGCACATGAGTCTGTTCTCCGCCGTCGAAATGGCTCCCCGCGACCCCATCCTGGGCCTCAACGAAGCCTTCAACGCCGACACCCGCCCGGGCAAGATCAATCTGGGCGTAGGCGTGTACTTCACCGAGGAAGGCCGTATTCCGCTGCTGCGCGCCGTGAGCGAGGCCGAGAAGGCCCGCCTGGCGGCCCAGTCGCCGCGCGGCTACCTGCCGATCGAAGGCATCGCCGCCTACGACAGCGCCGTGCAGAAGCTGCTGTTCGGTGCCGACTCCGCCCTGCTGGCCGAAGGCCGTGTGGTCACCACCCAGGCCCTCGGCGGCACCGGCGCCCTGAAGACCGGTGCCGACTTCCTCAAGCGCCTGCTGCCCAATGCCGTGGTCGCCATCAGCAACCCGAGCTGGGAAAACCACCGCGCGCTGTTCGAGTCTGCCGGCTTCCCGGTGCAGAACTACAGCTACTACGACGCCGCCACCCAGGGCGTCAACCTGACCGGCATGCTCGCCGACCTGCGCGCCCTGCCGGCGCAGTCGATCATCGTACTGCACGCCTGCTGCCACAACCCGACCGGCGTCGACCTGTCCTCCGAGGACTGGAAGCAGGTGCTGGAAGTGGTGCGCGAGCGCGGTCACGTGCCGTTCCTCGACATCGCCTACCAGGGCTTCGGCGACGGCATCGCCGAGGATGCCGAGGCGGTACGCCTGTTCGCCGACTCCGGCCTGCAGTTCTTCGTCTCCAGCTCCTTCTCCAAGTCGTTCTCGCTGTACGGCGAGCGCGTCGGTGCGCTGTCGATCGTCACCGAATCCAGGGAAGAAGCCGGCCGCGTGCTGTCGCAGGTCAAGCGCGTGATCCGCACCAACTACTCCAACCCGCCGACCCACGGTGCCAGCATCGTCGCTGCGGTGCTCAACAGCCCCGAGCTGCGTGCCCTGTGGGAAGAGGAACTGGGCGAGATGCGCCAGCGCATCCGCAGCCTGCGCACCAGCATGGTCGAGCAGCTGGCCGCCCACGGCGCCAAGCGCGACTTCGGCTTCGTCGCCCGCCAGCGCGGCATGTTCTCCTACTCCGGCTTGACCAGCGAGCAGGTCGAGCGCCTGAAGAACGAGTTCGGCATCTACGCCGTCGGCACCGGCCGCATCTGCGTCGCCGCGCTGAACAGCAAGAACCTCGAGGTGGTCACCCGCGCCATCGTCCAAGTGCTGTGAACCGAATGCGTGAAGTCAGCCTCAGGGGGTTGACTTCACCTTTCAAATCAGTAGGATAGGCACCGTTGTTCCGCGATAGCTCAGTCGGTAGAGCAAATGACTGTTAATCATTGGGTCCCTGGTTCGAGTCCAGGTCGCGGAGCCAGATTACAAAGCCTCGGGTGAAAGCCCGGGGCTTTTTTATTGCCCGCCGGACTCTCGCCAGGGACTGCGTCCCAGGTTATTCGGCCCTACAGGCCTCCCCCTTCGGGGCCGCGCTGAAGCGCGTTCGGCTTGCGCCGTCGAGTCCAGGTCGCGGAGCCAGATTCCAAAAACCCCAGCCTCGGCTGGGGTTTTTTATTGCCTGAAAATCGCCCCCGCCGAGCCTCAGGCCTGCGCCGCCGAGAATCTCGCCTATGGTTGTAGCTACCGACCGCCATGCGGCGAGCCGTTATCCGGAGGGGGGGAACATGACCATTCGCACACTGAAGAAATCCCTGGGCCACACGGGCGAGGCGCAGGACGAGTGGGAACAGATCACCGATGGCAGCATCGTGGTCAGCTACAACACCGTCCGCGCCAACGCCGATGTCAGCTGGCGCCCCTATGCCAAGGAGGACGACTGGCAGGATCTGCCCTATGTGTCCGCCGACCTGCCTGGCAGCGCCGAGAAGATCCTCGAGTTCGTGAACGACTACCTCGAGCTCAACGAGGAAGACTGACTGCCCGCGCGGCCGCTCAATCGCCCAGCGAGAAGGTCCGTGCCCAGTCGCGAGGGAAACGCGCCTGCAGCCCCAACTGGTTGATCCGCCACAGGTCGGCGAGGGCTTCCGTCGGCTCCACCAGTACCAGCAGGGTGCGCGCCGCCGAGGCGAACGGCGGCTGCAGCTCCGCCGGCACCCGCGCCGTGTCGTAGACCTGGCGCACCACCCGGGCCGCCTGCCAGGTGCCATCGGGAAGCTGCAGGCCCAGCTCCTGCCCCGGCTGCGCATAGGCTGCATGGCGGGCCGGCAGGTAGACCCAGACCTGTACCTGCTGGCGCTTCTCCAGGGTCAGCAGCGGCAGCCCGGCGGCGACGCTCTCGCCGGGATCGACCGCGACATCCAGCACCCGCCCGTCTTCCGGCGCCAGCACGTCCAGACCGGCCAGGCGCTGCTCCAGCCAGCGCCGCTCCAGCCGCCGCTGCACCTGCGCCGCCGGCTCCGGCTGCAGCAGCCGCTGCTCGAACTGCAGCAAGGCCTGCTGGCGTGCATCGCGCTCGGCCTCGGCCTGGAACAGCTCGACCCGCGTCGCCGCACCCCGGGCGAGCAGGCGACGCACCTCGCCCAGACGCTGCTCGGCCGCCCCTGCGGCACTGCGCAGCAACTGGCGCTCGCGCGACGGCAACTCGCCTGCAGCCACCGGCACGGCCGCCTCGGCATCGGCCAGCAGTGCCAGCCGTTCACGCCACTGCGGATTGTCCAGGCGCATCAGCAGATCGCCCTTGGCCACCCGCTGTCCGGGCTCGACCAGGATCTCGCGGATCTGCGCGGACTCGAAGGCCCGCACCTGCAGGGCCGGCACGTACAGCCGCGCCGGCGCCTCGATGCGCTCCAGCGCCAGCAGCCACTGCCCGCCCAGCCACAGCAGCGGACTGGCGACCAGCAGCAGCAACAGGTACCAGCGCAGACGGAAGGCCATGCGCTTACCCGGGGCGTAGAGCACCTGCAGCCCCTGTTCCTCGGCCGGGCGGGTTTCCTTGGGACTGTCGAAACGGACCTTCATGGGCGGGTGCTCAACGGGGATAGTGGGACCAGGCCTGCCAGTCGATGCCGGCAAGCGCTTCGGGTTGCAGTTGCGCCTGCCAGCGGCCGACCTGCCGCTGCAGCTCGCCGGCGCTCTGCCCGGCCAGGCTTTCCGTCGCCGGCAGCTGCGGCTCGACGCTCTGCGCCAGGCGAAAACGCAGCGCCGGCCAGCGCCGGGCGATCGACGCCGCCAGCTCGGCGCTGCGCGCCGCGTTAGCGGTGTAGATCATCAGGCTGACCTGGCCCACGCCCAGCTGCGGCAGGGCGCAGGGCACGCAGACCTCGCCGCTCTCCTCGGCAAACCAGCGGTGATGGCTGGACAGCTCCAGCGGCCATTCGCTCTCGCGAGCGGCCAGCGCCAGGGTGTCCAGCCAGTCGCGCAGGCGCTGCGCCGGTACCGGCCAGCCCAGCTGCTCGACCTCCAGGTCGAGGTGCAGGGCGGCGAACGGCAGCCCGGCCAGCGCCTGCAACAAACGCTGCAGCCCGGCGCGGC
>DATCUN010000293.1:0-14183 GCA_036561825.1 Pseudomonas sp.
CCGCGCCGCAGGCCATCCGGCATGCTTCTTCGTTACACCGCCGGCCTCCAGCGACTCCCCGCCTTGTGTTACCATTCCGCGCTTATCGCAGGACCCTGCTGACTAAAAGGAACCAGGCTTCCATGGGCGAACTGGCCAAAGAAATCCTCCCGGTCAATATCGAAGACGAACTCAAGCAGTCCTACCTCGATTACGCCATGAGCGTCATCGTCGGACGGGCGCTGCCGGATGCGCGCGATGGTTTGAAGCCGGTGCATCGTCGCGTGCTTTTTGCCATGAGCGAGCTGGGCAACGACTGGAATAAGCCGTACAAGAAGTCTGCCCGTGTGGTCGGCGACGTGATCGGTAAATATCACCCGCACGGCGATTCAGCCGTCTACGACACCATCGTGCGTATGGCCCAGCCGTTCTCGCTGCGCTACATGCTGGTCGATGGCCAGGGCAACTTCGGCTCCGTCGACGGTGACTCCGCCGCCGCCATGCGTTACACCGAGGTGCGCATGGCGCGCCTGGCGCACGAGCTGCTCGCCGACCTGGACAAGGAAACCGTCGACTGGGTACCGAACTACGACGGCACCGAGCAGATTCCGGCGGTCATGCCGACCAAGATCCCCAACCTGCTGGTCAACGGTTCCAGCGGTATCGCCGTGGGCATGGCGACCAACATCCCGCCGCATAACCTCGGCGAAGTCATCGATGGCTGTCTGGCGCTGATCGATAACGCGGACATCAGCATCGACGAGCTGATGCGCTACATTCCCGGTCCGGATTTCCCCACGGCAGGCATCATCAACGGTCGTGCCGGCATCATCGAGGCCTATCGCACCGGCCGCGGGCGCGTCGTCATGCGGGCCCGCGTCGAGGTCGAGGACATCGACAAGGTCGGCGGCCGCCAGCAGCTGGTGGTCACCGAGCTGCCCTACCAGCTGAACAAGGCGCGGCTGATCGAGAAGATCGCCGAGCTGGTCAAGGAGAAGAAGCTCGAGGGCATCAGCGAGCTGCGCGACGAGTCGGACAAGGACGGCATGCGCGTGGTCATCGAGCTGCGCCGCGGCGAAGTGCCGGAGGTGGTGCTCAACAACCTCTATGCGCAGACCCAGATGCAGAGCGTGTTCGGCATCAACGTGGTGGCGCTGGTCGACGGCCAGCCGCGCACGCTGAACCTCAAGGACATGCTCGAGGTGTTCGTCCGTCACCGCCGCGAAGTGGTGACCCGGCGCACCGTGTACGAGCTGCGCAAGGCGCGCGAGCGCGGCCACATCCTCGAAGGCCAGGCGGTGGCGCTGTCCAACATCGACCCGGTGATCGAACTGATCAAGCAGTCGCCGACCCCGGCCGAGGCCAAGGAGCGTTTGATCGCCACCGCCTGGGAATCCAGCGCGGTGGAAGCCATGGTCGAGCGCGCCGGCGCCGACTCCTGCCGCCCGGACGACCTCGATCCGCAGTACGGCCTGCGCGAGGGTAAGTACTACCTGTCGCCGGAGCAGGCCCAGGCCATCCTCGAGCTGCGCCTGCACCGCCTGACCGGTCTGGAGCACGAGAAGCTGCTGGCCGAGTACCAGGAGATCCTCACTCAGATCGGCGAGCTGATCCGCATCCTGAGCAATCCCGTGCGCCTGATGGAAGTCATCCGCGAGGAGCTGGAGAAGGTCAAGGCCGACTTCGGCGATGCGCGGCGCACCGAGATCGTCGCCTCCCAGGTCGATCTGACCATCGCCGACCTGATCACCGAAGAAGAGCGCGTGGTGACCATCTCCCACGGCGGCTACGCCAAGTCCCAGCCGCTGGCCGCCTACCAGGCGCAGCGCCGCGGCGGCCGCGGCAAGTCGGCCTCCGGGGTGAAGGACGAGGACTACATCGAGCACCTGCTGGTCGCCAACAGCCACGCCACCCTGCTGCTGTTCTCCAGCAAGGGCAAGGTCTACTGGCTGCGCACCTTCGAGATTCCCGAGGCTTCGCGCACCGCGCGTGGCCGGCCGCTGGTCAACCTGCTGCCGCTGGACGAGGGCGAGCGCATCACCGCGATGCTGCAGGTCGACCTCGAGGCGCTGCGCGCCCAGGCGCCGGAAGGCGACGAGGAGCTGGACGACAGCGAAGGCCTGGTGATCGAGGGCGAGCTGGTCGAGGCGGAAAGCGCCGAGGACAGCGATGCCGAGGTCGCCGACGACGAGCAGGACGAGCCGACCGGCGCCTACATCTTCATGGCCACCGCCTTCGGTACCGTGAAGAAGACCCCGCTGGTGCAGTTCAGCAAGCCGCGCAGTTCGGGCCTGATCGCCCTGAAGCTGGAAGAGGGCGACACCCTGATCGCCGCCGCCATCACCGATGGCGCCAAGGAGGTCATGCTGTTCTCCGACGGCGGCAAGGTGATCCGCTTCAAGGAGAAGCATGTGCGCACCATGGGCCGTACCGCCCGCGGCGTGCGTGGCATGCGTCTGGGCGAGGGCCAGCAGCTGATTTCCATGCTGATCCCCGAGGCGCAGGCGCAGATCCTCACCGCTTCCGAGCGCGGCTACGGCAAGCGCACCGCCATCGAGGAGTTCCCGCAGCGCGGCCGCGGCGGCCAGGGCGTGATCGCCATGGTCAGCAACGAGCGCAATGGCAAGCTGGTCGGCGCCATCCAGGTGCAGGACGGCGAGGAGATCATGCTGATCTCCGACCAGGGCACCCTGGTGCGTACCCGTGTCGACGAAGTGTCCTCGCTGTCGCGCAACACCCAGGGCGTGACCCTGATCAAGCTGGCCAGCGACGAGACCCTGGTCGGCCTGGAGCGCGTGCAGGAGCCGTCGGACAACGGTGAGGACGAGGCGCTGGACGACGAGCACGCGGACAGTGCGGTCGACACCGGCGCAGAAGTGGCGGCGGCCGACGAGAGCGCGCCGCAGGCCGGCGAAGAGTAAGCCATCGCAGGCGGGATGCGTCCCGCCTGCCGTCGCAGCAAGATCGGCGAAGGACGTACGGCGTCCCTTGCCCAACAACTGAGAGTGGATGTGAGCATGCGAGCCCATAATTTCTGCGCCGGCCCGGCCGCGCTGCCCGAAGCCGTTCTGCACAAGGCCCAGGCCGAACTTCTCGACTGGCACGGCAAGGGCCTGTCGATCATGGAGATGAGCCACCGCAGCGACGACTACGTCGCCGTCGCCGAGAAGGCCGAGCAGGACCTGCGCGACCTGCTGGCCATTCCGTCGAACTACAAGGTGCTGTTCCTGCAGGGCGGCGCCAGCCAGCAGTTCGCCCAGATCCCGCTGAACCTGCTGCCCGAAGACGGCATCGCCGACTACGTCGACACCGGCATCTGGTCGAAGAAGGCCCTCGAGGAGGCGCGCCGCTTCGGCAACGTCAACGTCGCCGCCAGCGCCAAGGCCTACGACTACTTCGCCATTCCCGGGCAGAACGACTGGCAGCTGTCGAAGAACGCCGCCTACCTGCACTACGCCAGCAACGAGACCATCGGTGGTCTGCAGTTCGACTGGGTGCCGGACCTCGGCGACGTGCCGCTGGTGGTCGACATGTCCTCGGACATCCTCTCCCGGCCGATCGACGTGTCGCAGTTCGGCCTGATCTACGCCGGCGCGCAGAAGAACATCGGCCCCAGTGGCCTGGTGGTGGTGATCGTCCGCGAGGACCTGCTCGGCAAGGCGCGCAGCATCTGCCCGACCATGCTCGACTACAAGGTCGCCGCCGACAACGGCTCGATGTACAACACCCCGGCGACCTTCTCCTGGTACCTGTCCGGCCTGGTGTTCGAGTGGCTGAAGGAGCAGGGCGGCGTCGAGGAAATGGAGCGGCGCAACCGCATCAAGCAGGAGCTGCTGTACGGCGCCATCGACGCCAGCGAGTTCTACACCAACCCGATCGCCAAGAACGCCCGCTCGTGGATGAACGTGCCGTTCCGCCTGGCCGACGAGAAGCTGGACAAGGCTTTCCTCGCCGGCGCCGAGGCGCGCGGCCTGCTCAACCTCAAGGGCCATCGTTCGGTCGGCGGCATGCGTGCCTCCATCTACAACGCGGTCGGTCTGGACGCGGTGCAGGCGCTGGTCGGCTACATGGCCGAATTCGAGAAGGAGCACGGCTGATGTCCGAAAAGGAGCAGTTGCAGGCCCTGCGCGTGCGCATCGACAGCCTTGACGAGCAGATTCTCGGCCTGATCAGCGAGCGCGCGCGCTGCGCCGAGGAAGTGGCGCGGGTGAAGATGGCCGCGCTGCAGCCTGGCGAGAAGCCGGTGTTCTACCGTCCCGAGCGCGAAGCCTGGGTGCTCAAGCACATCATGGAGCTCAATCAGGGGCCGCTCGGCAACGAGGAAGTGGCGCGCCTGTTCCGCGAGATCATGTCGTCCTGCCTGGCCCTCGAGCACCCGCTCAAGGTCGCCTACCTCGGCCCGGAAGGCACCTTCACCCAGGCCGCGGCGCTCAAGCACTTCGGCAATGCGGTGATCAGCCAGCCGATGGCGGCGATCGACGAGGTGTTCCGCGAAGTGGCCGCCGGCGCGGTCAACTTCGGCGTGGTGCCGGTGGAAAACTCCACCGAGGGGGCGGTCAACCACACCCTCGACAGCTTCCTCGAGCACGATCTGGTGATCTGCGGCGAGGTGGAGCTGCGCATCCACCACCACCTGCTGGTCGGCGAGAACACCAAGACCGACAAGATTTCGCGCATCTATTCCCACGCCCAGTCGCTGGCGCAGTGCCGCAAGTGGCTGGACGCGCACTACCCGAACGTCGAGCGCGTCGCGGTATCCAGCAACGCCGATGCCGCCAAGCGGGTGAAGAGCGAGTGGAACAGCGCGGCGATCGCCGGCGACATGGCCGCCCAGCTGTATGGGCTGACCAAGCTGGCCGAGAAGATCGAGGATCGCCCGGACAACTCCACGCGCTTTTTGATCATCGGTAATCAGGAAGTCCCGCCGACTGGCGACGACAAGACCTCGATCATCGTCTCCACCAACAACAAGCCCGGCGCGCTGCACGACCTGCTGGTGCCGTTCCAGGCCCGCGGCATCGACCTGACCCGCATCGAGACCCGCCCGTCGCGCAGCGGCAAGTGGACCTACGTGTTCTTCATCGACTTCGTCGGCCACCAGCAGGACCCGCAGGTCAAGGACGTGCTGGAGCAGATCAGCCAGGAATCCGTGGCCGTCAAGGTGCTCGGCTCCTACCCCAACGCCGTACTGTAAACCGCGTCTGCGCCGGTCCGGGTCGCCCTTGCCCCGCGGCCGGCGATCCTTGCCGGAGACAAATCGATGAGCTGTGATTTCCTCGCCCTGGCCGTGCCGGGTGTGCAGAAGCTGTCCCCCTACGTGCCGGGCAAGCCGGTCGACGAGCTGGCCCGCGAGCTGAGCCTCGATCCGGCCGGCATCGTCAAGCTGGCCAGCAACGAGAACCCGCTGGGCCCGTCGCCCAAGGCGCTGGAGGCGATCCGCGCCGAGCTGGGCGACATCACCCGTTATCCGGATGGCAGCGGCTACCAGCTCAAGGCCAAGCTGGCCGCGCGCTTCGGGCTGAGCCCGGCGCAGATCACCCTGGGCAATGGCTCCAACGACATCCTCGACCTGGTCGCCCGCGCCTGGCTGGCGCCGGGGCTGAACGCGGTATTCAGCCAGTACGCCTTCGCCGTCTACCCGATTTCCACCCAGGCGGTCGGCGCCGAGGGCCGCGCCGTGCCGGCCAAGGACTACGGCCACGACCTCGAGGCCATGCTGGCGGCCATCGACGCCAACACCCGCGTGGTGTTCATCGCCAACCCCAACAACCCGACCGGCACCTGGTTCGGCCCGGACGCCCTGGAGTCCTTCCTGTCGCGCGTGCCGGCCCATGTGCTGGTGGTGCTCGACGAGGCCTACATCGAGTTTGCCGAGGGCGACGAGCTGCCCAACGGCCTCGAGTACCTCGCCCGTTACCCGAACCTGCTGGTCTCGCGCACCCTGTGCAAGGCCTACGGCCTGGCCGGCCTGCGCGTCGGCTATTCCGCCTCCTCGCCGCAGGTGGCCGACGTGCTCAACCGCGTGCGCCAGCCGTTCAACGTCAACAGCCTGGCCCTGGTCGCCGCCTGCGCCGCGCTGGACGATGCCGACTACCTGGCCGCAGGCCGGCGCAACAACGTTGCCGGCATGGCCCAGCTGGAAGCCGGCTTCCGCGCACTGGGTCTCAAGTGGATTCCGAGCAAGGGCAACTTCATCGCCGTCGACTTCGGTCGCGATGCCGCGCCGATCAACCAGGCGCTGCTGCAGGAGGGCGTGATCGTGCGTCCGGTGGCCGGCTACGGCATGCCGACCTTCCTGCGCGTGTCCATCGGCCTGCCGGCGGAGAACCAGCGCTTCCTCGAGGCGCTGGCCAAGGTGCTCGGCCGTGGCTGAGCCAGGACGTGCGCCCCTCGTCGGCCGCCTGGTGGTGGTCGGCCTCGGCCTGATCGGCGGCTCCTTCGCCAAGGGCCTGCGCCAGCAGGGCCTGTGCCGCGAGGTGGTGGGTGTCGATCTGGATGCCGAGTCGCGTCGCCTGGCGGTGCAGCTGGGCGTGGTCGACCGCTGCGAAAGCGAGCTGGCCACGGCCTGCGTCGGCGCCGACGTAATCATGCTGGCGGTGCCGATCCTGGCCATGGAGAAGGTGCTGGCGCAGCTGGCCGCTCTTGACCTGGGCGATGCCGTGCTCACTGACGTCGGCAGCGCCAAGGGCAACGTGGTGCGCGCCGCACGCCAGGTGCTCGGCGCGCACATCGCTCGTTTCGTGCCCGGCCATCCGATCGCCGGCTCCGAGCAGAGCGGGGTGGAGGCGGCCAACGGCGCGCTGTACCGCCGGCACAAGGTGATCCTTACCCCGCTGGCCGAGACCGATGCGCAGGCGCTGGCGCTGGTCGACCGCCTGTGGCGCGCGCTGGGCGCCGACGTCGAGCACATGGCCGTCGAGCACCACGACGAGGTGCTCGCTGCCACCAGCCACCTGCCGCACCTGCTGGCCTTCGGCCTGGTCGACTCGCTGGCCCACCAGAGCGAGAATCTGGAGATCTTCCGCTACGCTGCCGGCGGCTTTCGCGACTTCACCCGCATCGCCGGCAGCGATCCGGTGATGTGGCACGACATCTTCCTCGCCAACCGCGAGGCGGTACTGCGCATTCTCGACCGTTATCGCAGCGACCTCGACGGCCTGCGCGAAGCGATCGACCATGGAGACGGGCATCATCTGCTGGGCGTATTCACCCGCGCCCGCGTCGCCCGTGAGCATTTCAGCAAAATTCTGGCCCAACGGGCCTATGTGGACGCCATGCATTCCAACGACCTGATCTTCCTGGCCCAACCGGGCGGCAGCCTGAGCGGACGGATTCGCGTCCCGGGCGACAAGTCCATCTCCCACCGCTCGATCATGCTCGGCTCGCTGGCCGAAGGCACCACCGAGGTGGAGGGCTTCCTCGAGGGCGAGGACGCCCTGGCCACCATCCAGGCCTTCCGCGACATGGGCGTGGTCATCGAGGGCCCGCACCACGGCCGCGTCACCGTGCACGGCGTCGGCCTGCACGGCCTCAGGGCGCCGGCCGGCCCGCTGTACATGGGCAACTCCGGCACCTCCATGCGCCTGCTCTCCGGCCTGCTCGCCGCCCAGCCGTTCGACACCGTGCTGACCGGCGACCCGTCGCTGTCCAAGCGGCCGATGAACCGCGTGGCCAAGCCGCTGCGCGAGATGGGCGCGGTGATCGAGACCGGCCCCGAAGGCCGTCCGCCGCTGAACATCAAAGGCGGCCAGCGCCTGACCGGCATGCACTACCAGATGCCGATGGCCAGCGCCCAGGTCAAGTCCTGCCTGCTGCTGGCCGGCCTGTACGCCGCCGGCGAGACCGCGGTGACCGAGCCGGCGCCGACCCGCGACCACACCGAGCGCATGCTGCGCGGCTTCGGCTATCCGGTCGAGGTGCACGGTGCCACCGCCAAGGTGGAAAGCGGCCACAAGCTCTCCGCCACCCACATCGAGGTGCCGGCGGACATTTCCTCGGCGGCCTTCTTCCTGGTGGCGGCGAGCATCGCCGAGAACTCCGAACTGGTGCTCGAGCACGTCGGCATCAACCCGACCCGCACCGGGGTGATCGACATCCTCAAGCTGATGGGCGGTGACATCACCCTGGAGAACCAGCGCATCGTCGGCGGCGAGCCGGTGGCCGATCTGCGCGTGCGCAGTGCCAAGCTCAAGGGCATCGAGATTCCCGAGGATCTGGTGCCGCTGGCCATCGACGAGTTCCCGGTGCTGTTCGTCGCCGCCGCCTGTGCCGAGGGCCGCACCGTGCTGCGCGGCGCCGAGGAGCTGCGGGTCAAGGAGTCCGACCGCATCCAGGTGATGGCCGACGGCCTCCAGGCCTGCGGCGTCAAGGCCGAGCCGACGCCGGACGGCATCGTCATCGACGGCGGCCCGATCGGCGGCGGCGAAGTGTGGGCGCACGGCGACCACCGCATCGCCATGTCGTTCAGCGTCGCCTCGCTGCGCGCTAGCGCGCCGATCCGCATCCACGACTGCGCCAACGTGGCCACCTCGTTCCCCAACTTCCTCGCCCTGTGTGCCGAGGTCGGCGTGCGCGTGGCCAAGGAGGAACAGCAATGACCCGCCTGGCTCCGGTCGTCACCATCGACGGGCCGAGCGGCTCGGGCAAGGGCACGGTGTGCAGTCGGCTGGCGCGCCAGCTGGGCTGGCACCTGCTCGACTCCGGTGCGCTGTATCGCCTGCTGGCGCTGGCCGCCGGTCGCCATGGCATCGCCCTGGACAACGAAACCGCGCTGGAGACCCTGGCGGCCAACCTGGACGTGCAGTTCATCGCCGCCCAGGAAGGCCTGCACGGCCAGCGCATCCTCCTCGAGGGTGAGGAGGTCGGCGACGAGCTGCGTACCGAGCAGGCCGGCGCCGGCGCCTCGCAGGTCGCCGTGCTGCCGGGCGTGCGCAGCGCGCTGCTGCAGCGCCAGCGCGATTTTCGCGTCGACCCCGGCCTGGTGGCCGACGGCCGCGACATGGGTACCGTGGTATTTGCCGACGCGCCGCTGAAGATTTTCCTCACCGCGAGCGCCGAGGAGCGTGCCCGTCGGCGCTACCTGCAGTTGAAGGACAAGGTATCCGGTGTTAATCTGACAAGTCTGCTAGAAGAGATCCGTGCACGCGACGAGCGTGACATGCAGCGATCAGTGGCTCCGCTGAAGCCGGCGTCCGACGCCATCCTGCTGGACTCCACTGAACTCTCGATCGAGCAGGTACTGGAACGCATCCTCGCCGAACTCGCCCTGCGCGATCTGGTGGGATGACCCAGATGAGGTGGACGGGAAACCAGTCCCATTGCCGCCCGCCTCCATATGACAACGAACCCGTACCGACTGGGGTGCGGATCGGGCATATTTCCTGTGCCCTTGATCAACAGGTATGAACATGAGCGAAAGCTTCGCAGAACTTTTTGAAGAAAGCCTGAAATCCCTCGACATGCAGCCGGGTGCCATCATCACCGGCATCGTGGTCGACATCGACGGTGACTGGGTTACCGTGCATGCCGGCCTCAAGTCCGAGGGCGTCATCCCGGTCGAGCAGTTCTACAACGAGCAGGGCGAACTGACCATCAAGGTCGGTGACGAAGTCCACGTGGCGCTGGACGCCGTGGAAGACGGCTTCGGCGAAACCAAGCTGTCCCGCGAGAAGGCCAAGCGCGCCGAGTCCTGGATCGTTCTGGAAGCTGCGTTCGCTGCCGAAGAAGTGGTCAAGGGCATCATCAACGGCAAGGTCAAGGGCGGCTTCACCGTCGACGTCAACGGCATCCGCGCGTTCCTGCCGGGTTCGCTGGTCGACGTGCGTCCGGTGCGTGACACCACCCACCTGGAAAACAAAGAGCTCGAGTTCAAGGTCATCAAGCTCGACCAGAAGCGCAACAACGTTGTCGTTTCCCGTCGCAGCGTGCTGGAAGCCGAGAACAGCGCCGAGCGCGAAGCTCTGCTCGAGTCCCTGCAGGAAGGCCAGCAGGTCAAGGGTATCGTCAAGAACCTCACCGACTACGGTGCGTTCGTTGACCTGGGCGGCGTCGATGGTCTGCTGCACATCACCGACATGGCCTGGAAGCGTATCAAGCATCCGTCCGAGATCGTCAACGTTGGCGACGAGATCGACGTCAAGGTGCTGAAGTTCGACCGCGAGCGCAACCGCGTCTCCCTGGGTCTGAAGCAGCTGGGCGAAGATCCGTGGGTCGCCATCAAGGCGCGCTACCCGGAAGGCACCCGCGTTCAGGCGCGCGTTACCAACCTCACCGACTACGGCTGCTTCGCAGAGCTGGAAGAAGGCGTCGAGGGTCTGGTACACGTGTCCGAAATGGACTGGACCAACAAGAACATCCACCCGTCGAAGGTCGTCAACGTCGGCGACGAAGTGGAAGTCATGGTTCTGGACATCGACGAAGAGCGTCGTCGTATCTCCCTCGGCATCAAGCAGTGCAAGCCGAACCCGTGGGAAGAGTTCTCCGGCCAGTTCAACAAGGGCGACCGCATCTCCGGCACCATCAAGTCGATCACCGATTTCGGTATCTTCATTGGTCTGGACGGCGGCATCGACGGCCTGGTTCACCTGTCCGACATCTCCTGGAACGAAGCCGGCGAAGAAGCCGTGCGTCGCTTCAAGAAGGGCGACGAGCTGGACACCGTCATCCTGTCGGTCGATCCGGAGCGCGAGCGCATCTCCCTGGGCATCAAGCAGCTGGAAGACGATCCGTTCTCCAACTACGCTGCCCTGAACGAGAAAGGCACCATCGTGCGCGGCACCGTCAAGGAAGTCGACGCCAAGGGCGCCATCATCACCCTGGCTGACGAAGTCGAAGGCGTGCTGAAGGCTTCCGAAATCAGCCGTGACCGCGTTGAAGACGCGCGCAACGTGCTGAAGGAAGGCGAAGAAGTCGAAGCCAAGATCATCAGCGTGGATCGCAAGAGCCGCGTGATCAGCCTGTCCATCAAGTCGAAGGACGTGGCTGAAGAGAAGGAAGCGATGAAGGAACTGCGCAAGCAAGACGTGAGCGTGGGTCCGACCACCATCGGCGACCTGATCAAGGCACAAATGGGCAACCAGAACTAAGTTCTGACTGTTCATGAAAAAGGGCGACTTCGGTCGCCCTTTTTCGTTTCTGGCGATTCTTCCCCGGCGCCCGGACCAGACTCCGTGCGTCCATGGGCGACTTGCCTGTGCGGGGCCGGGCGTTATCATGGCGGCCCTGACTTCCACGGTGAGCCCCCATGTCCGATGCCATCTCTGCCGGTTCCGAACCCAGCGTCCTGTATGCCAAGCTGCTTGGCGAAACCGCAACCATCACCTGGCAGGAGCTGCAGCGCTTCTTCGCCGGCGGCAACGTCCTGCGCGTTGCCGGTGAGCTGGATCTGGTGGCGGTCGCCGAGGC
This sequence comes from Pseudomonas sp., assembly GCA_036561825.1. Classification (GTDB taxonomy): domain Bacteria; phylum Pseudomonadota; class Gammaproteobacteria; order Pseudomonadales; family Pseudomonadaceae; genus Geopseudomonas. Next base: position 11,383 of record DATCUN010000293.1, read on the forward strand.
GCTGGCCGAGGATGACGGTGCGAAGGTGCAGCTCTGGCTGACCGCTGGCAGCCTGCGCAAGATGGAAGTGGCCGATGCCGAGGACTACCAGGCGCGCGATCCGCAGCTGTGGGCCGTCGTGGTGGCGCCCTGGGTGCTGGTGCAGGAGCGTGCTGAGGCGCCGTCTTTGCACTGATCCGCTGCCAGCGGGCTGCGCATGAAAGTCGGACTAGACTGATTGCAGTTTCTGCCAAGAGGAATGCAATCATGTTCGAGCCCGGTCACATACACGTCGCCAACCCGGTGGCTGCCTTAGGCCTGCCGACCTACGCCGCCGATCTTTATTACGAAGTGCGCACTGGCGCCAAGGAGGGGCCGGTGGTGCACTTCCGCATGGCGGGCGAGATCGCCGGAAAGCCTTTCGAGGAAGAATTCGAGATGTCCCATGACACCGTGTTCAACTTCGCCAGCACGATGGGGGGGGTTGCTGCCAAGCACGGGATGCCGATCAACCACAGCCCGGTCTTGCGCCACCACAAGGAATTTGACGCCATCTTCAAGGATCTGCGCGCCAAGCTCAAAGTGGCCGTCAACGGGCCGTTGAGCGCCCATGACCCGAACGCAGGGACCTGAGCGCGGCGGCCGCCTGCGGCTAGTGGCTGACCCAGCGCTGCCGTGCCCAGCCGCTCAGTGCATCCACCGCCAGCACCAGCAGCAGCATGGCGAGGATCACCGTGGCGGCCTGGGCCTGCTGGAACAGGCTCAGGCTGACGTAGAGCATCTGGCCGAGGCCGCCGGCGCCGACGAAGCCGAGCACGCTGGCCATGCGGATGTTGTTCTCCCAGCGGTACAGCGAGTAGGCGATCAGCTGCGGCCATACCCCCGGCAGGGTGCCGTAGACGAAGGCGGCGACGTGCCCACCACCGGCTAGGCGGATGGCCTCGGCTGGCTCGGCCGGGGTGTTCTCCAGCGCCTCGGCGAACAGCCGGCCGAGCACGCCAGTGGTGTGCAGGGCCAGGGCCAGGGTGCCGGCATTCGGGCCCAGGCCGGCGGCCAGCACCATCAGCGCTGCCCACACCAGTTCCGGAATCGAACGCAATGCATTGAGCACGAAGCGCGCCAGCGCGGCAGCGGCGCGGCCGCAGCGTCCGGCTGCCGGCAGCGCCAGCAACAGGCCGAGCAGGGCGGCGAGCAGGGTGCCGAGCGCCGACATGGCCAGGGTTTCCAGGCTGGCGCGGCCGATGCTGGCGAGGTGCGCCGCCGAGAAGTCCGCCGGGAAGAAGCCGGCGGCGTAGTCGCCCATCAGCGCCAGCCCCTTGGCGCTGGTCAGTCCCGAGAAGTCCAGGCCGAGCCAGGCGAAGGCGGCGGCGACGGCCAGCAGGATCGCCAGCAGCAGGGCGTAGTTGAGCGCGCGCTTCATGCCAGCCGGCTCCTCAGCAAACGGCTGAGCTGGTCGGCCAGCAGCACCAGGGCGAAGAAGGTCAGCAGCATGCTGGCCACCTCGCCGCCGGCGAACATGCGCATCGACAGGTCGATCTGCTGGCCGAGGCCGCCGGCGCCGACGAAGCCCATCACCACCGAGGCGCGGATCGCGCACTCCCAGCGGTACACCGTGTAGGAGAGCATCTCCGCCGCCGCGTTGGGCAGCACGCCGTAGGCGAACGCCGTCAGGCGCGGGCTGCCGGCGGCGAGCAGGGCGCGCGCCGGGCGCGGATCGACCGACTCGCAGATTTCCGCATAGACCTTGCCGAGCATGCCACTGTAGGTGATGGCGATGGCCAGCACCCCGGCGGTCGGGCCGAGGCCGACGGCGCGCACGAACAGCAGCGCCCAGACGATCTCGGGAATGCTGCGCAGCACGATCAGCAGCAGGCGCACCGGCCAGCGCAGCGCATTTGCCCACCAGCGCGGCCGGCCGCCGCGGGCCAGCGCGGAGACCGACAGCACGCGGGTGGCCAGCAGTGCGCAGGGCACGGCGAGCAGCCAGGCCAGCGCCATGCCGGCGGTGGCGATGGCCAGGGTTTCCAGGGTGGCGCGGCCGAGCAGGGCGAGGAACTCGCCGTCTTGGGCCGGCGGCCAGAAGGCGGCGAGGAAGCTGCCCATGGTCGCGGCATTGCCCGGGTCGAACAGCACGGCGAGGTTCAGCTCGCTGAGCTGCAGGCCGGGCCACAGCAGGGCCAGCGCCAGCAGGGTCAGCAGCAGGCGCGGCAGGGCGGCGGGATCGCGCAGGTCCTCCGCTGCCGTCTTCGCAGGTGCAGTCGAGTGGCTCAGCATCGCGGGATGGTCACCAGCTGTGGCGCGGGCATCGGCGATGCGGGCAGCGGCAGGTCGAGCTGCTCGTTGGCGTACAGGGCGTCCAGCGCCTGCGGGGTCACCTCATGGGCCGGCAGGTCGAAGGCGATGCGCCCGTCGCGCACACCGACGATGCGCGGGAAGTGCGCCAGCGCCAGTTCCACCGCATGCAGGCTGGCCAGCAGGGTGACGCCGCGGGATTCCGCCTCGCGAGTCAGCACGCCGAGGGTATGGCTGGCCAGTACCGGGTCCATGGCCGACACCGGCTCGTCGGCCAGCAGGAGTTCGGCCTGCTGGTACAGCACGCGGGCGATGCCGACGCGCTGCAGCTGGCCGCCAGAGAGCTGGTCGCAGCGTTCGAACAGCTTGTCGGCCAGGTCGAGGCGCGCCAGCGCGTCGCGGGCGCCGGTCGAGTCGAGCGGGTGCAGCAGGTTGAGCAGGCCCTTCCACAGCGGCCACTGGCCGAGGCGGCCGGCCAGCACCGCGGTGACCACCCGCTGGCGCGGTGGCAACGGCGGGCTCTGGTGGAT
>DATCUN010000294.1:0-1822 GCA_036561825.1 Pseudomonas sp.
GTGACCGGCTCCCATGCAGTACTCAGAAGACAAGGGCTCGATCATGGGCGACGCAAATCAACCGCGCTGGAAGTCCAGCAAGGTCAGGGACGGCATCGAGGAAATCCACATCAGGAAGTGGAACTACTTCATCGATTACATTCAGGAAGCCTTTTCGCCCGGGTCCGGCTGGGTCTATCGCGGGCACCGCAAGGACTACTACAAGCTCGAGTCGACCATCGACCGCAAGATCGTCGACAAGTCGAAGACCACCAAGCTGCGCCAGGACCAACTCAACCGCTTCAAGATGGCCATTCGCGGCAAGCGCGGGGCGAACCCGCCGCAGTACGACGAGCCGCTGGAGTGGTGGGCGCTCGGCCAGCATTTCGAGTTGCTGACGCCGCTGGTGGACTGGACCCATTCGCCCTATACCGCGGCGTTCTTTGCCTTCGCCAACACCGGCAAGGACGACACCCGCAAGCGGGTGATCATTGCCCTGAACAAGAGCGAGGTGGAAGGTCGTCCCGAGCTGGCCAGCATGGTGCGCTTCTATACGCCGTTCTCCGACGAGAATGCGCGGGTGCTCGGCCAGAACGGGCTGTTCTCCTATTCCGACTCCGGGGAGGAGCTGGAGGCGGTGATCGCCCACGAGTTTGCCGGCTCGACCGCCGCCATCATCAAGAAGATCCACCTGCCCAACGCCGAGCGGATCAGCGTGTTGCGCGGGCTCGAGCAGATGAACATCAACCACCTGACGCTGTTCCCCGATCTCAGCGGCGCGAGCAACTACGCCAACATGCAGTTCGAGCTGTACTCCAACTAGCCGCGTGGAGGGCCGGCGCGGCCTTGCCGCCTCACGCCAGGCGCCGCCCCAGCCGGTTGAGCCACAGCGAGGCGAGGATCACCGCGCCGCCGGCGGCGAGGCGCGGCAGGTCGGCGTCGCGGTTCCAGATCAGCAGGTTGACCACCAGGCCGGCCGGCACGTGCAGTTCGTTCATCACCGCCAGGGTGCCGGCGTTCACCCGCGTGCTGCCCTTGACCCACCAGAACATCCCCAGTGCGGTGGCGAACAGGCCCATCCACAGCAGCACGCCCCACTGCACGGCGGTGTGCGGCAGCTTGGCCGGGTTGCCGAACAGCAGGAACGAGGGCAGGGCGAGGACCAGTGCGCCGAGGAAGAAGTGGCCGAAGTAGCGCTGCAGCGGCTGCTCGACCGGGTAGCGCGCCAGCAGCTGGCGGCACAGCACCTGGCCGGCGGCGAAGGTGGCGTTGGCCAGTTGCAGCAGTAGGAAGCCGAGCAGGTAGTCGCCCTCCAGCGGCTTGAAGCGGATGATCGCCCCGCCGCTCACCGCCACCACAGCGGCGACCAGCGCCCAGGGGTTGAAGCGCCGCGCCAGGGCGTCGTCGAGCAGGGTCACGTAGATCGGCGTGAGCACGGTGAACAGCAGCACCTCGGGCACCGTCAGCACGGTGAAGCTGCGGTACAGGCACAGGTAGGTGACGCCGAACTGCAGCGCCCCGGCCAGCCAGAAGCCGGCGAGCAGCCGCCCCGGCAGGCCGCGCCAGACGGTGAACGGCAGGAACACCAGGGCGGCGATCACCACCCGCGCCAGCACCGCGAAGTCGCTGTCCACCTGGCCGGCCAGGTATTCGCCGATCAGGCTGAAGGAGAAGGCCCACAGCAGGGTGACGATCAACAGGTAGGGCATGGACTGCGCGCCTTGCGACGAAACGGGCGCGGATCATAGGCCGCGCTGGTGGGGAGCGTCGAGCCGGGCGTCGTCGCCGCACCCGAGTGGCGGCGGCGACGCTGCCGGCCGGTTCAGGCGGTCGAACCGTGGCC
>DATCUN010000295.1:0-3640 GCA_036561825.1 Pseudomonas sp.
CGGCGGCCAGGGCCGCGCTTTCGGGCAGCGCGGCAAAGGCGCGCACCGCCGCGAGGAACTGGGGCACCTGCGCCAGCCGCTGCGGGCGCAGGGCCAGCACGGCATCGACCTCTTGCGCGCTGTAGCCCTGCTCGCGCAGGCTGCCAGCGAGGCGGTCGTAGATGAAGTCGGCCAGCGGCGCCGTGGCGTCGGTGATCTTGTCGCCAAACGCGGGCACGGCACCGGCCAGCAGGGCGTGCAGGTCCAGCGGCAGGTCTTTTTCAACCAGCATGCGGATCACGCCCAGCGCATGGCGGCGCAGCGCAAAGGGATCGCGGTCGCCCGTGGGCAGGTTGCCAATGCCGAACATCCCCACCAGGGTTTCCAGTTTGTCGGCCAGTGCCACGACCACGCCGGCGGTGTTGCGCGGCAGCGTGTCGCCGGCAAAACGGGGCTTGTAGTGGTCTTCAATGGCGTCGGCAATCACTTCGCCCAGGCCGTCATTGAGCGCGTAGTAGCGCCCCATGGTGCCCTGCAGCTCGGGGAACTCGCCCACCATGTCGGTCACGAGGTCGGTCTTGGCCAGCAGCGCGGCTTGGTCAGCGTCGGCCACCAGAGCGGCATCGCCCAGCTGCGTGGCGATGGCCTTGGCGATGGCGCGCACGCGCTCCACGCGCTCGCCCTGCGTGCCCAGCTTGTTGTGGTAGACCACCTTCGCGAGGCCTTCCACGCGCGAGGCCAGCGTCTTCTTACGGTCCTGGTCGAAGAAGAACTTGGCATCGGCCAGGCGCGGGCGCACCACGCGCTCGTTGCCGCCGGTCACAAAGCTCGTGTCCTCAGGGCTGATGTTGCTCACCACCAGGAACTTGTTGGTCAGCTTGCCGGCCGCGTCAAGCAGCGGGAAGTATTTCTGGTTGGCCTTCATCGTGAGGATGAGGCATTCCTGCGGCACGTCGAGAAACTCTTTTTCAAACGAGCAGATGAGCACGTTGGGCCGCTCGACCAGCGCGGTCACTTCATCGAGCAGCGCGTTGTCGTCAATCGGGCGCGCGCCGTTGCCGACCTTGGCGGCAGCGGCGGCCAGCTGGCGGGCGATTTCGGCGCGGCGCGCGGCAAAGCTGGCAATCACGGCGCCGTCGCTTTGCAGCACTTCGGCGTACTGGTCGGAGTGCGGCACCACCACCGGGCTCACCAGGGCCTCAAAACGGTGGCCTTGCGTGGTGCAACCGGCGGTGAGGCCCAGGGCCTTGACGGGCACCACGGTGGTGCCGTGCAGCGCGACCAGGCCGTGCGCGGGGCGCACAAAGTGAACGCTGCTCCAGCCGGGCAGCTCGCAGTCGGTCTCCAGCTGGTAGCTCATTACCTTGGGGATGGGCAGCTTGGCAATGGCCTCGTCCAGGGCTTTTTGCAGGCCGGTGTCCAGCGTGGCGCCGGTGACCAGGCTGTCGTAGAACAGCGCCTCGGCCTTGCCATCGGGCGCGCGTTTAAGTGCGGCCACAGCGGCGGCGGGGTCGGACAGGTCGGCGCCCAGCGCCTGCAGTTTTTTCAGCAAGGCGGGCGTGGCCTGGCCCTCGGCATTCAAGCCCACGCTCACGGGCATGAGCTTTTGCTGCACCGCCTTGTCCTCGGCCTTGAGGGCCACATGGCTCACATGGGCCGCCAGCCGGCGCGGCGAGGCATAGGCGGTGACGGCAGTGTCTGCGGAGGTCAGGCCTTGCGCCCTGAGCTGGTCACCCAGCACCGTGGCGAAGGCATCGCCCAGCTTCTGGAGCGCCTTGGGGGGCAGCTCTTCCACAAACAGTTCGACCAGAAGATTTTGCGTTGTCATTTTCAGAGGCTCCGGGTCTTCGATCAGGCGGCTTTTTTTGCCATTTGTGCCACCCACTCACGCGGCGCCATGGGGAAGCCCAGGCGCTCGCGGCTCTCGTAGTAGCTTTGCGCCACGGCGCGTGCCAGGTTGCGGATGCGGCCGATGTAGGCGGCGCGCTCGGTTACGCTGATGGCGCCCCGCGCATCCAGCAGGTTGAAGCTGTGCGCGGCCTTGAGCACCTGCTCGTAGGCCGGCAGCGCGAGCTGCTGCTCCATGAGGTGCTTGGCCTGCTTTTCGTGCGCATTGAAGGCGGTGAACAAAAAGTCGGCGTCGCTGTGCTCGAAGTTGTAGGTGGATTGTTCCACCTCGTTTTGCTTGTACACATCGCCGTAAGTCAGCCTGGAGCCGTCCGCGCCTTCGGTCCAGGTCAGGTTGTAGACGTTGTCCACGCCCTGCAGGTACATGGCCAAGCGCTCCAGGCCGTAGGTGATCTCGCCCGTGGCGGGCTTGCAGTCGATGCCGCCTACCTGCTGGAAGTAGGTGAACTGCGTGACTTCCATGCCGTTGAGCCAGACCTCCCAGCCCAGGCCCCAGGCGCCGAGCGTGGGGTTTTCCCAGTCGTCTTCGACAAAGCGGATGTCGTTCTTTTTCAGATCGAAGCCCAGCGCTTCGAGCGAGCCGAGGTACAGCTCCAGGATGTTGGCCGGCGCGGGCTTGAGCACCACCTGGAACTGGTAATAGTGCTGCAGGCGATTGGGGTTCTCGCCATAGCGGCCATCTTTGGGGCGGCGGCTGGGCTGCACGTAGGCGGCCTTCCAGGGCTCGGGGCCAATCGCTCTCAAAAACGTAGCAGTGTGCGACGTACCGGCGCCCACTTCCATGTCGTAGGGTTGCAAAAGCGCGCAGCCCTGGGCGTCCCAGTACGACTGCAGTTTCAGAATGATTTGTTGGAATGTCAGCATGACAAGTTTGGATGCGTCGCAAGCAGGCACGGCCGGTGCCCAGGGATCGGAAGGCAGTTCAGGCTGCGCAAACAATGATTTTAAGGTGCGGCACGGCGATTTGCCGTTGTGTCCGCGGCCGGCTCCGCCAAGGCTACACGCCGATTCAGGAATGGCGCCGCTTTCGCTGGCCCGATCCACCCCGCGAAATCGCCCCCCTATGGGCCTGATGAACCGCCATCACCCCGCCAACCATGGAGATTCTGGAATAGCACGCAGGCTCGCGCTCCATCCTTGGCGCGTACGCGGCAAGGCTTATGGCATGGAGCGCAGCCACGCCACCGGCGTCTTGGTGGCCCACAAGGCCATCAAATTCAATAGCACTTACCGCTTACTCCATAAGCGGTAGAGGCCATTTTCACCAGAAAACCAGGCGTCAATGCAGTTTGCCAAGAAACTGGCGCAGCTCGGGTGTCTGCGGGTTGCCAAACAGTTGTTCGGGCACGCCCATCTCGTGCACACGGCCCTGGTGCATGAACACTACACGGTCGCTCACCTTCCGGGCAAAACCCATTTCGTGGGTCACCATGATCAGCGTCATGCCCTGGTCAGCGAGTCCTTCGACCACTTGCAACACCTCGCCGACCAGTTCCGGGTCGAGTGCCGACGTGACCTCGTCGCATAGCAGGATCTCCGGGTTCATGGCCAGCGCACGGGCGATGGCCACGCGCTGCTGTTGGCCGCCCGAGAGCTGTTCGGGCATGGCATCGAACTTTTCCGCCAGACCGACGCGCGCCAGCAGTCGCTGGGCATTCTGGCGCGCCACGTCCTTGGGCTGGCTGGTGACGAGCGTGGGGGCCAGCATCACATTGCGGCCCACCGTGAGGTGCGGAAACAGGTTGAAGTTCTG
>DATCUN010000296.1:0-2394 GCA_036561825.1 Pseudomonas sp.
CGCTCCGTCTACAACACGATCCTGGCTTGGCGCACCGAGGCGTTTCAGCAAGAGAAAACACGCATAGGCTACAAGGAAGCCAGCGCCCGGTTGACCGCGCTGAAGAAAGACCCGGATCGGGCCTATCTCAACGAGGTGTCCTGTGTGCCGCTGCAGCAGTGCCTCCGGCACCAGCAGCAGGCGTTCCAAGCGTTCCTTGACAAGCGCGCCGGCTACCCGACGACGAAATCGAAGAAACACCGTCAGTCGGCTGAGTTCACCGCCTCTGCCTTCAAGTACCAGGATGGCCAATTGTTCCTCGCCAAGTGCAAGGAGTCGCTGGACATCCGCTGGACCAAGAAGCGGGAGACGTTGCCCTCTGCACCGTCGACGGTGACGGTTTCCCGCGATACCGCCGGCCGTTACTTTGTCTCGCTGCTGTGCGAGGTAGAAACCGAGCTGCTGCCGGTGACACCGCGGACGACCGGCATCGACCTCGGCCTGAAGGCGCTGTTCGTCACCGCTGAAGGCGAACAGATCGACAACCCGCGCCACACCGCGAAGTATGCTGCCCGCCTGGCGAAAGCCCAGCGGGCGCTGAGCCGCAAGCAACGGGGCTCGAAGAACCGGGCTAAAGCCCGACAGAAGGTCGCCCGCCTGCACACAAAAATTGCCGATACCCGACTCGATGGCTTGCATAAGCTGTCGCGCAGAGTGATCAACGAAAACCAAGTGGTCTGTGTCGAGTCGTTGGCGGTGAAAAACCTGGTCCGCAACCGGCGCCTGAGCAAGTCCATCGCCGATGCCGGCTGGGGCGAGCTGGTCCGCCAGCTCGAGTACAAGGCGGCATGGGCCGGGCGCCAGCTGGTCAAGCTGGACCGCTGGTTCCCCAGCAGCAAACGCTGTTCGTGCTGCGGTCACACCCTGGCCTCGCTGCCGCTGAAGGTCCGCGACTGGACTTGTCCGGCGTGTGGCTCGGAACACGACCGCGATCTGAACGCCGCGATCAACATTAAAGCCGCCGGGCTGGCGGTGTTAGCCCTTGGAGAGGACGTAAGTGGCATCGGTTGTGTACCGCTGTCCTGATCTTGGTGAATTGGGAATCTCCGTCCGTCAGGGCGGAGAGCAGTCAACGGGCCATCCCTTGCAACAGGCTGCCGGCCGCCGCCGGCGAAAAAACCACACCCGCCGCCACGCTGCAGCGGCTCAACGCAACCACTCCACACGCAATCCCGGCGCCTCGCTCACGGCGCTTTCCAGCCGCACGGCGCGGGTACCGCCTTCGATCAGGGCATCGCGCCAGGCCGGCGCGCTGCGGCCGCTGAGCAGCAGGCGCACGCCGGTATCCAGACGCAGGACACGGGCCAGCAGGGCCAGCCAGGGATCGGCCGGCTCGCCCGGCAGCTGCGCCAGTTCCAGCACACCGGCGGTCTTCAGCTGGCGCAGCAGGGTTTCCGCGTTGGGCAGCAGATGCTCGCCCAGCGGCGCATTGGCTTCCAGTTGTTCGACATGCAGGTAGGCACGCCGCGTGCCACGGGTGATCGCATAGAGCACCAGCAGGCTGTTCTGCCGCGGCGCGGCCAACTGCAGCAACAGGTAGGCCTGTTGCTCGTCGGGGCCGTACAGCCGCGCATTGCCAAACACGTTGTTGGCCCACAGGCTGCTGGCGCCGCATTCGCGCCCCTCGCACCAGTGCAGCGGCAGCGCGCCCTGTGCCAGCAGCGCGGTGCGCGCCTGGGCGAAGGCGTCGCCGCTGCTGTGCCCGGCCGGCAGCTCGTAGGTCAGCGCGCTCAGGCGGCCGACCACGTCGATCTCGCCATCCACCCGCAGGCGGCCGCTGATGCGCCGCAAGGCACTCTGCGGGTAGATGCGCTCGACGCTGTCCTCCTGCCGGTAGTCGACGATTTCGGCGCGGGCAAAGCGCGGCAGGAACTCCAGGTCGCTGCTGCCTGGCACATCCGCGCTCGCCGCCGGACTGGCCAGCAGCGCGGCGACGGCCAGGGCGGGTCTCCATGCCTTCATCGGATCGTCTTCGTCGGCACGGCCCGCAGTGCGAGCTCGAAGGCAACGGACATCCTGCGGCCCTTGGCGGTTCCGGCGGTATACTGCTCGATCATGCAATTCTCCCGTGCAATCCCGCCAGCCTCGACAGTTGCCCGGCGCAAGTCAAGGCGCAGCGAACAGGGCTTTGAAACAGTCTGCTACTGCAGTTGCGCCAGCCTCGTCGTCGAGGTGCAGGTGATGGCCTCCGGGCAGGCGGTGCAGCGCGATCGGCAGGCTCTCGATCAGCGCCAGCCACTCGGCACGCTGCACGGGCAGCCCCTCCTCGGCCAGCACCAGGCTGACCGGGCAGCGTAGCGCGCGGGCGAAAGCCTCGGCCTGGGCCGGGCTCAGGCGCAGCGGCGACGGCAGGGT
>DATCUN010000297.1:0-4886 GCA_036561825.1 Pseudomonas sp.
GCTTCGGCCTGCGCCGCGGCGCGCAGCGGATTGGCCGCCGGCGCCCGGCCGGCCGCCTGGGGCTTGTCCACCTTCGGCAGGTCGACGACCTTCATGAACTGGGTGGCGTCCTCATCCTCCTCCTCGAGCGGTCGAGCCCCCACCTTGGGGCCGATCACCAGCAGGCTCAGCGAACCCATGCGCACCTCGTCACCGGGCGTCAGCACCGCGGTGTCGACCTTCTGCCGGTTGACGTACACGCCATTGGCCGAGGCCAGGTCCTTGACCTCCAGCACATCGTCCTTGAGGAAGAATTCGCCGTGCCGGCGCGACAGTTCCGGATCGCCAAAGCACAGCTCGCACTTGCTCGAACGACCGACGCCCAGGCTGCCCGGCTGGAGCTGGAACTTCTTGCCTAGCAGCTCGCCCGAGTTCACCTGCAGATACCAGCGCACGGTGGCATCGGGGCGCACCACGGCCTTGCCCGGATCGAGCAGCAGCAGCTCGACGGAGCCGATGCGCAGCTGATCCTCCGGGCGCAGCTGGTACTGGGTGGCGATGCGCTGGCCGTTGACGAAGGTGCCGCCGGCGCTGTCGCAGTCGCGGAGAAAGTAGAGGCCGTCGCGCTGGATGATCTCGGCATGGAAGGCGCCGATCCCGGGTTCGGCGAGCACCAGCTGGTTGCGCCGATCCTCGCCGATGCTGAAGCGCTCTTCGACCAGCCAGATGGGGGCCTGGCGACCGTCCTTGAAATGCAGTTTGAGCATATGAAGCCTGTCCTGTTCACGTCCCGCCGGTCATGGCGGCATGCCTGTCAGTTACCGAATAGATTGGTCCACACCCGCTTGATCGGATTGCTCTCTTCCTGCCCCGGCTGGCCCTGCTGCGTGGACTGCCGCGGCGCCGGCCGGCTGGCCTGGGATGCCTTGGCGGCACGCGCCGAACTCAGCAACGCCTGGTGTTCGTCGCGCATCCTGAGCAGCTGCGGATGCTGCGGCTCCACCTGCAGGCCGTTGTCGATCATCGCCAGGGCGCCGGGGAAGTTGCCCTTGCGGTAGGCCGCATTGGCCAGGTCGCGATACAGCATGGCCACGCGCTGCAGCCCGGCCACGGCCTGCTCGTGCCCCGGCGCCCATTCGAGAATCTGCCGGTAGTAATGCACCGCACTGTCGTCTTCGGGCTGCAGCAGACGCTGCTCGGCGAGGCTCTGCTCGGCGCGGGCGAGGTTGGCGGCGATGCGCGCGTCCAGCACCCGGCGCAGCCCGTCGAGAGCGCCGGCATTGCCGGCGTCCAGAAGCAGGGCCTGGTTGAAGTAATGGTCGGCGCTGTCCTGCACCGGCTCCAGCAGCTTGCCCTCGCCCAGGCGCTGCTCGCCCAGCGCGAGGAAGCCGGCGATGCGCGCGGCCTTGACCCGCTCGAGACCGCCCAGGGCCGCCTGGTTGCGCGCATCGATCGCCAGCACCGCGCGGAAGTAGTGCTCGGCGCTGCCCTCTGCCGGCTCCACCAGTTGTCCGGCGGCCAGACGCTGCTCGGCCTGGGCCAGCAGGTCGTTGATCTGGCTCTTCTGGTGCCAATACAGGCCGCCGGCGGTCAGGGTGACCAGCAGCGCCAGCACACTGAGCAGTATCGGCAGCACCGACCTGCGCGCCTTGGCGGCCTGCGCAGCCTTGACCTGGGGCGGAGCCAGCGGGGTCTCCGCTCGCGTGGCGGTCAGGCCGACCGCCGGGCCAATGCGGGTTTCGTCCGGATCGGTCAGCTCGACCTGGTCCAGCGCCGCCAGCAGCGCCCGGCAGTCGGCAAAGCGCTGCTCCGGGTCCTTGGCCAGCATGTGTTCGAGCAGAACCTGGCAGCCCGCCAGGGCAGCCGGCAGGGCCGGTGCTGGCATCTGCACGTGGTTCATCACCGTCTGGGTGTAGTTGCCGCCGCGGAAGGGATTGCTGCCGGTGAGCATCTCCAGCAGGATCACCCCCAGGCTGTAGATGTCGCTGCGCGCGTCCAGCGGCAGGCACTGCGCCTGCTCCGGACTGCTGTAGGCCGGGCTGCCGACGGCGATACCGAACTGGGTCAGTTCGCTGTCGAGGTCGAGGTCCTTGGCCACGCCGAAGTCGGTGAGCACCGCGGTGCCGTCGCCGCGGAACAGGATGTTGGCCGGCTTCACGTCGCGATGCACCAGGCCCTTGTCGTGCACCACGGCCAGACCACTGGCGATCTGGCGAACAATGGCCAGCGCGCGCTCCGGCGCGAACAGTTCGCCCTTGTGCCGGGCCAGGTCGCCGCCGGGCAGGAACTCCATGGCCAGGTAGTGGCGGCCGTCGGCCAGCTGGTCGATGTCGTAGATGGTGATGATCGAGGGATGATGCAGAGAGGCGACCAGATGCCCCTCCTTGATGAAGCGCTGGATGAATGCCTGGTCTTCGGACTTGCTGAGAATCTTGATCGCCACCTTGCGCTGCAGCGACTGCTGGGTGGCCAGGTGGACTTCGGCCATGCCGCCCTTGCCCAGCGGGCCGTGCAGGGTGTAGCCGGGAATTACGAGTGCGCTGTCGCTCATGGGAGTGGGACGCCGAATCAGGATTTTGCGGGTTTCAACAATTTGTCGAGAAAGCTGCGCGGCCGCTCTTCGGCGGGCGCTGGCGCCACCAAGCCCAGCACGATGCAGGAGATGTTGTCCTTGCCACCCTTGCGGTTGGCCGACTCGACCAGATCGTCGACCAGGGCATCGAGCGTGGCGGCGCTGGCGCACAGCTGCTGGATCTCGGTATCGCTCAGTTCGCCGGTCAGGCCGTCGCTGCACAGTAGCAGCAGCTCGCCACTGCCCAGGCGTCCCTGCACCTGATCGACCTGGAGTTCCTGGTCAGCCTGACCGAGACACTGGGTGACGATATTGCGCCGGGGGTGGCAGCTAGCCTCCTCTGGCGTCATCCGCCCGGCATCGACCATTGCCTGTACCCAGCTGTGATCGCGGCTCAACTGCTCGATGCCGGTGGCCCCCACCCGGTAGGCGCGGCTATCGCCAACCCAGGCCAGCTGGAAATCGGCACCGGAAAAGCACACGGCAACCAGGGTGGTGCCCATGCCGCGCTGGCTATCATCCTGGCTGGCCTCGGCGAGAATCGCCGCATTGGCCCCATGGATGGCGCCCAGCAGATCCTCGCCACGGCGGATCTGGCTTTGCAGGGTCTTCAACGCCAGGGCACTGGCCACCTCGCCGCGCTGGTGGCCGCCCATGCCATCGGCCACCGCCCACAGGTTGAACCGCGGGCAGCACAGGATGGCGTCTTCGTTGTGCTGACGCACCCGACCGACGGCCGTCAGCGCCGCGTATGCCGGGCCTGGAGCGGGATGCGTGATGAACATGCGCGAGGGGCTCTCAACAGGGCGTTGACGGTAAGGGACGGGGCCGGCCAGCCGGCGAATGATGGCCGGGTAATGGCCGGCGCACAGGATAACCGGGCCCCGCCGGCCGGAGTGTGGACTGCTTGGCACAATGCGGGCGAGGCAACCACAACGCGCAATCCGGCGGCGTGCCACAGATCACGCCGCGCGGCGCCCGATCAGTCGTTGCCCAGCGCCAGCAGCGCGGCGTTGCCGCCCACCGCGGCGGTGTTGGTCGCCGTGCAGCGCTCGCTGACGAAGCGCAGCAGGTAGTTCGGCCCCCCGGCCTTGGGACCGGTGCCCGACAGACCGAGCCCGCCGAATGGCTGCACCCCCACCACCGCACCGATCTGGTTGCGGTTGACGTAGAGGTTGCCGACCCGCGCCAGCCGCTCGATACGCCGCACGGTGTCGTCGTTGCGGCTGTGCACGCCGAGGGTCAGGCCGTAGCCGGTGGCGTTGATCGCCGCGACCACTTGCTCCAGCTCGCCGGCGGCAAAGCGCACCACGTGCAGCACCGGGCCGAAATGCTCCCGCTCGAGCGCGTGGATGCCCTCGATCGCGAAGGCCACCGGGGCGACGAAGTGGCCGTCCAGCCCGGCGGGCAACGGCGTCTCGGCAATCAGGCGGCCCTCGCCCTTGAGCCGGTCGATGTGCGCCAGCAGCGTCGCGCGCGCCTCGCCGTCGATCAGCGGGCCGACATCGGTGGCGCGCCGGTCGGGCGGACCGACCCGCAGCTCGGCCATGGCGCCGGCGAGCAGCTCGATCACCCGCGGGGCGATATCCTCCTGCACGTAGAGCACGCGCAGCGCCGAACAGCGCTGGCCGGCACTGGTGAAGGCGGACTGCACGGCATCCTTGACCACCTGCTCCGGCAGAGCGGTGGAGTCGACGATCATCGCGTTCTGCCCGCCGGTCTCGGCGATCAGCACAGCGAGGGCGCCGGGCTTGTCGGCCAGCTGGCGATTGATCAGTCGCGCGGTGTCGGTCGAGCCGGTGAAGCACACCCCGGCGAGGCGCGCATCGCTGCAGAAGGCCGCCCCCAGCGTGGCGCCGTCGCCGGGCAGCAGCGCCAGCACCGCGGGCGGCAGACCGGCCTCCAGCAGCAGCTCGACGGCACGCATGGCGATCAGGCTGGCCTGCTCGGCCGGCTTGGCCAGCACGGTGTTGCCGGCCACCAGGGCCGCGGCAATCTGGCCGAGGAAGATCGCCAGCGGGAAGTTCCACGGACTGATGCAGGCGAACACGCCGCGCCCCGCGTAGAACAGTTCGTTGCGCTCGCCGGTCGGCCCCGGCAGTTCGTCGCGCAGCAGACGCTCGCGGGCCTGCGCGGCGTAGTAACGGCAGAAGTCCACCGCCTCGCGCACCTCGTCGATGCCGTCCTGCAGGGTCTTGCCGGCCTCCAGGCAGCACAGCGCCAGCAGCTCGGCGCGGTGCACCTCCAGCAGGTAGGCCAGGCGCTCGAGCACCGCCGCGCGCTCGGCCACCGGGGTGGCGCTCCAGTGCGGAAAGGCCGCCGCCAGACGGTCCAT
>DATCUN010000298.1:0-2495 GCA_036561825.1 Pseudomonas sp.
CGGCCAAGGGCGGCGTCAACGCACTGACCGCCTGCCTGGCCCTGGAAACCGCCGAGCGCGGCATCCGCGTCAATGCCACCGCACCGGGCGGCACCGAGGCGCCACCGCGGCGCATCCCGCGCAACAGCGCCGAGCAGAGCGAGCAGGAGAAGGTCTGGTACCAGCAGATCGTCGACCAGACCATCGACAGCAGCCTGATGAAACGCTACGGCACCATCGACGAACAGGCCGGGGCGATCCTCTTCCTCGCTTCCGACGAGGCCTCCTACATCACCGGCGTGACCCTGCCGGTAGGTGGTGGCGACCTCGGCTGAACCATCCATTTGTCTTCCCGCCCGCTGCGCCCATGCGCAGCGGGTTTTTCCTGCGCTGCAAATAAAAACAAGAGATAAGCCATGAAAAAAATCGACGTCCACGACATCATCGACAACGCGCCCTTCACCCGTTTCCACTGGATGGTCATGTGCCTGTGCGCGCTGCTGCTGATCTTCGACGGCTACGACCTGTTCATCTACGGCGTGGTCCTGCCGGTGCTGATGAAGGAGTGGGGGCTGACCCCGCTGCAGGCCGGCGCGCTGGGCAGCTATGCGCTGTTCGGCATGATGTTCGGCGCCCTGTGTTTCGGCACCCTGGCCGACAAGATCGGCCGCAAGAAGGGCATCGCCATCTGCTTCGTGCTGTTCAGCGGTGCCACCGTGCTCAACGGCTTCGCCAGCGGCCCGACCGAGTTCGGCATCCTGCGCTTCGTCGCCGGCCTCGGCTGTGGCGGCCTGATGCCCAACGCGGTGGCGCTGATGAACGAGTACGCGCCCAAGCGCCTGCGCAGCACCCTGGTCGCCATCATGTTCAGCGGCTACGCGGTGGGCGGCATGCTTTCCGCCGGCGTCGGCATGTACATGCTGCCGCGCTTCGGCTGGGAGGCGATGTTCTTCGCCGCCGCCGTGCCGCTGCTGCTGCTGCCGGTGATCATGCTGTTCCTGCCCGAGTCGATCGGTTTCCTGGTCCGCCAGGGGCGCAGCGAGCAGGCCCGTGCGCTGCTCGAGCGCGTCGATCCGGCGCGCAAGCTGCAGGCTGACGACACGCTGGAAATGGTCGACGGCAAGGGCAAGGGCGCTGCCGTGCTGGAGCTGTTCCGCGAAGGTCGTGCGGTGCGCACCCTGTCCATCTGGGTGGCGTTCTTCTGCTGCCTGCTGATGGTCTACGCGCTCAGCTCCTGGCTGCCCAAGCTGATGGCCAACGCCGGCTACAGCCTGGGCTCCAGCCTGTCGTTCCTGCTCGCCCTGAACCTCGGTTCGGTCGTCGGCGCCATCGGCGGTGGCTGGCTGGGCGATCGCATGAACCTGCCGCGGGTGCTAGTGGCGTTCTTCATCGTCGCTTCGGTGTCGATCAGCCTGCTCGGCTTCAAGACCCCGATGCCGGTGCTCTACCTGCTGATCGCCGTCGCCGGCGCCACCACCATCGGTACGCAGATCCTCCTGTACGCCTGTGCCGCGCAGTTCTACGGCCTGTCGATCCGTTCCACCGGCCTCGGCTGGGCCTCCGGCATCGGCCGCAACGGCGCCATCGTCGGCCCGCTGCTGGGCGGGGCGCTGCTCGGCATCAACCTGCCGCTGCAACTCAACTTCATGGCCTTCGCCATCCCGGGGGCGATTGCCGCCCTCGCCATGGTGGTGTTCTCGCTGAGCGGCCGCAGCGCCGTGCAGGCGCAGAGCCTGGCGGATCGCGCGGCGGCCTGAGGCCGTCATCGCGGGCTGCCGGACGCAGCACGGCGCGCCACTCGGGTGCACCGTACTGCGTCCGGCAATATATACGGCGCGGGCGTATTCCTATGCCCATGCCGATCTCCGGAATAATTATTCAGGGCTACTGAAGTTGTTCGGCTGCCGATATCACTTGCTGCGCTGATGGTTGTATTTCTATCGGGGTTGAATGGGTGTGCGTTCAGCGAACACATAAATAAAGTTGCGGTTGTGTTCTGCAGTGGAAAATAGAAGATGGGCAACAGGCGCGGTTGCGAAACATCCATCAGATGACGCAGCAGCCATCGCCTTCGAGTTTTCCGCGGTATGCAATTAATGGGTTGTTGCCTTGTTCAGCCTATTGCTGAAAGGGCCTTGCTTGGCCGGTCGTCCTGTGGCGGCGGTGTATTCAAATAATAAAAAAGAGTAGGCACATGAAAAAAGCGAATCTTCCCTATCTGATGATGGCTTCCAGCGGTGTGGCGCTGGCATTTCCGGTCGCGGCCATGGCAGCCGAGGGCGGCTTCATCGAGGACTCCACCGCGACCCTACAGCTGCGCAACTACTACTTCAGCCGCGACTTCTCCGACATCGTCGGCAACGCGGCGGCGCAGGACAAATCCAAGGCCGAGGAGTGGGCCCAGGGCTTCATCCTCAACTTCAAGTCCGGCTACACCCCGGGCACCGTCGGCTTCGGCGTCGATGCCATCGGCCTGCTCGGGGTCAAGCTGGACAGCGGCAAGGGCCGGGTCGGCA
>DATCUN010000299.1:0-2425 GCA_036561825.1 Pseudomonas sp.
AGGCGCCCGTGGTGCCGGGCGCGCCCGTGCCGCGCGCCGGCAACAACCCGGCGGTGCCGGTGGTGCGTCTGTATGGCCTCGGCCTGCTCGGGCCCAACGGCCCCTTGCCGCTGCACTACACGGAGATGGTGCGCGAGCGCACCGAGAACCACAACGACAGCACGCTCGCCGACTTCCTCGACCTCTTTCATCACCGCTACCTCACGCACATGTACCGTGCGTGGTCGCAGAGCCAGGCCGCAGCCGGCCTCGATCGCGCCGACGACGAAACTTTCAGCCGCTACATCGCGCAGCTGACGGGGCATGACCCGCTGGAGATCCGCACGTCGGTGCTGCCGCCCCATGCACGCATGGCCGCCTCCACGCACCTGAGCCGCGAAGCGCGCAACCCCGACGGCCTGGCGCAGACCCTGGCGCGCTTCTTCGCGGTGCCCGTCCGGCTGGACGAATTCGTCATGCACTGGATCCGCATCGACGACGAAGACCAAACCCGTCTCGGCAAGCCGCGCACCTCCAGCGTCATGGGCGTCGGCGCGATCGCGGGGGAGGTCGTGGCCGATCGGCAGAACAAGTTCAGGCTTGTGCTCGGCCCCCTGCAACTCGACCAGTACCTGCGCTTCACCCCGCAGGGCAAGGACCTGCCGCTGCTGGTGGCGTGGGTGCGCGGCTTCGTCGGCTACGAGTTCGTCTGGGAGGTCGAACTGCGGGTGCGCAACGACAGCGCGCCACCCGCGCGCCTGGGCGATGTCGAGAAGCTCGGCTGGTCGACATGGCTGGGCGGCTCCAAGTCGGCGGGTGCGATGGCAACCGCAGCAGCAACAGCGCCCACCGCGCCGCCGGTCGACTATGCCGTCGGCATGGTGTTCGAGCCCGAGCAATACCTCCGCCAGTCTCTCGGCGCATGACGCGTCGTCTTCTTCATTTTCTAGATCCGTCCGCATGAACGCCGCCGCTCTGCCTTCCCGCCCGAACCCATCGCCGCCTCTCTCGGAGCGCCCCGCCATCGACTGGCTCCAGCCGGTGAGCGCCCTCGCGCCCTGCGGGCCCAGCCTGGAGTACGACCACGAATACGCCGTGCTGCTGTCGCGCATGACGCCCCAGGCCGACGCCCAGTACGGCAGCTTCGTCGGCACCCCGGAAGTGCCCAACTGGGCCGAGGTGGAGCGCGACTGCCAACGCCTGCTGCTGCGCACCAAGGACATCAATCTGCTGGTCTGGCTGTGCCGCGCCCGCACCCGCCTTGGCCAGGCGGCGGGGCTGGCGCATGTGCTCGGCATGCTGCGCGAACTGCTGGAAGCCTGGCCCGAGGCGGTGCACCCGCAACTGATCATCGACGGCGAGGCCGAGCCGGCGGTCCGTGCCAACGCCCTGGCCGGCCTGGTGGACCCCGAGGGCCTGCTGGCCGACGTGGGGGAGATCGCCGTGGCCTCGAACACCGCCATGCGCCTGACGGTACGCGACGTGGAGCGCGCCTTTGCCGTGCCCCGGTTGCCCGAGGCAGCGACGCCGGAATCCGTGACACAGCAGCTCGCGGCCCTGCGCGCGTCGCCCAGGGCGCCCATGCCGCCGCTGGCCTGGCTGGAAGTGGCGGCGGGTCACGTGCATGCGATCGATGCATGGGCCCGGGCGCAACTCGGCGACGAGGCGCCCGCGCTGACGCCGTTGAGCCGGATGCTCGACCTGTTCGTGGACCCATCGGCCAGGCACGCTGCGGCCGACCCCGCCGAGACGGAGGCGGTCATGGAAACACCCTTGCCGGTTCCCGCCATCGAACCCATCGCGCCGGATCGCGTTCAGGCCGTCACGCGCGACGATGTGCTCGCACGCATCCGGAGCGCCCGCGAATGGTTCGAGCATCACGAGCCCAGCAGCCCGGTGGCGGTGTTGTTGAAGCAGGCCGAGCGCATGGTGGGTAAGCGCTTCTCGCAGGTCGCGGATTCGATTCCGCTCGAACTGCTGCAGAAATGGGAAGGCGACGGCGAGGAGGTGAGCGCATGAACGCCAACCTGGGGCGGGTTCTGGTGGCTTTGTCGTGCGGCTTGATCGGGGCGTGGATCGGTGTCCTGCTGGTGGCCCGCCAGGTCCGGCGGCGCCTCGCGCGCGCGCCCGACGCCGCCGCCCATGCACCGGCACATGCCGATGCGATCCATGCCCTCGCGCTATCGCTCGACGCCCGGTTTGCCGCCCAGCAGCGCGCCTGGCAGGAAACGGTCGAGCGCCTTCCGCAGACCGTACAACAGGCGTTGCAGGTCGAATTCGACTTCCTGGCGCAGCAACAGGCGCAGCGCGATCTCCACCGAACTCAGCGTGAACAGGAGCGCGACGAGGCAATGCGCGTGCTCATCGCTTCGTTGAAGGCGCGCGTGCCGGCGCCTGAAGCGCGACCGGCCGTCCCGTCTCCGGCGCCTGCCCCGGCGGCGCGTCC
>DATCUN010000300.1:0-2289 GCA_036561825.1 Pseudomonas sp.
GACCTGCAGCGGATCGCGGTCGCCGCAGGTGGACAGGCGCTCGGCCAGCTGCTCCGGCGGCAGGCGCACTTGCTCGAGCATGGCCTGGAACAGGTGGGCCTTGTTCTCGAAGTGCCAGTAGAGCGCGCCGCGGGTCACGCCAGCGGCGCGGGCGATCTGCTCGAGGGTGGTGTGGGCCACTCCCTGTTCGAGAAACAGCTGTTCGGCGGCAGCCAGCAGGGCGCGGCGTGTCTGCTCGGCTTCTTCTTTGGTGCGGCGCATCCGGTACCTCGGGCGAAGAACCACACCTCGGGTGTGGGGATCGCGGATTATTTTGTCAGGCTAATTACAGGCATGCCTGAATGTATCTGGGCGTGACGGCTTTCCGTGCATCGCCACGGTCATCGCCAGTCCTGTTCGGGAGGACTGATGCCGCTGCAAATCCTGCTGATCCTCAGCGCCCTCACGGCGTTCGCGCCGTTGCCAATCGATTTTGGCGCGTTGCGTGCGGCCTGGCGTGCGGCTCGGTACCAGCCGGATAGCGTCGCAGGAGTGGTGTCGGCCAAGGTTTAGAGTAGTGGGGCGGTGTGCGCAGTGCGCTCCCTGCGGTGGGCAGCACTTTTCTGCGGGCAACAAAAAACCGGCCGAAGCCGGTTTCTTGTCGGAACAGAAGCTTAAGCCTGAGCGGCTGCGCCGAGCGCCTTGATGTGGGCGTTCAGACGGCTCTTGTGACGAGCAGCTTTGTTCTTGTGGATGATGCCTTTGTCAGCCAGGCGGTCGATCACCGGTACAGCAGCGGTGTAGGCGACTTGAGCCTTGGCCAGGTCTTTGGCGTCGATAGCCTTGACCACGTTCTTGATGTAGGTACGCACCATCGAGCGCAGGCTGGCGTTGTGGCTGCGGCGCTTCTCAGCCTGTCTGGCGCGTTTTTTGGCGGAGGGGGAGTTTGCCACCGTCGAGCTCCTCGAATTCTGGGGGATACCAAATAAATAAGGCCGCGAATCATGCCGAGGCCTGACGGTGTTGTCAAGCGCCGGCGGCGGCTGCGGGTTGCTGGTCGGACGGGCAGGCACTGGCTTAAACTCGCCGACCTTTGCAGGGTGGGGATTAAAGCATGTCCGGTGAGTCGACCAAAAGCGGTCTGTTGCGCTCCAGTGCCGTAGTCAGTGTGATGACCCTGCTCTCAAGGGTGCTCGGCATGGTCCGCGACATGGTGGTGGCGGCCTATTTCGGCTCGAGCCCGGCGGCGGATGCGTTCTTCATCGCCTTCAAGATTCCCAACTTCATGCGCCGGCTGTTCGCCGAGGGCGCCTTCGCCCAGGCCTTCGTCCCGGTGCTGTCGGAGTACCGCGCCCAGCGCAGCCTGGCCGAGGTCAAGCAGCTGGTCGACCGGGTCGCCGGCACCCTCGGGCTGACCCTGACTGCGATCACCGCCCTCGGCGTGGTGGCCTCGCCCTACCTGATCATGCTGTTCGCGCCGGGCTTTCGCGGCGAGCCGGAAAAGCTCGCCCTGGCCGGCGAGCTGCTGCGCATCACCTTTCCCTACCTGCTGCTGATCTCGCTGACCGCCTTCTGCGGCGGCATTCTCAACAGCTACGGGCGCTTCGCCGTGCCGGCCTTCACGCCGGTGCTGCTCAACGTCTGCATGATCGGCGCGACCGTGCTGCTCACCCCGTATTTCGACCAGCCGATCATGGCGCTGGCCTGGGGCGTGTTCATCGCCGGCATGGCCCAGCTGCTGTTCCAGCTGCCGTTTCTTGCGCGCATCCAGCTGCTGCCGATCCCGCGGCCGAACCGCAAGGACGAGGGCGTCAAGCGGATCATGACGCTGATGCTGCCGGCGCTGTTCGGCGTGTCGGTCAGCCAGATCAACCTGCTGCTGGATACCGTGCTGGCGTCCTTCCTGCAGACCGGCAGCGTGTCCTGGCTGTACTACGCTGACCGCCTGTCGGAATTGCCGCTGGGCGCCTTCGGCATTGCCATCGGCACGGTGATCCTGCCCAGCCTGTCGCGTCTGCATGCCAGCGGCGATCCCAAGGCCTTCTCGGCGACCATCGACTGGGCGCTGCGCATGGTGCTATTGGTCGGCGTGCCGGCGGCGCTGGCCCTGGCGATCCTTTCCGAGCCGCTGATCGCCAGCCTGTTCCACTACGGCAAGATGACCGAGAACGACGTGGTGCAGGCGGCGAATGCGCTGGAGGCCTATTCGCTGGGCGTGCTCACCTTCATGCTGATCAAGGTGCTGGCGCCGGCATTCTTTGCCCGCCAGGATCTGAAGACCCCGGTGCGTATCGCCGTGCAGTGCATGCT
>DATCUN010000301.1:0-2010 GCA_036561825.1 Pseudomonas sp.
GGCGCCGATCGCCAGGTACGCGCCGGCCATCAGCAGGCTGCCCAGATATCCGGCCACGATGGCGCCATGGTCCGGATCGCCGAGGTAACTGACCGTGATCCAGATCGGGAAGGTCAGCGCCAGCGCCACCGCCGTGAACAGCCAGGCGGCCAGGAACTTGCCGACCACCGCCTGGCCGGTGGTGATCGGCAGCGTCATCAGCAGCTCCAGCGTGCCGGTCTTGCGCTCCTCCGCCCACAGGCGCATCGCCACCGGCGGGATCAGCACCAGGTACAGGTACGGATGAAACTGGAAGAACGGCAGCAGGTCGGCCTGCCCGCGGCTGAAGAACTGGCCCAGATAAAACGTGAATATCCCGTTCAGGAACAGGAAGATCACGATGAACACATAGGCCAGCGGGGTATAGAAATACGCCGCCAGCTCGCGCCGCAGCACCGTCAGCATGGCATTCATGAGCGCGTCTCCCGGCCGGCCACCTCGTGCGTCAGCTGCCGGAACACATCGTCCAGGCGCCCCTGTTCCACATACAGCTCGTCGGCCTGCCAGCCGGCCTCATGCAGCCTGGCGCTGACCGCCTCCAGAAGGCTTCGGCCGTGGCTGGCCAGCAGGCGCAGGCGGACCCGCCCGGCGGATTCTTCCAATACCTCCACCCGCTGCACGCCCGGCACGGCGCCCAGTTGCTCACGCAGGTCGGCAGGACCGCCGGACAGCACCAGCACCACCGCGTTGTGGAACTGCGAGCGACTGGCCAGTTCCGCCGGCCGGCCGTCGGCCAGCAGGCGCCCGCCGGCAATGATCACGGCGCGGCTGCAGATGGCCTCCACCTCTTCCAGGATGTGGGTGGAGATGATGATCACCTTGTCGGCGGCGATGTCGCGGATCAGCTCGCGCACTTCGTGCTTTTGATTGGGGTCCAGGCCGTCGGTCGGCTCGTCCAGGATCAACACCGGCGGGTCGTGCAGGATGGCCTGCGCCAGACCCACGCGGCGCTTGAAGCCCTTCGACAGGGTGTCGATGGACTGGTCCAGCACGCCGCGCAGCGCCATGCGGTCCACCACCGCGTCGATGCGCTGGCGCCGCACGGCCGGCTCCATGCCGCGCACGCTGGCGACGAAATCCAGAAACCGCCGCGGCGTCATGTCACCGTACAGCGGCGCGCCCTCCGGCAGGTAGCCGATGGCGGCCTTGATCGCCAGCGGCTGCTGGGCCAGATCCATGCCGCACACCTCGACCTGGCCGCTTGAAGGCGCCAGGTAGCCGGTGATCATTTTCATGGTGGTGGACTTGCCGGCGCCGTTTGGCCCCAGAAACCCCACCACCTCGCCGCCGCCGACGCTGAACGACAGATCGTCCACCGCCCGCAGGCCACCGAAATCCTTGGTCAGATGCCTGACCGCGACCCCTGGCTGCATGTTCTCCTCGCTTTCCAAATCCTGCCCACCGCGTCGGCAGGACAAAAGGCCCGGCATTCTAGCCACATGCTCGAATCGGCGCCGCGCCGGCCCAGTTGGCCCAAGGGCGGGCCTCCCACAAATAACGGATCGTAGGAGCGGCGCCCCCGCCGCGATCTCCCCGGATACCGCACCCCCACCCCATCGGCCCGGGGGCGGGCCTCCTACAGGCGTCTGTGTAGGAGCGGCGCCCTCGCCGCGATTCTTCAATGCCGACCCTTCCAGGCCAACCCTTCGGCCCGAGGGCGGGCCTCCCACAGGGTGGCGAATCTTCAGCCACCTTTCCCTACCATAGGCGCGATTCGACCACGACAGACCGAGGCGAGTTTCATGACCCAGGCATTCACGGCGGCAGTCGTGCAGATGGTGTCCGGCAGCGAGGTAGCGACCAATCTGGCCAGTGCCGACCGGCTGATCGCCCAGGCCGCGCAGGCCGGCGCCCGGCTGGTGGCGCTGCCGGAGAACTTCGCCCTGCTCGGCCGGCGCGAGCAGGACAAACTGGCCGTGGCCGAAGCCGACGGCGGCGGGCCGATCCAGGATTTCCTGGCCGACAGCGCAC
>DATCUN010000302.1:0-8167 GCA_036561825.1 Pseudomonas sp.
GCAGCCTGTCCAGGCAGTGGCACCCGCGTCGACGGCGCCTAAGCCGGCAGCAGTGGTGGCACCGGTTGTCGAAGCAGCGCCCAAGGCGGCTGCGGTGGCGGTGAAGCCGGCAGCGGCTGCGCCAGTGGCCAGCGCTCCGGCGCCTGCCGCCGGCGGCACCGGCAACAGCAGCTGGTATCTGTCGCAGCCCGTCGGCCAGTACACCCTGCAGTTGCTCGGTACGGCGTCGGAAGGCGCGGCACAGAGCATGGTGCGCGATGGCGGTGGCGAGTACCGCTACTTCCGCAAGCTGCACCAGGGCAGGCCGCTGTACGTGGTCACCTATGGCCGCTTCTCCAGCCCGGAGGCGGCCAAGTCGGCGGTAAGCGCCTTGCCGAGCCGTTTGCAGGCCGGCAAGCCGTGGCCGCGGACCTTCGCCAGCATCCAGCAGGAAATCCGCCAGGCCGGTCGCTAAACTCGACGGGTGGGGGCGAAAAAACCGGTGATGCACCTAGGCGCATCACCGGTTTTTCTTTTATAAATGCGACATGAAAATTTCGCTTTCGCGCCATTTGTTCTTTTTCGGACATAAGTCGCACGCTACAATGGCGCATCCGTGATCGCAGCAAGCGCCGCAAAAGTGTTGGCAAGGCGCGATAAGTTGCGAAAAAACGCCCGAATCGAATAGAAGTTAGCCGGTGAGAGTGCCTATGAAAGCTGGTCTGTACCATCCCGAGCAGTTCAAGGATAACTGCGGCTTCGGTCTGATTGCCCACATGCATGGGCAGCCCAGTCACCACCTGCTGCAGACCGCCATTGAAGCCCTGACATGCATGACCCACCGCGGCGGCATCAACGCCGACGGCAAGACCGGCGACGGCTGTGGTCTGCTACTGCAGAAGCCCGATCGCTTCCTGCGCGTGCTGGCCGCCGAGCAGTTCGGCGTGCACCTGCCGGAGCAGTATGCCGTGGGCATGGTCTTCCTCAGCCAGGACGAGACCAAGGCTGCCAGCGCCCGCGAGGCGGTCAACGCCCAGCTGGCGGCGCAGGGCCTGAGCCTGGTGGGCTGGCGCGCTGTGCCGGTGGACACCTCGGTGCTCGGCCGCCTCGCTCAGGAGTGCCTGCCGCGCATCGAGCAGGTGTTCGTCAGCGGCGAAGGCCTCGACGACCAGCAGATGGCGATCAAGCTGTTCTATGCCCGCCGCCACGCCGAAGTCGCCCTGAAGGACGACGCGGACTTCTACGTCTGCAGCCTGTCGGCCAAGGACATCATCTACAAGGGTCTGATGATGCCGGCCGACCTGGCCAGCTTCTTCCCCGATCTGGGTGACGAGCGCTTGGAAACCGCGATCTGCGTGTTCCACCAGCGCTTCTCCACCAACACCCTGCCGCGCTGGCCGCTGGCCCAGCCGTTCCGCTTCCTGGCGCACAACGGCGAGATCAACACCATCACCGGCAACCGCAACTGGGCGGTGGCGCGGCGCAACAAGTTCGCCAACGAGCTGCTGCCCGATCTGGAAAGCATCGCGCCGCTGGTCAACCGCACCGGTTCCGACTCCTCGAGCATGGACAACATGCTCGAGCTGATGGTCACCGGCGGCATGGACCTGTTCCGCGGCCTGCGCATGCTCATTCCGCCGGCCTGGCAGAACGTCGAGACCATGGACGTCGAGCTGCGCAGCTTCTACGAATACAACTCCATGCACATGGAGCCGTGGGACGGTCCGGCCGGCGTGGTGCTGACCGACGGTCGCCACGCCGTCTGCCTGCTCGACCGCAACGGTCTGCGCCCGGCGCGCTGGGTCACCACCAAGAACGGCTACATCACCCTGGCCTCGGAAGTCGGCGTGTGGAACTACGCGCCGGAAGACGTGCTGGCCAAGGGCCGCGTCGGTCCGGGGCAGATCCTCGCTGTGGACACCGAGACCGGCCAGGTGCTGCACACTGCCGACATCGACAACCGCCTGAAGTCGCGGCATCCGTACCGCCAGTGGCTGCGCCAGAATGCCCTGCGCATCCAGGCCGGGATGGACGACGATCACGGTGGCGCGACCTACGACGCCGAGCAGCTCAAGCGCTACATGAAAATGTTCCAGGTCACCTTCGAGGAGCGTGACCAGGTGCTGCGCCCGCTCGCCGAGCAGGGCCAGGAAGCGGTCGGCTCTATGGGCGACGACACCCCGATGGCGGTGCTGTCGCGGCGCGTGCGCTCGAACTACGACTACTTCCGTCAGCAGTTCGCCCAGGTGACCAACCCGCCGATCGACCCGCTGCGCGAAGCCATCGTCATGTCGCTGGAAACCTGCCTGGGTGCCGAGCGCAACGTGTTCGAAGAGTCCGCCGATCACGCCAACCGCGCGATCCTCAACACCCCGGTGATCTCCCCGGCCAAGTGGCAGACGCTGATGACCCTGGACCGCCCGGGCTTCGAGCGGCAGATCATCGACCTCAACTACGACGAGTCCGTGGGCCTCGAGGCCGCCGTGCGCGCCATCGCCGACCAGGCCGAGGCTGCCGTGCGCGCCGGCAAGGTGCTGCTGGTGCTGTCCGACCGCCACATCGCCCCCGGCAAGCTGCCGGTGCATGCCTCGCTGGCCGTGGGTGCCGTGCACCACCGTCTGACCGAGAAGGGCCTGCGCTGCGATTGCAACATCTTGGTGGAAACCGCCACCGCCCGCGATCCGCACCACTTCGCCGTGCTGATCGGCTTCGGTGCCACCGCGGTCTACCCGTTCCTCGCCTATGAGGTACTGGCCGACCTGATCCGCACCGGCGAGGTGCTCGGCGACCTGCACGAGTCGTTCAAGCACTACCGCAAGGGCATCTCCAAGGGCCTGCTGAAGATCCTCTCGAAGATGGGCATCTCCACCGTCGCTTCCTACCGCGGTGCGCAGTTGTTCGAAGCCATCGGCCTGGCCGACGAGGTGGTCGAGCTGAGCTTCCGTGGCGTCGCCAGCCGCATCCAGGGCGCGCGCTTCGTCGACCTCGAGGCCGAGCAGAAGCTGCTGGCCGCCGAGGCGTGGAACAACCGCAAGGCGATCCAGCAGGGCGGCCTGCTCAAGTTCGTCCACGGCGGCGAATACCATGCCTACAACCCGGACGTGGTGCGTCTGCTCCAGGAAGCCGTGCAGCAGGGCGACTACGCGCGCTTCCGCGACTACACCGCGCTGGTCGACAGCCGTCCGGTGTCGATGCTCCGTGACCTGCTCAAGGTCAAGGAAGCGGCCCAGCCGCTGGCGCTGGATCAGGTCGAGCCGCTCAACGCCATCTTCAAGCGTTTCGACGCCGCCGGCATCTCCCTCGGCGCGCTGTCGCCGGAGGCCCACGAGGCGCTGGCCGAGGCGATGAACCGTCTGGGCGGGCGCTCCAACTCCGGCGAGGGCGGCGAAGACCCGGCCCGCTACGGCACCATCAAGAGCTCGAAGATCAAGCAGGTCGCCACCGGCCGCTTCGGCGTCACCCCGGAATACCTGGTCAACGCCGAAGTGCTGCAGATCAAGGTCGCCCAGGGCGCCAAGCCCGGCGAGGGTGGCCAGCTGCCCGGCGGCAAGGTCAACGGCCTGATCGCCCGCCTGCGCTACGCGGTGCCTGGCGTGACCTTGATCTCGCCGCCGCCGCACCACGACATCTACTCGATCGAGGACCTGGCCCAGCTGATCTTCGACCTCAAGCAGGTCAACCCGCAGGCGCTGGTGTCGGTCAAGCTGGTCGCCGAGCCGGGCGTCGGCACCATCGCCGCCGGCGTGGCCAAGGCCTACGCCGACCTGATCACCATCTCCGGCTACGACGGCGGCACCGGCGCTTCGCCGCTGACCTCGATCAAGTACGCCGGCAGCCCGTGGGAGCTGGGCCTCGCCGAGGCGCACCAGACCCTGCGCGGCAACGACCTGCGCGGCAAGGTCCGCGTGCAGACCGACGGCGGCCTGAAGACCGGCCTCGACGTGATCAAGGCCGCCATCCTCGGCGCCGAAAGCTTCGGCTTCGGCACCGCGCCGATGATCGCCCTGGGCTGCAAGTACCTGCGCATCTGCCACCTGAACAACTGCGCCACCGGCGTGGCCACCCAGAACGACCAGCTGCGCAAGGACCACTTCATCGGCACCGTCGAGATGGTGATGAACTTCTTCACCTTCATCGCCGAGGAAACCCGCGAGTGGCTGGCCAAGCTGGGCGTGCGCAGCCTGGGCGAGCTGATCGGGCGTACCGACCTGCTGGAAATGCTCCCGGGCGAGACCGCCAAGCAGGGCAACCTGGACCTCAGCCCGCTGCTCGGCAGCGCGCACATTCCGGCCGACAAGCCGCAATTCTGCGAGGTGGAGAAGAACCCGCCGTTCGACCAGGGCCTGCTGGCCGAGAAGATGGTCGAGATGGCGCTGCCGGCGATCAAGGCCAAGCGTGGTGGCGAGTTCGAGCTGGACATCTGCAACTGCGACCGCTCCATCGGTGCGCGCATCTCCGGCGAAATCGCCCGGGTGCACGGCAACCAGGGCATGGTCGACGCGCCGATCAGCTTCCGCTTCAAGGGCACCGCGGGGCAGAGCTTCGGCGTGTGGAACGCCGGCGGCCTCAACCTGCGCCTGGAAGGCGACGCCAACGACTACGTCGGCAAGGGCATGACCGGCGGCAAGATCGTCATCACCCCGCCGCAGGGCAGTGCGCTGCAGAGCCAGGAAAGTGCCATCATCGGCAACACCTGCCTGTACGGCGCCACCGGCGGCAAGCTGTTCGCCGCGGGTACCGCGGGCGAGCGCTTCGCGGTGCGCAACTCCGGTGCCCACACCGTGGTGGAAGGCACCGGCGATCACTGCTGCGAATACATGACCGGCGGTTTCGTCTGCGTGCTGGGCAAGACCGGCGGCAACTTCGGCTCCGGCATGACGGGCGGCTTCGCCTACGTGCTGGACGATGACAACAGCTTCTTCGACCGCGTCAACCACGAGCTGGTCGACCTGCAGCGCATCAGCGGCGAGGCCATGGAGGCCTATCGCAGCCACCTGCGTCGCGTGCTGGTCGAGT
The DNA here is from genome assembly GCA_036561825.1 of Pseudomonas sp. Lineage (GTDB taxonomy): Bacteria > Pseudomonadota > Gammaproteobacteria > Pseudomonadales > Pseudomonadaceae > Geopseudomonas. The sequence goes on from DATCUN010000302.1 coordinate 4,996, forward strand.
ACGTAGAAGAGACCGGCAGTGCCTGGGGTCGCCAGATCCTCGACAACCTTGACGACTACGCGCGCCGCTTCTGGCTGGTCAAGCCGAAGGCCGCGAGCCTCAAGTCGCTGCTGTCCAGCACCCGGGCCAACCCGCAGTAAGGCCGTGTCGAACCGCAGGTCGTGTCCAGCGACCGGCCTGTCGGTTCCCCAGATGAGTTTCGCAGCTTGAAGCACGTGACTTGAGGCTGCAGCAAAGAGGTTTTGATATGACTGAACGTCTGAACAACGACTTCCAGTTCATCGAGGTCGGCCGCAAGGATCCGAAGAAGAAACTGCTGCGCCAGCGCAAGAAGGAATTCGTCGAGATCTACGACCTGTTCAAGCCGCAGCAGGCGACCGAACAGGCGCACCGCTGCCTGGGTTGCGGCAACCCCTATTGCGAATGGAAGTGCCCGGTGCACAACTACATTCCCAACTGGCTGAAGCTGGTGTCCGAGGGCAACATCCTCGCCGCCGCCGAACTGTCGCACCAGACCAACACCCTGCCGGAAGTCTGCGGCCGCGTCTGCCCGCAGGACCGCCTGTGCGAGGGTGCCTGCACCCTGGCCGACGGCTTCGGCGCGGTGACCATCGGCTCGGTGGAGAAGTACATCACCGACACCGCCTTCGCCATGGGCTGGCGTCCGGACATGTCCAAGGTGGTGCCGACCGGCAAGCGCGTTGCGGTGATCGGCGCCGGCCCGGCGGGTCTCGGCTGCGCCGACGTGCTGGTGCGCAACGGCGTGACCCCGGTGGTGTTCGACAAGAACCCGGAAATCGGTGGTCTGCTGACCTTCGGCATCCCCGAGTTCAAGCTGGAAAAGAGCGTGCTGACCCGCCGCCGTGAAGTGTTCAGCGGCATGGGCATCGAGTTCCGCCTCAACACCGAGGTGGGCAAGGACGTCACCATGGACCAGCTGCTCGCCGAGTACGACGCGGTGTTCATGGGCATGGGCACCTACAGCTACATGAAGGGCGGCTTCGCCGGCGAGGACCTGCCGGGCGTCTACGACGCGCTGGACTTCCTGATCGCCAACGTCAACCGCAACCTCGGCTTCGAGAAGTCCGCCGACGACTTCATCGACATGGCCGGCAAGAAGGTGGTGGTGCTCGGCGGTGGCGACACCGCGATGGACTGCAACCGCACCTCGATCCGCCAGGGCGCCAAGGCAGTGACCTGCGCCTATCGCCGCGACGAGGAAAACATGCCGGGTTCGCGCCGCGAGGTGAAGAACGCCAAGGACGAGGGGGTGAAGTTCCTGTTCAACCGCCAGCCGATCGCCATCGTCGGCGAAGGCCGCGTGGAAGGCGTCAAGGTGATCGAGACCCGTCTCGGCGAGCCGGATGCCCGTGGCCGTCGCAGCCCCGAGCCGATCCCGGGCTCCGAGGAGATCCTGCCGGCCGACGCGGTGGTGATCGCCTTCGGCTTCCGGCCGAGCCCGGCGCCCTGGTTTGAGCAGTTCGACATCGCCATCGATGGCCAGGGCCGCGTGGTCGCTCCGGAGCAGGCGCAGTACAAGTTCCAGACCAGCAATCCGAAGATCTTCGCCGGCGGCGACATGGTGCGCGGCTCCGACCTGGTGGTCACCGCGATCTTCGAAGGCCGTCAGGCCGCCGAAGGCATCCTCGACTACCTGGGCGTCTGATCCCCGCCGGGGCTGACCCCGGTCAAGCGCGACACGAAAGGCACGGCACCCGCCGTGCCTTTTGCGTTGTGCTTTGCGACAATGCCCGCCTGAATTTTCGCCGGAAGCCGTTATGACCGTCCTGAAGAACGACCGTTTCCTTCGCGCCCTGCTCAAGCAGCCCGTCGACGTCACCCCGGTGTGGATGATGCGCCAGGCCGGACGCTACCTCCCCGAGTACCGTGCCAGCCGCGCCAAGGCCGGTGACTTCATGAGCCTGTGCATGAATCCCGAGCTGGCCTGCGAGGTCACCCTGCAGCCGCTGGACCGCTATCCGCTGGATGCCGCCATCCTGTTCTCCGACATCCTGACCATCCCGGATGCCATGGGTCTGGGCCTGTACTTCGAGACCGGCGAAGGCCCGCGTTTCAAGAAGGTCATCAGCACCCCGGCCGACATCGCCGCGCTGCCGATTCCCGATCCGGAAAAGGACCTCGGCTACGTGATGGATGCGGTGCGCACCATCCGCCGCGAGCTCAACGGCCGCGTGCCGCTGATCGGTTTCTCCGGCAGCCCCTGGACCCTGGCCACCTACATGGTCGAGGGCGGATCAAGCAAGGACTTCCGCAAGTCCAAGGCGATGCTCTACGACAACCCGCAGGCCATGCACGCGCTGCTCGACAAGCTGGCCCAGTCGGTCACCAGCTACCTCAACGGGCAGATCCTCGCCGGCGCCCAGGCCGTGCAGATCTTCGACACCTGGGGCGGCAGCCTGTCGGATGCGGCCTACCGCGAGTTCTCGCTGTTCTACATGGAACGCATCGTCGCCGGCCTGATCCGCCAGCACGAAGGCCGCGAAGTGCCGGTGATCCTGTTCACCAAGAACGGCGGCCAGTGGCTGGAGGCGATGGCCGACACCGGCGCCACCGCCCTCGGCCTGGACTGGACCTGCGACATCCGCAACGCCCGCGCCCGCGTCGGCGACAAGGTGGCGCTGCAGGGCAACATGGACCCGACCGTGCTGTACGCCAACCCGACGGCGATCCGCACCGAAGTGGCGCGCATCCTCGAGCGTTTCGGCCAGGGCAGCGGCCACGTGTTCAACCTCGGCCACGGCATCACCCCGGAGGTCGATCCGGCCCACGCCGGGGTGTTCATCGAGGCGGTGCACGAGCTGTCGGCGCAGTATCACCAGTGATCCGCGCGCTGTTCTGAAAGACAAAAGCCCGATCAATCGATCGGGCTTTTGTCTTTCAGAGGGTGGAAAAGACCTGCGCTCGTTTTCCACCCCGGTGCGCTCAGGCCTCCGCCTGCTTGGGCGGCAGCCGCGACAGGTGCAACGCCACCAGCAGCGCTGCCGCGAGCAGTGCGGCGATGAACACGCCGACACCGGTCCAGCCGCCGTGCTGCCAGAAGAAGCCGCCGAGGGTGCCGGCGGTGCTGGAGCCGAGGTAGTAGCTGAACAGGTACAGCGACGAGGCTTGGCCGCGGGCCTGCAGGGCGCGACGGCCGACCCAGCTGCTGGCC
>DATCUN010000303.1:0-3245 GCA_036561825.1 Pseudomonas sp.
ATCGGCTTCGGCTCCACCGCGGTGATCACCGGCGACGTCACCCAGGTCGACCTGCCGCGCGGCACCAAGTCGGGCCTCGCCCACGTGGTCGAGGTGCTGCGCGACGTGCCGGGGATCAGCTTCACCCACTTCAAGGCCAAGGACGTGGTGCGCCACCCGCTGGTGCAACGCATCGTCGAGGCCTACGACCGCTACGAGCATCGCCTGCAAGGCAAGCCCGACAAGCTCAACGACACTGCAAGGGACGGCCGCGATGCAGATTGAACTGGATCTGCAGCTGGCCACCGAGGCCGGCGAGCTGCCGGACGAAGCACAGCTGCGCCGCTGGTGCGAACTGGCCCTGCGCCAGCGCACCGCACCGTCGGAGCTGACCATCCGCATCGTCGACGAAGCCGAAGGCCGCGAGTTGAACCACACCTGGCGCGGCAAGGACTACGCCACCAACGTGCTGTCGTTCCCCGCCGAGGTGCCCGAAGGTCCGGGCGGCGTTCCGCTGCTGGACATCCCGCTGCTCGGCGACCTGGTGATCTGCGCCCAGGTGGTCGCCCGCGAGGCCGGAGAGCAGGGCAAGAGCCTGGACGCCCACTGGGCGCACCTGACCATCCACGGCTGCCTGCACCTGCTCGGCTACGATCATATCGACGACGACGAAGCCGAGGAAATGGAAGCGCTGGAGCGGCAGCTGCTGGCCGAACTGGGCTATCCCGACCCCTATGCGTGTGACGAAGAGTAAGGACACATGAGCGAAGACCGATCGAGCCAGGGGCAGAGGTCCTGGCTGGAAAGAATCACCCAGGCGTTTTCCCATGAGCCGAAAAGCCGCCAGGAGCTCCTCGAAGTCCTGCGCGAAGCCCATGAGAACAAGCTGCTCGACACCGAAGCGCTGGCGATCGTCGAGGGCGCCATCCAGGTCGCCGACCTGCAGGTGCGCGACATCATGATCCCGCGCTCGCAGATCATCACCATCAAGGCCTGCCAGAGCCCCCAGGAGTTCCTCCCGGCGGTGATCGACGCCGCCCACTCGCGCTACCCGGTGATCGGCGAGAACCTCGACGAGGTCGTCGGTATCCTGCTGGCCAAGGACCTGCTGCCGCTGCTGCTGCGCGACAGCACACAGGCCTTCGACCTGCACAAGCTGATGCGTCCGGCCACCTTCGTCCCCGAATCCAAGCGCCTCAACGTGCTGCTGCGCGAGTTCCGCGCCAATCGCAACCACATGGCCATCGTCATCGACGAATACGGCGGCGTGGCCGGCCTGGTGACCATCGAGGACGTGCTGGAGCAGATCGTCGGCGACATCGAGGACGAGCACGACGTCGAGGAGGACAGCTACATCAAGGCGCTGCCCAGCGGCGACTTCATCGTCAAGGCGCTGACCCCGGTGGAGGACTTCAACGAATCCTTCGCCACGACCTTCGCCGAGGACGACTTCGACACCATCGGCGGCGTGGTGATGAGCACCTTCGGCCACATGCCTAAACGCAACGAAGTGACTGACATCGGCGGCTTCCGCTTCCGCGTGGTGAACGCCGACAGCCGGCGCATCCACCTGTTGCGAGTGACGCCGCTGGTGCGCTGAGACTGGCGAGCGAGGCGTAGGGTGGATGGCCACCCCGTGGAAAACTCGCGAAGCGATTTTCCACCGGGACGCCGCGTTGTCCGCTGGGCAAGGCCTGCGGCCGTTTCCCACCCTACCCGCCCGCGCGCCGCTCCGCTAAGCTGCCCTGCCCCGCATTCTGCAAGGATTCCCCATGCGCTGGATCACCCGCCCCGGCTGGCCAGGTCACCTGCTTGCGCTGGCTGCCGGCGCCCTCACGCCGCTGGCCCTGGCGCCCTTCGACCTGTGGCCGCTGGGCCTGCTGTCGCTGGCCCTGTTCTACCTCGGCCTGCGCGGCCTGGCGCCACGGGCCGCCCTGGCGCGCGGCTGGTGCTACGGCTTCGGCGCCTTCGCCGCCGGCACCAGCTGGGTCTACGTCAGCATCCACGACTACGGCGCCGCCTCGCCCGCCCTGGCCGGCCTGCTGACCCTGCTGTTCAGCGCCGGGCTGGCGCTGTTCTTTGCCCTGCCGGCCTGGGTCTGGGTCAAATGGCTGCGCCGCGAGCGCGCGCCGCTGGCCGATGCGCTGGCCTTCGCCGCCCTGTGGCTGGCCCAGGAAGCCCTGCGCGGCTGGCTGTTCACCGGCTTCCCCTGGCTGTACATCGGCTACAGCCAGCTCGCCGGGCCGCTGGCCGGGCTGGCCCCGCTCGGCGGCGTCTGGCTGCTGTCGTTCGGCATGGCGCTGACCGCGGCGCTGCTGGCCAACCTGCCGGCGCTGCTGCCACGCTGGTCGTCGGCCCTGATCGCCCTGCTGCTGCTCGTCGCCACCTGGGGCAGCGGCCTGCTGCTCAGGGACCACGCCTGGACCCAGCCGGCCGGCGCACCGCTCAAGGTCGCCGCCATGCAGGGCAATGTCGAACAGAGCATGAAGTGGGATCCCGAGCAGCTCAACGCCCAGCTGGCCCTGTACCGCGACCTGACCTTTGCCGAGGCGCCGGCCGACCTGTACGTCTGGCCGGAAACCGCAGTGCCGGTGCTCAAGGAATACGCCGAGGGCTACCTCAGCGTGATGAGCCGTTTCGCCAGCGAGCGCAACGCCGCGCTGATCACCGGCGTACCGTTGCGCCAGGCCGACGGCGAAGGCCAGCCGCGCTACTACAACGCGGTGCAGGTGATCGGCCAGGGCGAAGGCACCTACCTGAAGCAGAAGCTGGTGCCGTTCGGCGAGTACGTGCCGCTGCAGGATGTGCTGCGCGGACTGATCGCCTTCTTCGACCTGCCGATGTCCGACTTCGCCCGCGGCCCGGCCGATCAGCCCATGCTGCAGGCGCGCGGCTACCGCATCGCCCCCTACATCTGCTACGAGGTGGTCTATCCGGAATTCGCCGCCGGCCTCGCCGCGCGCAGCGAGCTGCTGCTGACGGTGAGCAACGACGCCTGGTTCGGCACCTCGATCGGTCCGCTGCAGCACCTGCAGATGGCGCAGATGCGTGCCCTCGAGGCCGGGCGCTGGATGATCCGCGCCACCAACAACGGCGTCACCGCGCTGATCGACCCGTTCGGCCGCCTCGACGCCCATGTGCCGCAGTTCCAGCGCGCCGTGCTGCGCGGCGAGGTGGTGCCGATGCAGGGCCTGACGCCCTACCTGCAGTGGCGCGCCTGGCCGCTGACCGGCCTCTGCGCCCTGCTGCTCGGCTGGCCGCTGCTG
>DATCUN010000304.1:0-5206 GCA_036561825.1 Pseudomonas sp.
CGCCAGCAGCGCCAGGCTGCCGCGCGGCGACAGGCCGAGGGCGAAGGCCGGCTGGGTGCGGGTGGCCTCGACCAGGCGCAGCACGTAATCGATCACCGCCTCGCTGGCATGGATGCCCGGCACCTGTGCCTGGATACGCGCCAGCGCGGCATGGTCGAGGATCGGCTCGAGGCGCGGCAGCAGGTCGCGGCGGGCCTCGCCGAGCAGCAGGGCCTTCTCGGCGCTGCGCGCCGGGTAGCCCAGCGACACGCGCATCAGGAAGCGGTCGAGCTGCGACTCCGGCAAGGCGAAGGTGCCGCCCTGGCTGGACGGGTTCTGCGTGGCGATGACGAAGAACGGCTGCGGCAGCGGCCGGGTGGCGCCCTCGATGGTCACCTGGCCCTCCTCCATCGCCTCGAGCAGGGCGCTCTGGCTCTTCGGCGTGGCGCGGTTGATCTCGTCGGCCAGCACCAGCTCGGCGAAGATCGGCCCGGGATGGAAGGTGAACTGCCCGGTTTCCCGGTTGAACACCGAGGTGCCGAGGATGTCGCCGGGCAGCAGGTCGGAGGTGAACTGGATGCGCTGATAGCTGAGCCCCAGCACCCGCGCCAGGGTATGGCTGAGGGTGGTCTTGCCCATCCCCGGCAGGTCTTCCAGCAGCAGATGGCCACGTGCCAGCAGGCAGGTCAGGGCCAGGCGCACCTGTTTGTCCTTGCCGAGCAGAACCTGGTTGACGGCCGCCAGGCAGCTGTCCAGTTCGGTGCGCATGCGCGTACTCCCTTCGCGAAAAGCGCTGATCGTACTGGGCCAGCGGCGCGAGGCAAAGCGGATCGGCGCCGAATTGCCGGCGCATCCACGCTTGGCGCAGGTTGCGGATCCCGCCACTGGGCGAGCCGCCGCCGCCAGGCGGCAAAGACCGTGGTTTTATTGCGGAATATTACGACGCCGCAGCCCCCGTAACTCGGGGGCTGCGGCGCAGTATCCCGCAATCGTCACATCCATCGCGCAGCCTTGGCCCCGGCCTGGCGCGTGGACCCCTCGCGCCGCCATGGGGTAAGGTCGGGACACGGTCGGTCCGCCCGGACCAGCCGCAACACTTTGAACGCGCAGTCATTTTCCCCGGGAGTATGCGTATTCGGACAACAACAATCAGACACTCGAGGGCATGGAAATTGAAGGTTGGATTGATAGGTTTCGGACGCACAGGCAAGTCTGTCGCTTCCGTTCTGCTTGAAAGCGACGCCACTGCGCTGCAGTGGGTCATCCGCGGCTCGGCCAATCCCGAGCGCAAGTCGGCCGCCGACTGCCTGGGCGTGGTCTCCGACAACCCGGCGCTGATCTTCGGCTGCGACGAGATCGCCATCGACAGCCTGCTCGACCGCCATCCGGTCGACGTGATCATCGACTTCTCCAGCGCCGACGGCCTCGAGTTGTATGCCCGCGAGGCGAGCCAGCGCGGCATCGCCATCATCAGCGCCATCTCCCAGTATCCCGAGGAGCGGGTCGAGCAACTGCGGGCACTGGCCGAGCACACCCGGGTGCTCTGGTCGCCGAACATCACCATCGGCATCAACTTCCTGATCCTGGCGGCGAAGATCCTCAAGCAGATCGCTCCCGAAGCCGATATCGCCATCATCGAGGAGCACTTCGCGGCCAAACCGGAAACCTCCGGCACCGCCAGGGTCATCGCCGAAACCCTCGACCAGTGCAGCGACGACATCAAGTCGATCCGCGCCGGCGGCATCGTCGGCCGCCACGAGATTCTCTTCGGCTTCCCCTACCAGACCGTGCGCCTCAGCCACGAGTCCATCGCCCGCGAGGCCTTCGGCAATGGCGTGCTGTTCGCCGCCAAGAACCTGCTGGCGCGGGACAGCGGCTTCTACAGCATGCAGGACCTGATGGAGCCGTACGTCTACGAGCGCACGGACAACTGAAGCACCATACTCGACTCTTGCGGTGCCGGCCGAGCGGCTGCGCCGCAGAGCATGACCCGCAGCAACCAGGAGAACAGCCATGCCCCCGGCAGCGCCACAGGACTGGCACGCACGCAGCGCCCAACAATGCCTGGAGCAGCTGCACAGCCACGCTGCCGGGTTGAGTGCAGAAGAGGCTGAGCGCCGCCTGCGCCAGTATGGTCCCAACCTCCTGCCGGAAACCGCCGGGCCGGGCTGGTTCCGCCGGCTGCTGCTGCAGTTCCACAACCTGCTGATCTATGTATTGCTGGGCGCGGCGCTGCTGGTGGGGCTGCTCGGCCACCGGCTGGACGCACTGGTGATCCTCGGCGTGGTGGCGATCAACGCGCTGGTCGGCTTCATCCAGGAGGGCAAGGCCGAACAGGCCATGCGCTCGATCCGCAAGCTGCTGACCCTCGACAGCCGGGTGCGCCGCGATGGCCTGGTCTGCTCGCTGCCGGCCGAGCAACTGGTGCCCGGCGACATCGTCCTGCTCGAAGCCGGCGACCGCGTACCGGCCGACCTGCGCCTGCTCGACTGTCGCGACCTGCGCATCGACGAGGCCATGCTCACCGGCGAATCACTGCCGGCCGACAAGCACTGCGCCGCCGTCGCCCCCGCCGCCAGCCTCGGCGACCGCCACGGCATGGCCTATTCCGGCACCCTGGTCAGTGCCGGCAACGGCACCGGCGTGGTGGTGGCCACCGGCCAACAGACCGAACTAGGCCACATCAGCGGCCTGCTGGGCCGGGTGGAAAGCCTGCAGACGCCGCTGCTGGCCGACATCCAGCGTTTCGCCCGCCAGCTCACCGTGGCCATCCTGCTGCTCGCCGGCCTGACCTATGCGGTCGGCGTGTTCTGGCGCGACTACTCGCCCAGCGAGATGCTGATGGCGGCCGTCGGCCTGGCGGTGGCGGCGATTCCCGAAGGCCTGCCGGCGGTGCTGACCATCGTCCTCGCCCTCGGCGTGCAGCGCATGGCCCGCCATCGCGCGATCATCCGCCGCCTGCCGGCGGTGGAGAGCCTCGGTGCGGTCACGGTGATCTGCTCGGACAAGACCGGCACCCTGACCCGCAACGAGATGACCGTGCAGCAGGTGTTCACCACGGCGCACGCTTACCAGATCGGCGGCGTCGGTTATGAACCCAGCGGCAGCCTGAGCCGCGAAGGCTGCCGGCTCGCACCACCGCCGGCCGATGACCTGCTCGAACTGGCCCGCGCCGGCCTGCTGGCCAACAGCGCCAGCCTGCGCCAGGGCGCCGAAGGCTGGCAGATCAGCGGCGACCCCACCGAGGCGGCGCTGCTCACCCTGGCCGGCAAGCTCGGCCTGGACGGCGACCATGAGCTGCGCCGCCTGCCGCGGGTCGACAGCATTCCCTTCAGCCCGGAGCTGCGCTGCACCGCCAGCCTGCATCATGACCACGCCGGCCACGGCCTGATCTATCTGTTCGGCGCTCCGGAGCGGCTGCTCGAGCTGTGCAACCGCCAGTTGCGCGACGGCAACGCCGAGCCGCTCGATCCACGCGCCTGGCATGCCCGTCTGCACGAGGGCGCGGCCGGCGGCCTGCGCATGATCGGCCTGGCCATGCGCCCGCTGCCGGCACCGCAGAGCCAGCTCGACTACGCCGACCTCGAAGGCGACTTCATTCTCCTCGGCCTGGTCGGCATGCTCGACCCGCCGCGCGAGGAGGCCATCGCCGCCATCGCCGAATGCCGCAGCGCCGGCATCGCGGTGAAGATGATCACCGGCGACCATGCCGCCACCGCCGCGGTGATCGCCGAGCGTCTGGGCCTGGGGGGCGGCACGCCGCTGACCGGAGCCGAGATCGACCAGCTCGACGATGCCGCACTGGATGCGCGTCTGGCCGACACCACGGTGTTCGCCCGCACCAACCCGGCGCACAAACTGCGCCTGGTCGAGCGTCTGCAGGCCCGCGGCGAGCGGGTGGCGATGACCGGCGACGGGGTCAACGATGCGCCGGCACTCAAGCGCGCCGACATCGGCATCGCCATGGGCATCAAGGGCACCGAGGCGGCCAAGGAAGCCGCGCAGATGGTGCTGGCCGACGACAACTTCGCCACCCTCACCCATGCGGTGGAGGAAGGCCGCACGGTCTACGACAACCTGCGCAAGTCGATCCTGTTCATCCTGCCGACCAGCGGTGGCCAGTCGCTGGTACTGCTGTTCGCCATCGCCCTCGGGCTGAGCAACCTGCCGATCACGCCGTTGCAGATCCTCTGGGTCAACATGATCACCGCCGTGACCCTGGCGCTGGCGCTGGCCTTCGAGCCGGCCGAGAACAACCTGATGCAGCGCCCGCCGCGCGATCCGGCCGAGCCGCTGCTGTCCGGGCAACTGCTGTGGCGTCTGCTGTTCGTCGGCCTGCTGCTGACCGGCGCCAGCCTCGGCCTGTTCCTTTACGCCGAGCAGCTCGGCCTGCCGCTGGAGGTCGCCCGCACCCTGGCGGTCAACGCCCTGGTGGCCGGCGAGATCGGCTACCTGTTCTGCGCCCGCCGCCTGCAGGGGGCGGCGAGCTTCGGGCTGCGCGACAACCCGATGGTCTGGGCCATGGTGCTGCTGGTGGTGCCGCTGCAACTGGCGTTCAGCCACTGGGCGCCGCTGCAGGCGCTGTTCGGCACCGCCGCGCTGGACGCCCGCGGCTGGGCGCTGGTGGTGGCCTGCGCCGTGGCGGTGATGCTGCTGGTGGAAATGGAGAAATGGCTGCTGCGCCGACGGCACGCCAGGCGCTGACGCCGGCCCGCGGCCGGCGCCAGACCTTACTGCTGCTGGCCGGGCAGCTGGTTCTGCAGCAGCGGGGCTTCCTGCACCAGGGCGTGCATCTGCTCCTGGCCGCCGCGGCGCATGCCGCGCACCGGGCAGGCGTCGAGGTAGTCGAGCCCGACCGCCAGCTTGAGGTGGCGCGCAGGGCGGGTCAGGCGGTTGGTCACGTCGAAGCTGTACCAGGCACCGTCGACCCAGGCCTCGGCCCAGGCGTGGCTGGCCAGCTCGCTGCTCCCGGCACGGCACAGGTAGCCGGACACGTAGCGCGCCGGAATGCCCAGGCTGCGGGCACAGGCCAGAAACACGTGGGTGTGGTCCTGGCACACGCCGAGGCCGAGGGCGAAGGCTTCCGCCGCGGTGGTCTCGACCTGGGTGATGCCCGGCGTGAAGGGCATGCGCCGGTGCAGTTGCTCCATCAGCCCGATCAGCGCCGCGCGATCACGCTGTCCGGCGCAGCAGGCGCGGGCGAACTCGCGCAGCGCCGCGTCGGCCG
>DATCUN010000305.1:0-2650 GCA_036561825.1 Pseudomonas sp.
ACCCACCACAGCAGGGTGGCGAGGATCAGCACGCTGGCGGTGACGATGACCCCCATGCCCGAGCTGTGCAGGGCCTGGCGGATGGCGTGTTCGGGGCTGCTGCCGATGGCGATCTCTTCCTTGACGCGGTCGGCGATGTAGAAGGCGTAGTCCACCCCCAGGCCGATGCCGAGGGCGGCCACCGGCACGGTGTTGATGTTCATGCCGATGCCCTTCCAGGTCATGAAGGCGAAGGTCAGCATGTTGGAGATGATCACCGGGACCATGAACAGCATGCCGGCGACGCTGGAGCGGTAGACCAGGGTGCACAGCACGGCGAGCACCAGCAGGGCCAGGGCGATGGCCTCGATCTGGCTGGACAGGATGATTTCGTTGACCGCCGCCATCACGCCGATCAGGCCGCCGGCCAGGTGCCACTGGCCCTCGCTCAGCGGATGGCTGGCGATGAACTCCTTGATGCGCGCCACCGCGGTGCGGATGGTCTCGCCCTGGCGGTCGCGGAACATCAGGGTGACCGAGCCGTTGGCGTAGTGCTCGTCGGCGAAGCGCGAGATGTCGCCCGGCTCGGACACCGAATCGAGCATGGCCATCAGGCTGCCGTTGAGGTTGCCCGTGTCGCCCAGCTCCAGGTAGCGCGGGTTGCCCTCGCGCAGGCTGGCGTTGACCTGCGGCAGCACGTCGGCGATGGACACCGAGCCGCCGACCTCGGGCTGCGCCTCGATGAAGCGCTGGAAGCTGTTCATCGCCTGCAGGGCCTCGTTGCCCTTGACCAGGTCGGGGCGGCTGTCGTCGCCGAGCACCACGAACATGCGGTCGACGCCTTCGAAGCGCGCGTTGATCGCCGCCGAGTCCTGGTTGTACTGCGCCTGCGGCCAGAGGATCGGCGAACCGGGATTGGCGTCGCCGATCTTCAGGTTCAGCGCGTACAGGCCGGCACCGACCACCACCACCAGGCTGACGCCGAGCACCGCGTAGCGGGCCCGCGACAGGCAGACCAGCACGGCCAGGTCGAGCACCTTGCGCAGCCCCGGCAGGCAGTTGAGCGGGTGGGCCATGCCGTGCGGCTTGCGGATGAACGACAGCAGCACCGGGGTGAGGATCACCGCGCTGACAGTCAGGGTCGACACCCAGACCACCGACAGCACGGTGAGCTTCTGCAGCATCGGGATCGGACTCAGCGCCACCACCGCCATGCATGCGGCGTCGGCAATCACCCCCAGCATGCCCGGACGGAACAGGTCGGCCAGGGCGATCCGCGCGGCGGTCCGCGAGGTGTCAGCGCCCGGCGGCAGCAGCTCGATCTCGTCGTCGAAGCGGTTGACGATCTGCACCGAGTGCGACACCGCCCGCGAGGTGATCAGCATGGCCACCACGATCACCAGCGGCTCGAAGTGGATGCCCAGCAGGCGGCAGATGCCCAGCGCCCAGATCGCGCTGACCACGCCGGCCAGCAGCGGCAGGAACAGCCCGCGCCAGGTGCGCAGCAGGAGGAACAGCATGACCAGGGTCACCGCCAGGGCGGCCAGCACCAGCTGGATGGTCTCCGGCAGGTAGTGGTTGACCCAGCCGTAGAGGATCGGGTCGCCGACCACGCGGATCTTCACGCTGCCGTCGTCGACCTTGGCGATCAGCGCGCGGACCTCGTGGAATACCTTGCTGTAGTCGACCTGGCGGTCGATGAAGTCGACGGTGACCAGGGTGGCCTGCAGGTCCTTGGACACGTAGGGACCGTAGACCATCGGGTTGCGCAGCACCGAGCGCTTCAGCTCGGCCATCGCCTCGGCGTCCACCGGCAGGTCGGGCCACATCAGCGGGCGACTCTCGATGCCCGCGGTGGAGGCGCGCACTTCCTTGAGCTTCTTCGAGGCCAGCGAGGTGATCTGGTACTGGTTGACCGCCGAGACCTCGCGCAGGCCGAGGGTGACGCTGCGCACCTTGTCGAGCACGGCGGTCTGGAAGATGTCGCCCTCCTCGACCTCGAACATGATGGTGACCATGTTCGAGCCGCCGAAGGTGTCCTTGAACTTCTCGTGGGTCTGCACGTACTCGTGGCGCGAGGGCAGCATGTCGGCGAACACGGTGCGCACCTCGATGCGCAGCGCGAACCAGCTGAGGATCAGGGTCAGGGTGAGCAGCACGCCGGTCACCCAGGCGCGCCGACGGATGCAGAATTCGGCTATGCGTTCGATCATGGTCGTATCTCGCAGAAGTAGGGGCCAGGGGCGGTTCAGGGATTCACGGGCGACCACTGGCGGCCGTCCCAGCGGCCGACGTCGGCGCCGGCCAGCCAGATGCTCGAGCCGACCTGCAGCGCGCGGGTGTGCCAGGCCAGGTTGCGCTCATCCAGCGCGCCGCTCTGCCAGTCGCCGGCGGCGCTGCCGCTCACCCAGCGGCCCAGCGCGCCACTGGCGAACCAGCGGCCGTTGCCGGCGTCCCAGAGCACGTCGAACAGGTGGTCCTTGATGCCCAGGTCGACGCTGTCCCACTGCCGGCCACCGTCGCGGGTGACCAGCAGGGCGCCTTCCAGACCGACCGCCACGCCGTTCAGCGCATCGCGGAACTGCACCGACATCAGCGAGGCCGGCACCGGGCTGGCGATCTCCTCCCAGTTCTGCCCCTGCTCGTCGCTGAGCAGGATGCGGCCGAACTC
>DATCUN010000306.1:0-2882 GCA_036561825.1 Pseudomonas sp.
GGCAACCTGCGCGCGGCGCTGCGCAGCGACGACACCCTGGCCCACCTGGGCGGCGACGGCTTCGCCCTGCTGCTCGGCGACCTCGACTCCGCCCAGGACTGCGCGGCGACCCTCACCGGCCTGCAGGCGGTCATCGCCGCGCCAGTGACCATCGCCGACAGCCACCTGCACACCACGGCGAGCATCGGTGTGACCCTCTACCCGCAGGACAACGGCGACGGCGACACCCTGCTGCGCCATGCCGACCAGGCGATGTTCCTGGCCAAGGAGGCCGGCAAGAACTGCTACCACCTGTTCGACCCGGAAAGCGACCGCAAGGCCCAGGGCCACCGCCAGCAGCTGGAGCGCCTGCGCCTCGCCCTGCAGCGGGGCGAGTTCGTGCTGCACTACCAGCCCAAGGTCGACCTCGGCGACGGCCGGCTGTTCGGCGTCGAGGCGCTGATCCGCTGGCAGGACCCGCAGCGCGGGCTGATCGCGCCGGGCGAATTCCTCCCCTACATCGAGAGCGTCGGGACCCTGGAGCGGGCGCTGGGCGAATGGGTACTGGACACGGCACTGGCCCAGCTCGAGCAGTGGCTGAGCAGCGGGCTGCAGGTCGACATGAGCGTCAACATCAGCGCCCACCAGCTGATGCACGCCGACTTCGTCGACAGCCTGGATCGCCTGCTGTGCCGCCACCCCGCGATTCCCCGCGCCCGGCTGGAACTGGAGATCCTCGAAACCGCGGCGATCGCCGACATGCCGCACGCCATCGTGGTCATGCAGCGCTGCGCCAGGCTGGGCGTGCGCTTCGCCCTCGACGACTTCGGCACCGGCTACTCCTCGCTCACCTACCTGCGCAAGCTGCCGGTGGACACCCTGAAGATCGACCAGAGCTTCGTGCGCGACATGCTGGTCGACCCCGACGACCGCGCCATCGTCGACGGCGTGATTCGCCTGGCCGCCGCCTTCAACCGCCACGTGATCGCCGAGGGCGTGGAAACCCTCGAGCACGGCCAGGCCCTGCAGCGTCTCGGCTGCCGTCTTGCCCAGGGCTACGGCATCGCCCGGCCGATGCCGGCGGAGCACCTGCCCGTCTGGCTGCGCGACTGGCAGGAGCGGGCCGCCTGGCGGCAGCTGGCCGCGCAGTCCTGAACGAACGACGGACGAGGCGGCGGCCGCCCGCCACCCTGCTAGGCTGAACGGGACACCCTGTCTGGAGGCTCGTCGATGAAGAAGATCCTGGTGCTGTACTACTCGATGTACGGGCATATCGAGCAGATGGCCGAGGCGGTGGCCGCCGGCGCAGCCAGCGTGCCGGGGGTCGAAGTGACCCTCAAGCGCGTGCCGGAAACCATGCCCGAGGACCTGGCGCGCCAGGCCGGCGCCAAGCTCGACCAGCAGGCGGCGCTGGCCTCGCCGCAGGAGCTGGCCGACTACGACGCCATCCTGTTCGGCACGCCGACCCGCTTCGGCAACATGGCCGGGCAGATGCGCACCTTCCTTGACCAGACCGGCGGCCTGTGGGTCAAGGGCGCGCTGATCGGCAAGCTCGGCAGCGTATTCACCTCCACCGGCACCGGCGGCGGCGGGGAAACCACCATCACCTCGTTCTGGCACACCCTCGCCCACCAGGGCATGCTCATCGTCGGCCTGCCCTACAGCGCGCCGGAGCTGACCGACACCAGCGAGCTGCGCGCCGGCTCGCCCTACGGCGCGGCGACCATCGCCGGCAGCGACGGCTCGCGCCAGCCCAGCGCCAAGGAACTGGCCCTGGCGCGTTTCCAGGGCGAGCACGTGGCGAAGCTGGCGGTGCGCCTGCAGTAGTCGCCCGGCGCGGCCGCTTCCGTGCAAGCGCAGGACGGCCGCTGCCTGCCACGGCCGTTTCCCACCGTTTGTGTGCGCCTACCGCCCACAAACCACCGCAGGAGATTGTCGCCGGTCTCGGCCGCGCACCAGCATAGGCGGCCTGCCCGGCCGGGCAGCATTGGCACTGCCATCACCCAACAAGAAAAAGGACAGTCACGGTGAAACTCCTGCGCACCACTCTCGCCGCACTCTGCATGAGTGCCAGCCTGGCGGCCACGGCCGCCCCCCAGTCGACCGTCACCCTCAAGGTGCACCACTTCATGCCGAATGACTCGCTGACCCAGCGCGAGCTCATCCAGCCCTGGGCGGAGAAGATCACCCGCGAATCCGCTGGCCGCATCCGTTTCCACTTCTTCCCGGCGATGCAGCTCGGCGGCACGCCGGCGCAGCTGGTCGACCAGGTGCGCGACGGCTCGGCGGATATCGTCTGGGCCCTGCCCGGCTACAGCAGCGGGCGCTTCCCGCTGACCGGGGCCTTCGAACTGCCGTTCATGAACCGCTCTGCCGAAGCCAGCAGCCAGGCCCTGTGGGACTTCCTGCAGGCCCACGGCCAGCGCGAGTACCAGGGCATCCATCTGCTCGCCACCCACCTGACCGACAGCGTGCTGCTGCACACGCGCAAGCAGCCGATCCTCAGCATGGCCGACTTCGCCGGCCTCAAGCTGCGCACCGCCAACCCGGTGCAGGGCCGGCTGATCGGCCTGTTCGGCGGCCTGCCGCAGGCCATGCCGATCAACCCGGTGCCCGCCGCGCTGGCCCGCGGCCTGCTCGACGGCGCTGCCGTGCCGTGGGACGTGGCCACCTCGGTCAAGCTGCAGAAGCGGGTCAAGCACCACACCGAGATGGCCGAGGGCATGCCCAAGCTGATGCACGCGGCCCTGGTGCTGGCAATGAATCAGGCCCGCTACGACAGCCTGCCGGCCGACCTGCGGCAGATCATCGACGCCAACAGCGGCCGCGCCCTGTCGGCCCAGGCTGGCCGCCTGTGGGACACCCGCGTGGAGGAAAACGGCCGGCAGCTGGCCCGCGCCCAG
>DATCUN010000307.1:0-7345 GCA_036561825.1 Pseudomonas sp.
GCGAAAGCGCGCCGCGCGCCGCCGCGCGGCCAGACTCGCCATGCCGGCCATCGCGCCCCCGTCACAGCACGTAGACGAAGACGAACAGGCCGAGCCAGACCACGTCGACGAAGTGCCAGTACCAGCTGGCCGCCTCGAAGCCGAAGTGCTGCGCCGGCGCGAAGTGCCCGCGCAGGATGCGGATCAGCATCACCAGCAGCATCAGCGCCCCGATGGTGACGTGGGCGCCGTGGAAGCCGGTGAGCATGAAGAAGGTCGCGCCGTACACGCCGGAGCGCAGGGTCAGGTCCAGCTCGGTGTAGGCATGCACGTACTCCTCGGCCTGCAACACCAGGAAGGCCGCGCCGAGCAGCACGGTCAGCGCCAGCCAGGCCTTGAGTGCGCCGCGCTTGTCGTGGCGCAGGGCGTGGTGGGCGAAGGTCAGGGTGAAGCTGGAGGTCACCAGCAGCACGGTATTGATCAGCGGCAGGTGCCAGGGGTCGATGATCCCCTGCGGCGCCGGGTAGGCCTTGGGATCGGGGTTGTCCAGCAGCGGCCAGGCGAACTGGAAGTCCGGCCACAGCATGGCGCTGACGCCCTTGTCGCCGGCGCCGTCCAGCCAGGGGCCGACGAACACCCGCAGGTAGAACAGCGCGCCGAAGAAGGCGGCGAAGAACATCACCTCGGAGAAGATGAACCAGCGCATGCCCCAGCGGAACGAGCGGTCCATCTGCCCGCTGTACAGGCCGCTGCGGCTCTCCTGGATGACGTTGCCGAACCAGCCGAACAGCATCCAGGCCAGCAGCAGCGCGCCGACGAAGAACACCAGCGGGCCGGTGGAGTCGGCGCGCGCCGCCTTGAGATCGTTGAACCAGGTGCCGAGGCCGACCACGGTCACCAGCAAGCCGATGCTGGCGATGATCGGCCACTTGCTCTGTTCCGGAACGTAGTACTGCTCGTGGCTGGCCATTGTTGTTCTCCTGTCGTCGCGCTAGTACTGGGCCAGCGGCGGCTTTTGCTCGGTGATGTCGAACAGCGTGTAACCCAGGGTCAGGTGCTGGACGTCCTTCGGCAGGTCGCGGTCGACGATGAAGCGCACCGGCATCTCGATGCGCTCGCCCGGCTGCAGCACCTGCTGGGTGAAACAGAAGCACTCGGTCTTGTGGAAAAAAGCCGCGGCCTTCGACGGCGCCACGCTGGGCACCGCCTGGGCGGTCATCACATGGTCGGTCGGGTTATGGGCGACGAACAGCATCTGGTTGCTGGCGCCGGGATGCACGCTGAGCTCGTCCTGCTGCGGGGCGAACGCCCAGGTCATGCCGGCGGCATTGGTGGCAAGGAACTGCACGCGCACCGTGCGCGCCTCGTCCACCGCCTGCACCCCCGCATAGGCCCCGGCGGTCTTGCCGTTGATGCCGAAGGCCTGGCACATCACGTCGTACAGCGGCACCAGGGCGAAGCCGAATCCGAACATGGCCACCACCACCAGCATCAGGCGGGTGACCAGGCGGTGGATCGGCAATGCGTCGTTCATGGCGCTCTCCCGCAGGGCGGACCGCAGCCCACCCGCTTGCTCATCGGTGGGCCGCAGACCCACGCCGCGAAGTTCAGTGCAGCCGGCTGCGCTCGTCCACTTGCGGCGGGGTCTGGAAGGTGTGGTAGGGCGCCGGCGAAGGCAGCGTCCACTCCAGGCCATGGGCGCCGTCCCAGGGCTTGGCCGCGGCCACCGGGCCGCCGCGCACGCACTTGATGACGATGAACAGGAACAGCAGCTGGGTGGCGCCGAACAGGAAGGCGCCGATGCTGGAGACCATGTTGAAGTTGGCGAACATCAGGTTGTAGTCGGGGATGCGCCGCGGCATGCCGGCGAGGCCGACGAAGTGCATGGGGAAGAAGGCCAGGTTCATGCCGACGAAGCTCAGCCAGAAGTGCAGCTTGGCCAGCGTCTCGTCGTACAGGTGCCCGGTCCACTTCGGCAGCCAGTAGTAGGCCGAGGCGAAGATGCCGAAGATCGCCCCCGGCACCAGCACGTAGTGGAAGTGCGCCACCACGAAGTAGGTGTCGTGGTACTGGAAGTCGGCCGGGGCGATGGCCAGCATCAGCCCGGAGAAGCCGCCGATGGTGAACAGGATGACGAAGGCCACGGCGAACAGCATCGGCGCCTCGAAGCTCAGCGAACCGCGCCACATGGTGCTCGCCCAGTTGAACACCTTCACCCCGGTGGGCACGGCGATCAGCATGGTGGCGTACATGAAGAACAGCTCGCCGGTCAGCGGGATGCCGACGGTGAACATGTGGTGGGCCCAGACGATGAACGACAGGAAGGCGATGGCGCCGGTGGCGTAGACCATCGAGGTGTAGCCGAACAGCGGCTTGCGGCTGAAGGTGGGGATGATCGCGCTGACCGCGCCGAAGGCGGGCAGGATCATGATGTACACCTCGGGATGGCCGAAGAACCAGAACACGTGCTGGAACAGCACCGGGTCGCCGCCGCCGGCGGCGCTGAAGAAGCTGGTGCCGAAGTGGATGTCCATCAGCATCATGGTCACCACCCCGGCCAGCACCGGCATCACCGCGATCAGCAGGAAGGCGGTGATCAGCCAGGTCCACACGAACAGCGGCATCTGCATCAGGGTCATCCCCGGCGCGCGCAGGTTGAGCACGGTGGCGATCACGTTGATCGCGCCCATGATCGAGCTGATGCCCATCAGGTGCACGGCGAAGATGAAGAAGGTGACGCTCTCCGGCGCGTAGGTGGTGGACAGCGGCGCGTAGAAGGTCCAGCCGAAGTTGGGGCCACCGCCCGCCATGAACAGGGTGCTGGCCATCAGGCCGAAGGCCGCCGGCAGCAGCCAGAAGCTGAAGTTGTTCATCCGCGGCAGGGCCATGTCCGGCGCACCGATCATCAGCGGGATCATCCAGTTGGCCAGGCCGACGAAGGCCGGCATCACCGCGCCGAACACCATGACCAGGCCGTGCATGGTGGTCATCTGGTTGAAGAATTCCGGCTGGACGATCTGCAGGCCGGGCTGGAACAGCTCGGCGCGGATGACCATGGCCATGCTGCCGCCGAACAGGAACATGGCGAAGCTGAACACCAGGTACAGCGTGCCGATGTCCTTGTGGTTGGTGGTCAGCACCCAGCGCATCAGCCCTTTGGCCGGGCCGTGGACATGGCCATGCGGGTGCGAGTCGATCACTGCGCTCATGTCCGTCACTCCTGTGCCTGCTTGAACGCCACTATGTCCTGCGGCGTGACCATGTCGCCGCTGTTGTTGCCCCAGGCGTTGCGTTCGTAGGTGATGATCGCGGCCAGGTCGACCTCGGACAGCTGCTTGCCGAAGGCGGCCATGGCGGTGCCCGGCTTGCCGTTGAGGACGATGGCCAGATGGCCTTCCTTCGGCCCGGTGGCGATCGGCGAGCCCTTGAGCGCCTTGAACATCGGCGGCAGGCCCTCGCCCCCCGGCTGGTGGCAGGCGGCGCAGGTGGTCAGGTAGGCCTTCTCGCCGCGCGCCATCAGCTCGTCGAAGGTCCATTGCTTGCCGGTCAGCTCCTGGGCCTTGAGCGCCTCGGCCTTGCGCTCGGCCAGCCAGAGGGCGAAGTCCGCGGGGGCCTTGGCCTCCACCACCACCGGCATGAAGCCGTGGTCCTTGCCGCACAGCTCGGTGCACTGGCCGCGATAGATGCCGGGCTGCTCGATGCGCGTCCACGCCTCGTTGACGAAGCCGGGGATGGCGTCCTTCTTCACCGCCAGCGCGGGCACCCACCAGGAATGGATCACGTCGGTAGCGGTGACCAGGAAGCGCACCTTGGCGCCGACCGGCACCACCAGCGGGTTGTCCACCTCGAGCAGGTACTGCTCGTCCTTGGGGGCCTGGTTGTCGATCTGCGCGCGCGGGGTGGCGAGGTTGCTGAAGAACTCGACGTCCTGACCGAGGTACTTGTAGTGCCACTTCCACTGGTAACCGGTGACCTGGATGTCCAGGTCCGATTCGGCGGTGTCATAGATGTCGAGCAGGGTGCGGGTCGCCGGTACAGCCATCAGCACGAGGATGGCGAAGGGCACCACGGTCCAGAGGATTTCCACCCAGGTATGTTCGTGGAACTGCGCCGGCTGCTGCCCCTGGCTGCGGCGGTGCATGAGCATCGACCAGAACATGGCGCCGAACACCACCACGCCGATGATCACGCAGATCCAGAAGATGGTCATGTGCAGGTCGAACACCGAACGGCTGACCTCGGTGGCGCCTGGGCTCATGTTCACTGTCCAGGACGCCTGTGCCGGCAGTATCGCCAGGCAAAGAATGGCTCCCAGCCATAAACGCGGATGTCGCGACATTCCGGGTCCCCTTCTTTCTTGTTTTATTCCGCCGGCTTCTTGCCTGCGCCAAGGGAGGAAACGGCGTCGAAACTGCTGACCACCACCGCCGAACGCTACCCCGCCCGACCGGCTGCCGGTTCCTTCAGTGCACACCTGACAATTCGAGTATAGACAGGCATCGAAGACTGGCCAGCGGACCCACTGACGGCAGCGCCCAAGGCAGGGGGTGATCACCCGAATGAGAAGTCTTTGCCTTGCTGCAGATCAACCGGGGGCATGCCTGCTGTGCCACCATGGCAGCATTTCCCCCTGCTCGACGGAGCACCTCATCCATGAACATCGCCGCCCTGCGTGAGCGCATCGACTCGGCCCTGCAACACGAAGTCGCTCATCCCCCTCTGGTCGCCGACCTCGCAGCGCGGATCGACAACCTGCACCGCTCCATCCGCCTGCCCGCGGAGGATGCGCCGGGGGCTCTGCTGCGCTTCGTGCATGCTTATATCGAGAAGGTGCCGGCGCAGGTGGAAGCCGCTGCCGAAGTGGCGAGCGCGGCCGGCATCGACGCGCAGATCAAGCCGGTGCTGCGCCAGGCCGCGACGTTCTTGCTCAGCCCGCCGCCGTTCATGCAGGAGTACCAGGGCCTGGCCGCCATGCTGGGCGAAGCCTATCTGGCCCATCGCCTGGTGGAGGAGGTCAATGACCGCTACATCGCCCATTTCGGCCAGCCGCTGATCCCGCTGGATACCACGGTGGCCAATCTGGTGGCGCACCAGCTGATCGGCGAGCCATTGGCCAACCAGCTCGATGCGGCCGTGCATCAGGCCAGCGACACGCTGCAGGATGAGCGCATCTTCGCCACCGAGTCAGCGGATCACTATCGCGCGCAACTGGCCGAGGCGGCGCAGGACCACGCCTGGCCATGCCTGTCGCGCCAGCTGGGCATCGAGCTGCAGCTGGCCCACTGACGCCGCGGCCGGACTCAGCCTGGCAGGTTGAAGCGCGAACGCGGGGTGGCCATCGGCACCACCGCGCCGTCGAGCGGCAGGAAGCGGCCGCTTTCCGCATCGTAGGCGATGATGTTGCAGCTCTCGATGTCGTAGACCCAGCCGTGGATGAACAGCTGGCCGCTGGCCACCCGCGCCGCCACCGAGGGATGGGTCAGCAGGTGGTTGAGCTGGGCCACCACGTTTTCCTCGGTGAGCAGCTCCAGATGCTCCTGGCCGCAGTCGCAGCGGGCAAAGTTCTGCTCCACCACGGTGCGCGCCACCTCGGCGTGCCGCAGCCAGCCCTTTACCGTGGGCATGCTTTCCAGCGACTGCGGGGCGAGTACCGCCTTCATCGCGCCACAATCGGAGTGGCCGCAAATGATGATGTGGCGTACACCCAAGGCGACCACCGCGTATTCGATGGCGGTGGATACGCCGCCGTTCATCTGGCCGTAGGGCGGCACCACGTTACCGACGTTGCGGGTGACGAACAGGTCGCCCGGCGAGCTCTGGGTGATCAGCTCGGGAACGATGCGCGAGTCGGCGCAGGTGATGAACATGGCGCGCGGGTTCTGCGCGGTGGCGAGCTTCTTGAACAGTTCCTGCTGAGCGGGGAACACGTCGCGGCGAAAGCGCTTGAAGCCCTCGACGATGTTGCTCAGGGCCTCGTCGGCGTTCTCCAGGGTCTCTTTCTTCTGCACGGGCTCATTCACGATCAGTTCTCCGAACCTTTTTTTGGCGCGTCCACCAGGCTTGTGGCGGCGGACGCTTTTGGGTGTTCTAACCGACAACGGCGGCGGCGGTAAAGTCACACTCTTGCACTTGGGCTCTGTAACGGAATCTGTCGGCGCCGAGCCTGCTCACTCGCTGCGCAGCGCATCCACCGGGTGCAGCTGGGCGGCCTTCCGAGCCGGGGCGAGACCGGCGAGGATACCGACCAGCGCCGAAAGCAGCAGGGCCAGCAGGAGGAACAGCGGCTGCGGACGCAGCGGCAGATCCGGCACGGCCAGGTGCAGGACGCCGAGCAGCACAGCCAGCAGCAGCAGGCCGAGCAGACCGCCGGCCAGCGACAGCAGCACGGCCTCGGCGAGGAACAGGCCGAGCACCTGCCGCGGGCGGGCGCCGAGGGCGCACAGCAGGCCGATCTCGGCGGTGCGCTCGCTCACCGTGGTGGTCATGATGGTGAGGATGCCCACGGCGCCGACCAGCAGGGAGATGCCGCCGAGCCCGGCCACCGCCGCGCTGAGGATGGCAAGGATGCGGTCGAGGCTGGCGAGCATCTCGTCCTGGGTGGTCAGGCTGAAGTCCTCGGCGCCGTGGCGCTCGATCAGCAGGCCGCGGATCCGCTCGGCCAGCGCCTTGGAGCTGGTGGACGGGCGGTACATCACGTTGATCTCCATCAGCCCCTCGCGGTTGAACAGGCTCTCGGCCCAGTCCACCGGGACGTAGGCCACGTCGTCGAGATCGAAGCCGAGCATCTGGCCCTTTTCCGCCATCACCCCGACCACCCGGAAACGCGTGCCGCCGATGCGCACCAGCTCGCCGAGCGGATTGGCGGCGCCGAACAGTTCGACGCGCAGCTTGTGGCCGAGCACCGCCTGCGGCGGCGAGCGGCCGTCACGCGCGGGCGGCAGGAACTGGCCGAGAGCCAGACGGAAGCGCCAGGCCTCGGCCAGCTGATGACCGGCGCCGAGAATGTCGCTGCTGCGGCTGCGCGGGCCGAAGCGGATCGCGCCGCTGCCCTGGATGATCGGCACCACCGCCTCGATGTGGCCCAGGCCGCGCAGGGCCTCGGCGTCGGCCACGGTCAATGGCCGGGCGCTGGCCAGCAGGCCGCCGATGCCGCCGGTCTGGGTGCGCCCGGGATGGATGGCGACGATGCGCGTGCCGAACTGCGAGAAGGTATCCAGCATGTAGAAGCGCAGGCCTGCGCCGATGGCGGTGAGCAGCGCCACCGCGGCGATGCCAATGGCCACGCCGAGCAGGGTCAGCAGGCTGCGTAGCGGCCGGCCGAGCAGTGCGCCGGCGGTCAGCTGCAGGCCATCGCGCAGGCGCATCA
>DATCUN010000308.1:0-2704 GCA_036561825.1 Pseudomonas sp.
CGGTTCTCGCGCGACACCACCCGCTCGTTCATGTCGGCGCGCCGCGCGGCGTTGTCCTCGCGCATGTTCAGCTCGGCCTTGCGGGCCGCGACCAGCGCCTCGGCCTGGCGCACGGCGGTGCGGTAGTGCTCGGCATCGATGCGCAGCAGCAGGTCGCCCTTGTGCACCGTCTGGTTGTCGTGCACCGCCACCTCGACCACCAGGCCGGCGACGTCGGGGGCGATGTTGACCACCTCGGCGCGCACCCGGCCGTCGCGGGTCCAGGCCGCGTCCATGTAGTGCAGCCAGAGCGTGCGCACCAGCAGCACGGCGGCGGTAAAGACCAGCAGGGTGAAGATGACGCTGATGACTCTTTTCCAGGGCATATCCAGGCTCTATCGCGGCAGATCAGTGGTAGACGAACAGCATCAGGGCGCCGTACAGGCAGGTGAACAGGCTCACCCGCAGCAGCGTCGGGTGCCAGGCATGGCGGTACAGGCCGCTCCAGGCCACCAGGCGGTCGATGCCCCAGCCGACGGCCAGGGTGATGACGAACAGCAGGGTCAGGTTCGGCAGGTAGACGCCGAACAGGGCGATTTCACGCGGCATCAACGAAACTCCCGGCGGCCAGCGGCGAATTGGGATCGAGCAGCGAGCTGCGGATGAAGTGCAGGTAGCTGAGCACCCGGCGCAGCGGCGAACTGTCGAACTGCGGCGGGCGGTTCTCCGGGGTCTGGCGCACGGTGGCGATGGCCTGCTCCACCGCGGCCAGGGCGCGCAGGCGGTTGCCCTCGTCGGGCTGGATGAACAGGCGCACCAGCGCCCGGCCGAGGGCGCGGATGGCGACCTGCCAGGGCATGCCCTCGCCGTAGCAGGGCTCGGCCGGCAGGCGCGCCTGCTCCTGGCGCAGCTCGATCACCGCCTGGCCGATCTCCAGCACCGCGAACATCCAGCGCAGCAGGCGGCGCTGCACCTCGGGGCGGCCGACCGCACTGACCTGGGCCTGGTTGAGCAGGTCGCGGGTGCCGCTCTCGAAACCGGCGACCAGGCCCTTGAGCCGGCCGCTGACGGCGAACACCACGCGCATGCGCAGGTCGTGCTCCAGGCGCCGCCACAGCCAGGGGCGGTCGGGCGGCAGGATCAGCGCCAGGCTCAGGGTGGTCAGGCCGATCGCCAGCAGGGCGGCCAGGTACTCGTTGAGCAGGCGATGGAAATCGTAGGCCGGCAGGTTGGCCGGCAGGGCGACGATGCAGAACCACAGCAGCAGGCCGGTGCCGTAGCCGGCGGTCTGGCTGCGCGCCAGCAGCCAGGCGCCGAAGGCGAACACCGGCGCCAGCGCGCAGAACAGCAGGGCGAAGCCGTCCAGCCACGGCAGCACCCAGAACTGCAGCAGGCCGCCCAGCACGGCGCTGCCCATTGCACCGATCAGCAGCCTGAGCGACTGCTGCCACGGGCTGGGCGCACTGGCCATCAGGCCGGCGACCATCGCCGCAGTCAGCACGCAGGTTTCGCCGCTGGGCCAGGCCGTGGCGATCCAGAAGCCGCCGAGCAGCAGCACCAGCAGGGCGCTGCGCATCCCGGTCACCGCCGCGGCCAGGCTGTTGGCGCGCGGGGTGAAGCTGTCCTGCCACTGCTCGCGGGCATGGCGGTGGACCAGCAGCGAGGCGTGGGTCAGCGCGTAGTCGTGCAGGTCGCTGGTGAAGCGATAGAGCTGCTCAGCCGCGGTATTGAAGTCGAGCAGTTGCCCGTCGCTCGGCTGCTGCGCAGCCAGCTGCTGGCGGGCATCGCGGATCTGCTGCATCAGCTCGCGCTTGCTGTCGCTCAGGCGCTGCGCCAGCACCTCGGCGTCGGCCTCGCTGCACAGGTGCTGGCCGAGCGGCGCCAGTACCGCACCGACCCCGGCCAGGCACGGCGCCAGCGCCGTGCGCACCTGCTCGCCGGCCTCGCCCTGCAGGCGCTGCAGCAGCTGGTGCAGGCCGTGGAAGCGGGTCGAGAGCACCATGAACTCGTGGTTCAGGCGGCCCAGCCGGCCGCTGCGCATGCGGAAATGCGGGTCCTCGAAGGCGCTGGCGTTGCGCAGGTTGTCGAGCACCACCGCCTCGCCGGCGAAGCGCGCATTGAGCTGCTCCAGGCGCTGGCCGTCGAGCTGACCGGCCAGCGCCGCGCCGGCGAAACCGGCGAAGTCGCGAAAGCGCGTGGCCAGCAGGCGGCGCAGGCTGGTACTGCTGTTCTGCGGCAGGATCAGCGCACTGACCAGCCCCGAGCAGAGGATGCCCAGGCTGATCTCCAGCACCCGCCATAGCGCCTGCATGAAGGCGCCTTCCGGGGCAGCGATGGACGGCAGGCCGATCAGCGCGGCGGTGTAGCCGGCCAGCACGCAGCCGTAGCCGCGAAAGTCGCGGTAGCGCGCCGCACCGGCGGTGCACACGCCGATCCACAGCGACAGGCAGAGCAGGAACAGCACCCGCTCCTGGGCGAACAGGGCGATCAGCGGCACCGTCACCGTCAGCCCCAGCAGGGTGCCGAGGATGCGGTAGAAGCTCTTGGCCAGCACCTGGCCGCTCTCCGGCTGCATGACGATGAACACCGTGGCCAGCACGGTGTTGGCCTGCGGCAGTTCCAGGCGATAGGCCAGCCACAGGGCGATGAAGGCGGTGAGCAGGGCCTTGAAGATGAAGGCCCAGATCATCCCCTCGCTCTGTGCCCATTCGTCCAGGCCGCGGCG
>DATCUN010000309.1:0-1522 GCA_036561825.1 Pseudomonas sp.
AGTGGAGGTGACGAATGAAAACCGCACGACTGATGGCGCTCACGGTTTGTCTGGCAGTGGCCACGGCGAGTCCGGCATGGCTGTACGGCGCGGACACCCCGCTGAATGCGACCGCCGAGAAGCTCGGCGAGGTGAACTTCCCGGTCTCCTGCAGTGCCGAGGCGCAACAAGAATTCAACCGGGCGATGGCGCTGTTCCATTCGTTCTGGTTCGACCCGGCGAAGGCCTCGTTTGCCAAGGTGCTGGAACACGATCCCGCGTGCGGCATGGCGCACTGGGGCATCGCCATCATGTCGATGGGCAACCCCTTCACTTGGGCGGCCAACCCCAACGCCGCCAAGGCGGGCGCGCCAGCCGTGGCGGAGGCCCAGCGCGTTGGCGCCAAGAGCGAACGGGAAAACGCCTACATCGGCGCGCTCGCCCTGCTCCTCAAGGACTGGCAGACGAGCGAATTCCGCCCGCGGGCGCTGGCCTACGAGAAAGCGATGGAGGGCGTGACCCGCCAATATCCCGAGGATGACGAAGCCCGGATCCTCTACGCCCTCGCGCTCAACATCACGGCCTCGCCCACCGACAAGACCTTCGCCAACCAGCTCAAGGCGGCCGCCATTCTCGAGCCGCTGTTCAAGAAATATCCCAACCACCCCGGCGTGGCGCACTACCTGATTCACACCTACGACTATGCCGAACTGGCCGAGAAAGGCCTGCCCTATGCGCGCGCCTACGCCGCCATTGCCCCCTCGGTGCCGCATGCGCTGCACATGCCTTCGCACATCTTCTCGCGTCTCGGCCTGTGGCCGGAGATGGTCGAAGGCGACCGCGCCTCGTACCTGGCGGCCAAGGCCGAACTCAAGGAGACGACGCTCGGCATCGGCGCCTACGACGCCCTGCACGCGATGGACTACATGGTGTTCGGCCAGCTCCAGCAGGCGCAGGACAAGGCCACCAAGGCGCTGCTGGATGAAGCGGCGGCCATCAGCAAGGTGAACGTGGAGAACTTCGTCGCCGCCTACGCGTTCGCCGCGATTCCCTCGCGTTTCGCGCTGGAACGCGGCGACTGGAAGCAGGCGGCGCAGCTCAAGCTCACCCCTCCCGATCTTGCCTGGCACAAGTTCCCGCAGTCGGAGGCCATCCTGGTGTTCGCCCGCGGCCTGGGCGCAGCGCGCAGCGGCGACGTCGCCGCCGCACACAAGGATGTCAGCCGCCTGGAGACGCTCAAGGCCGCCCTGACGGCGGCCAACAACAGCTACTGGGCGGGGCAGACTGAGGTGCAAATCCAGACCGTGAACGCCTGGATCGCCCTGGCGGACGGGCGCAACGACGAGGCGCTGCAATCGATGCGCACCGCGGCAGAGGCCGAGGAGGCCAGCGACAAGCACCCCGTCACGCCGGGAAACGTGGTGCCCTCGCGCGAGCTGCTGGGCGAGATGCTGCTCATCACCAACCAGCCGACCCAGGCGCTGGCGGAGTTCGAACGCTCGCTCAAGCGCGATCCCAATCGCCTGCGCGGCCTGTACGGCGC
>DATCUN010000310.1:0-4221 GCA_036561825.1 Pseudomonas sp.
GCTGCTGCGCTTGCAACTCGGCTGCCGTTGCGAATTTGACGCATCGCTAGCAACCCTCTAACCTTCGCGCCCTGCTTCAGGTGCCCCCCAGCCAAGGCTCGGCGGGGTGAAACAGGGAAGCCGGTGCGTGTGCGAAATGTCGCACACAAGGCCGGCGCTGCCCCCGCAACGGTAGGCGAGTCAGGATGTCGCTATAGGCCACTGTGCTCAGGCATGGGAAGGCGCGACTTCGGGAACCCCAGGTTCCACTCGCAAGCCCGGAGACCGGCCTGTCGCATCCACGGTATCGCGGAGGGCGCTACCCGTCGGGTGGGCGGCTTTCCTCATATATCCCGTCTGTTCGTCGTCATGTCCTCTGCATGCCTCCTGCAATCCTGATCGCGCGGGTGAGCGCGATGCAGAGAGTGAGCGATGAACAAAGTCCTTCTGGCGCCTGCAGCCATCCTGCTGTGTGGCGTATCTCCCTTTTCCCGGGCGGCCGAGCCGCTGTCGATCGCGCCTCTGGTGGTGACGGCGACCCGCACCGCGCAGACCGCCGAGCAGTCGCTGGCGGCGGTGACGGTGATCGACCGCGCGGAGATCGAGCGCAAGCAGGCGGCCTCCGTGCCCGAGCTGTTGCGCAGCGTGCCGGGTGTGTCGCTGGCCAACAACGGCGGTCCCGGCAAGAGCACCTCGCTGTTCCTGCGCGGGACCGAGTCCGACCACCTGCTGGTGCTGATCGACGGCATCAAGGTCGGCTCGGCCACCAGCGGCAGCGCTGCCTTCCAGGACCTGCCGGTGGAGCTGATCGAGCGCATCGAGATCGTCCGCGGCCCGCGCTCCAGCCTGTACGGTTCGGAAGCCATCGGCGGGGTGATCCAGATCTTCACCCGCAAGGGCACGGGGGCTGGCCTCAAGCCGTTCTTCTCGGTCGGCAGCGGCAGCCACGATAGCCACAGCGGCAGCGCCGGGCTGTCCGGCCGCGCCGGCTCTAGCTGGTTCAACCTCGGCGTCTCGGCCAGCGACACCGATGGCATCAACGTCAAGCAACGCAGCGCCAGCGGCCATGAGGACGACCGCGATGGCTACCGCAACCTGTCCGCCTCGCTGCGCGCCGGGCACCGCTTCGCCAATGGTTTGGAGCTGGACGGCAGCTTCCTGCAGGCCGACGCGCACAACGATTTCGACAGCACCACTGGCGAGGACGCCTATAGCGACGGCAAGCAGAAGGTCGCCGGCCTGCGCGCCCGCTTCGAGCCACTGGAGCCCTGGCAGGTGACCCTGCAGGCCGGGCGCAGTGAGGACAAGTCGGATGCCTTCGAGGACGGCGCCTTCTATTCGCGCTTCGATACCCGTCGCGACTCGTTGTCCTGGCAGAACGATGTGACCCTGGCCGCAGGCCACACCCTGGTGCTGGGCGTCGACCACCAGCACGATGAGGTCAACGGCACCAAGAGCTACGCCGAGGATTCGCGCGACAACGACGGCTACTTCGCCCAGTACCTCGGCGGGGCCGGTCGTCACGACTGGCAGCTGGCGCTGCGTCGCGACGACAACCAGCAGTTCGGCGACCACGAGACCGGCAGCGTCGCCTATGGCTTCGCACTGAGCGACGAGCTGCGCGCCTATGCCAGCTATGGCACCGCGTTCAAGGCACCGACCTTCAACGAGCTGTATTACCCCGGCTACGGCAATCCCGACCTGCAGGCGGAGAAGTCGAAAAGTGTCGAGTTGGGCCTCAACGGTCAGCCCGGCTGGGGGCACTGGTCGGCCAATGTCTATCGCACCCAGATCGACGACCTGATCAGCAGTATTCGCGTCAATGGCAAGAGCCTGGCCCAGGGCGTGGACGAGACGCGCATCCGCGGTCTCGAGCTGCAGCTCGGTAGCGAGCTGCTCGGCTGGCAGTGGAATGCCGGCTACAGCCTGATGGATGCCGAGAACCGCTCCCAGCGCAGTAGCCGCAGCGGCATCTCCTACTACGGCAAGGATCTCAACCGCCGTCCGGCGCAGACGGTCAATCTCGATATCGATCGCGCCTTCGGCCGCTTCAGCGTGGGGAGCACGCTCTACGCCCAGGACTCGGCCTACGACGATCTGGAGAACCAGGACGAACTGTCCGGCTACGCCAGCCTCGACCTGCGTGGCGAATACCGTCTCGACGACGAGTGGCGCCTGCAGGCACGGGTGAGCAACCTGCTCGACGCCGACTACCAGACTGCCGCCGGCTACAACCAGCCGGGGCAGGCCGTGTACTTCACCGTGCGCTACCAGGCGCTCTGAGTCACCGGCGCCGTGCATGCGCAGGGCGCCACACCGTTGTCATCAGGAGATACCCCATGCTCGACCTGTCCCCCCGTAGCCGCCTCGCTGTGGGCATCGCCCTGGCCCTGCTGATGGCCGTCACCCGCGGCCACCACTTCGGCGACCTCAACCTGCCCAGCGCCTCCTGGGCGGTGTTCTTCCTCGCCGGGGCGCTGCTGCCGGCGCGCTGGGCGTTCGCGGCGCTGTTCCTCGAGGCGGTCGCCCTCGACCTGGTGGCGATCACCTGGGGTGGGGTCAGCGACTGGTGCGTGACTCGCGCCTACGGCTTCCTGCTACCGGCCTATGCCGTGCTGTGGTTCGCTGGCCGCAGCTACGCCCGTGTGCACCTGGATGGCTGGGCGACCCTTGGCCGCCTGCTGTCCTGCGTGCTGGCTTCCAGCTTCGTCAGCCACCTGCTGTCCAGCGGCGGCTTCTGGTTCTTCTCCGGCCGCTACCCCGAGCCGA
Source organism: Pseudomonas sp. (assembly GCA_036561825.1). Taxonomy (GTDB): domain Bacteria; phylum Pseudomonadota; class Gammaproteobacteria; order Pseudomonadales; family Pseudomonadaceae; genus Geopseudomonas. Next base: position 2,749 of record DATCUN010000310.1, read on the forward strand.
CCCTGGCCGGCTTCCTGCCGCGCATTGCCGCCTACTACCCGCCGTCGCTGCAGGCGCTGGCCTTCTACCTCGGCATCGCGGCGCTGCTGCTGGCCGCCGGGCATGCCTGGGCGCAGCGTTCGAGCGTCGAGGTGAGCCGATGAGCACTCAGGACGAACTGGCCCGCGACGAGCGCCACAAGGCGCGCATGCAGCGCAAGAAGGCGGTGGTCGACGCCAAGATCGCCGAGGCCAGTGACGAGCGCGGCCTGCTGCTGGTCAACAGCGGCAACGGCAAGGGCAAGAGCAGCGCGGCCTTCGGCATGCTGGCGCGCACCCTCGGTCACGGCCTCAAGGCCGGCGTGGTGCAGTTCATCAAGGGCGCGGCGAGCACCGGCGAGGAGGCGTTCTTCCGCCGCTTCCCCGACGAGGTGCGCTACTTCGTGATGGGCGAGGGCTTCACCTGGGAGACCCAGGACCGCCAGCGCGACATCGACAAGGCCGAGCAGGCCTGGGCGGTGGCCCGCCAGCTGCTGCAGGACCCCGAGATCGCCCTGGTGGTGCTCGACGAGCTGAACATCGCCCTCAAGTACGGCTACCTGCAGCTGGACACGGTACTCGCCGATCTCGCCGCGCGCCCGCCGCTGCAGCACGTGGTGGTCACCGGCCGCGGCGCATTGCCCGGGCTGATCGAGGCGGCCGACACGGTCAGCGAGATCGGCCTGGTCAAGCACGCCTTCCAGGCCGGGGTGAAGGCGCAGAAAGGCGTGGAGTTATGATGCAAGTGCTTATCGCGGCTGCCAATGCGAATTTTCTCGCGGCAAACGGGTCATTCAAGGCAACCCGGCCGCAAATGGATGCGTGCCTGTGTGTGTTTGCCTGGAGGCTCCCATGAACAACCCTCGCCACTGTCCCGCCCTGCTGATCGCGGCCCCCGCTTCCGGGCAGGGCAAGACCACGGTCACCGCCGCCCTGGCCCGCCACCATGTCAATCAGGGCCGGCGCGTGCGGGTGTTCAAGTGCGGCCCGGACTTTCTCGATCCGATGATCCTCGCCCGCGCCTGCGGCGCGCCGGTGGACTCGCTGGACCTGTGGCTGGTCGGCGAGGAGGAGTGCCGGCGGCGCCTGTGGCAGGCCGCCGGTGAGGCCGACCTGATCCTCATCGAGGGGGTGATGGGCCTGTTCGACGGCACGCCCTCGGCCGCCGACCTGGCGCGGCGCTTCGGCGTGCCGGTGCTGGCGGTGATCGACGGTGCGGCGATGGCGCAGACCTTCGCCGCTATCGCCCACGGCCTGGCCAGCTACCAGAGCGACCTGCCGTTCGCCGGGGTGCTGGCCAACCGGGTCGGCAGCGCGCGCCATGGCGAGATCCTGCACGACTGCCTGCCGGCGCATCTGCGCTGGTTCGGCGCGCTGCCGCGCGATGCCGCCATCGAGTTGCCCAGCCGCCATCTCGGCCTGGTGCAGGCCGCCGAGCTGGCCGATCTCGATGCGC
>DATCUN010000311.1:0-1732 GCA_036561825.1 Pseudomonas sp.
TGGGGCCGGCCCAGGAGTCCTTGCGGGCGGAAGATCAGGATCAGCACCAGCAGCGAGAAGCTGAACACGTCCTTGTAGTCGGTGTTGACCAGGCCGGAGAACTGCGCCTCGGCGACGCCGAGCAGCAGGCCGCCGAGCATCGCGCCGGGCAGCGAGCCGATGCCACCGAGCACCGCGGCGGTGAACGCCTTGATGCCAATGACGAAGCCGGCGTAGAAGTCGAAGGTGCCGTAGTTCATGGTGATCAGCACGCCGGCCAGCGCGGCCATGGCGGCGCCGATGACGAACACCGCGCTGATCACCCGGTCGGTGTCGATGCCGAGGATCTGCGCCATCTTGCGGTCCTGCTGGGTGGCCCGGCACATGCGGCCGAGCTTGGTGTAGCGAATCACCCAGGTCAGCACGGCCATGCCGGCGAAGGCGGCGATCAGGATGAACACCTTGGTGTAGCTGATCTGCAGGAAACCCTCGCCGATGGCGACGCGGAAGGCGCCGTCGAGCAGGGTCGGCACGCCCTGCTGGCGCGCGCCCTGGCTGATCTGCACGTAGTTCTGCAGGATCAGCGAGATGCCGATGGCGCTGATCAAGGGCGCCAGCCGGGTGGAGTTGCGCAGCGGCTTGTAGGCGATGCGCTCGATCACCCAGCCGTACAGGCCGGTGACGCAGACGGTGAACAGCAGGGTGGCGAAGATCAGCAGCGGAAAGGATTCCAGGCCGAAGAAGCTCAGCAGCGCCAGGCCGATGGCCGACAGATAGGCGCTGATCATGTACACCTCGCCGTGGGCGAAATTGATCATGCCGATGATGCCGTAGACCATGGTGTAGCCGATGGCGATCAGCCCGTAGACCGCGCCGAGGGTCAGCCCGTTGATCAGCTGCTGCAGGAAGATGCCGTCCATGCGTGTCGCCTCAGGGGGAACGGTGGGGGGCGCGCCCTCGCCGTGGTGCGGACCCAGGGCCCGCCACCCGAGCAAGAGCGTCGCCGCGAGGTCGGGCCTGCAGCACCGTATGGTGGAAAAGACCTGCGGTCGTTTTCCACCCTACGGATCGGAGATGCCCGCCTTTACCAGACTCGCCTCACGGCAACTGGTGGTACTTGCCCTGATCGTCCCACTGGTAGAGCACGTAGTCGCTGACCTTGAGGTCGCCCTTGCGATCCCACGCCTTGCTGCCCATCACGGTCGGCACCGAATGGCTCTTCAACCAGGCGCTGGCCTCCTCCGCGTCGTTCGAACCGACGCCGTTGAAGGCCGCCGCCATCGTCTGCAGCGAAGCATAGGCGTACAGGGTGTAGCCCTCCGGCTCGTAGCCGCCGGCGCGCAGCTTCTCGACCACCGCCTGCCCCTCGGGAATCTTGCGCGGGTCGGCGCCGAAGGTCATGTAGGCGCCCTTGACGTACTGCGGGCCGCCGGCAGTGGTGACCAGTTCGTCGGTGACCACGCCGTCGCCGGAGACGAAGTGGGCGTTCAGTCCCTGCTCGCGCATCTGCCGCAGCAGCGGGCCGGCCTCCGGATGCAGGCCGCCGAAATAGACCACGTCGACATTGGCGCCACGCAGCTTGGTGACCAGCGCGTTGAAGTCCTTCTCGCCACGGGTCAGCCCCTCGTAGAGCACCTCGGTGACGCCGCGCTTGTTGAGCTGGGCCTTGGCGGCATTGGCGATGCCCTGACCGTAGGTGTCCTTGTCGTGGATGATCGCCACCCGCGCGCCCTTCAGGGTGTCGACGATGAAG
>DATCUN010000312.1:0-9323 GCA_036561825.1 Pseudomonas sp.
GCAGAATAACGCCGGCGGCAAGAGCCGCGCGCCGCGCGACATCGGCCAGCGCTCGCGCGACAGCCTGCTGCGCGAGCTGCCCCTGAGCGAGCCGGCGGTGCGCAGCAGCCGCGAGACCCAGCCGGTGATCGTGCACAAGCCCTCGCGCAGCGACCGGCTGCCCACCGCCGAGCAGCTTGAGCAGCTCGAGCAGGAAAGCCGCGTACGCAGCGAGAAGCCGGCCCTGCTGACCCGCAACAAGTAAGCAGCCGTCGCAACGCAAAACGCCGACCCCAGGGTCGGCGTTTTGCTGTGCGGGCGCTGAAAGACTACAGCTCCTCCTCGTCCTCTTCCTCGTGCATCAGTGCCAGGCTGCGCGCCACCAGCAGGGCAATGAACATCACCCCCATCACCGCCTCGGCCACGGCCAGCAGCCGCGCCGCCGGCGCGATGGCATGGATGTCGCCGTAGCCGACCGTGGTCAGGGTCGCCAGGCTGTAGTAGACGAAGTCGTCCAGCAGCAGCTTGTCCGGACTGTTGAACGCCCCCGGCACCAGCCCGCTGACCACCTGGTAGGCGAAGGCGAAGGCCAGGCCCAGCTGCAGGTACAGCGCGCACAAGCCGTAGAGCAGCTCCTTGGTCACCGGCCGCTCGCCGGTGACGCGATGGAACAGGGTGGCGCAGAGCAGCAGGTAGAAGGCGATCAGGCCCAGGCCGTCGCTCAGCGCCTGCGGCAGCTCGATCAGCTGGTCGAGGCCGAGCAGCAGCAGGTTGATCCCGCCGATCAGCAGCGCCAGCTGCTGGAACAGGCGCTTGTGGCGCAGGGTATTGATCCCGGCCAGCACCAGGCCGAGCAGGCAGCCCCACTCCAGCCACAGCGGCGGCGCGGGCCAGCCCATCACCAGGGTCAGCAGGCCACTGGCGACCAGCAGCAGGCGAAAGCGGTAGCGCAGCAGGATTTCGTTCACACGGGCCAGCCGGGGAGGATGCAGGGAGAGCGAGTCTGCAGAAGGCCACCCGCGGCGTCCAGTCGCCCCAGCAACGACAACGCCGCCCCGAGGAGCGGCGTTGCGGCAGGGTGCGCAGCTTACTGGCGCACGCCTTCCACCGAGATGATCAGCTCGACTTCCTGGGACGCCGGGCCGAGGTCCTTCTGGATGTCGAAGTCCTTCAGCTTGAGCTTGGTGCTGCCCTCGAAGCCGGCGCGATAGCCGCCCCACGGGTCGTCGCCTTCGCCGACGAACTTGGCGGCGATCACCACCGGCCTGGTCACGCCGTTGAGGGTCAGGTTGCCGGTGATGTCGGCGCTGCCTGCACCGGTGGACTTCACGCCGGTCGACGCGAAGGTGGCGGTCGGGTGCTTGGCGACGTTGAGGAAGTCGGCGCTGCGCAGGTGCTTGTCGCGCTCGGCGTGGTTGGAGTCGACGCTGGCGGTCTTCAGCTCGACCTGGACCTTGCTCTCCTCCGGCTTGGCAGCGTCGAAGCTGAAGCTGCCGTCGAAGTCCTTGAAGGTGCCGTACAGCCAGCTGTAGCCGAGGTGGCTGATCTTGAAGTTGACGAAGGCGTGCTGGCCTTCCTTGTCGATCTTGTAGTCGGCGGCCATGGCCTGAGCGCCGAACAGCAGGGAACCCAGGCTCAGGGCGAGCAGGGACTTCTTCAGCATGGGGGAGACTCCGTTCAGGGGTGGATTCAGGTGCGTTCGCGGCCGAGCATGCGGCTCAGGGTCGCATCACGGTCGATGAAGTGGTGCTTGAGCGCCGCCAGGGCATGCAGCACGGCCAGGCCGACCAGCGCCCAGGCCAGCCAGCGGTGGACGGTGCCGGCGAGGTCTTCCTGGCCGTCCACGCCGCTCAGGGTGGCCGGCACGCTGAACCAGCCGAACACCTCGATGGCGCGGCCGTCGGCGGTGGAGATCAGGTAGCCGGAGAGCATCAGGACGAACAGGCCGAGATACAGCAGGCCGTGCACCAGCGCGGCGCCGCGGCGGGTCAGCGCGCTGTAGCTGGCCAGCGCCGCGGGCGGCGGGCTGAGCAGACGCCAGAGCAGGCGCAGCAGCATGGCGAGGAACAGCAGGATGCCGATGCCCTTGTGCAGCTCGGGCGCGCGGCGGTACCAGCTGCTGTAGTAGTCGAGGCCGACCATCCACAGACCGAGGCCGAACAGGCCGAACACCGCCAGGGCGACGCCCCAGTGGAGGAGAATGCTGACCAGCCCGTAACGCCGGGCGGAATTGCGCCATTGCATGAGAAGGATTCCCGTTAAACGCGTGGAGGGAAGACTATCAACATACCCATCGATATGAAGCGCAAAATTTGTGTCAAAAAGATCCAAAATATCGATACCTTGCCCGGCCGTCACCGCAGCGTCCTGCTCATCCCGGGGCGGACGGCGCTAAACTGTGCACCCTGCCCGATCCCACCCGAGGAGAACCGCCGATGAGCCGCAACCAGCAGTGGATGGAGCGCGACCTTGCCGTGCTCTGGCACCCCTGTACGCAGATGAAGGATCACGAGCAGCTGCCACTGATCCCGATCCGCCGCGGCGAGGGCGTTTGGCTGGAGGACTTCGACGGCAAGCGCTACCTGGATGCGGTCAGCTCTTGGTGGGTCAACGTGTTCGGCCATGCCAATCCACGCATCAGCGCGCGGATCAAGGCCCAGCTCGACCAGCTCGAGCACGTGATGCTGGCCGGCTTCAGCCATCAGCCGGTGATCGAGTTGTCCGAGCGGCTGGTACGGCTCACCCCGGCCGGGCTGGAGCACGTGTTCTACGCCGACAACGGCTCCTCGGGCATCGAGGTGGCGCTGAAGATGAGCTTCCACTACTGGCGCAATTGCGGCCAGGCGGACAAGAAGCGCTTCGTCACCCTGACCAACAGCTACCACGGCGAGACCGTGGCGGCCATGTCGGTGGGCGACGTGGCGCTGTTCACCGACACCTACAAGCCGCTGCTGCTGGACACCCTCAAGGTGCCCAGCCCGGACTGCTACCACCGCCCGGAAGGGGTGAGCTGGGAGGCGCATTCGCGCACCATGTTCGCCCACATGGAGCAGACCCTCGCCGAGCATCACCGGGAGATCGCCGCGGTGATCGTCGAGCCGCTGATCCAGGGCGCCGGCGGCATGCGCATGTACCACCCCATCTACCTCAAGCTGCTGCGCGAGGCCTGCGACCGCTATCAGGTGCACCTGATCCACGACGAGATCGCCGTCGGCTTCGGCCGCACCGGCACGCTGTTCGCCTGCGAGCAGGCCGGCATCACCCCGGACTTCCTGGTGCTATCCAAGGCGCTCACCGGCGGCTACCTGCCGATGGCCGCGGTGCTCACCACCGACACCGTGTACCAGGCGTTCTACGCCGACTACGCCACCCTGCGCGCCTTCCTGCACTCGCACACCTACACCGGCAACCCGCTGGCCTGCGCCGCCGCCCTGGCCACCCTGGACATCTTCGAGGAGGACAACGTCATCGCGAACAACCGGGCGCTGGCCGCGCACATGGGCCGCGCCTGCGCCCACCTCGCCGAGCACCCGCATGTCGCCGAGGTGCGCCAGACCGGCATGGCCCTGGCCATCGAGATGGTCCAGGACAAGGCGGGCAAGACGCCTTACCCGTGGCAGGAGCGGCGTGGCATGGCGGTCTACCAGCACGCGCTGTCGCGCGGCGCCCTGCTGCGCCCGCTGGGCAGCGTGGTGTACTTCCTGCCGCCCTACGTGATCACCCCCGAGCAGATCGACTTCCTCGCCGAGGTGGCGAGCGAAGGCATCGACCGGGCCACCCGCCCCCGCGTCAGCGTGGCGGTGCCGGCGGGCGCGCCGGCCGAGTTCCGCGACCCAGGCTGATCTGCGGGGGCACCCGCGGCATCGCACGATGCTGCGGCCGGCTGCGGTGCACTCGGCGCACCCGGCGGTTAAACTCTGCGCTTTCCCTGCTGAACGTTCACGCCCATGCGCCTCTCCCGTTTCTTCATCGACGCCCCCCTCGCCCTTGGCCGCCATGCGCTGCCGGAGGCCCAGGCCCACTACATCGGCCGCGTGCTGCGCCTCGCCGCCGGCGATGCCGTGCAGCTGTTCGACGGCAGCGGCCAGGAGTTCGTCGGCGAACTGGTCGAGGTGGGCAAGAAGACGGTGCAGGTGGAGCTGCGCGAACAGTTCGCCGGCCTGGCCGAGTCGCCGCTGCGCATCCACCTGGGCCAGGGCCTGTCACGCGGCGAGCGCATGGACTGGGCGATCCAGAAGGCCACCGAGCTGGGCGTGGCCGAGATCACCCCGCTGGTCAGCGAGCGCTGCGAGGTGCGCCTGAAGGACGAGCGGGCCGACAAGCGCCTGGCCCACTGGCGGCAGATCGCCATCAGCGCCTGCGAGCAGTGCGGACGCTCGGTGCTGCCGACCCTCCATGCGCCCGTCGTGCTAGCCGACTGGCTGGCGCAGACCGAAGCCGAGTTGAAGCTGGTGCTGCATCCGGTGGCCGAACCGCTGGCCAGCCATCCCCGCCCGCAATCCCTGGCGTTCCTGATCGGCCCGGAGGGCGGCCTGTCCGAGGCGGAGGTGCAGCAGGCGCAGCGCGCCGGCTATCACGCCGCCCGCCTCGGCCCGCGGGTGTTGCGCACCGAAACCGCACCGGTGGTGGCGCTCAGCGTGGCGCAGCAGCTGTGGGGCGACTTCTAGGCCGCCACTGCGGCCGCCACTGAACCGCAAATAAACAGGCCCGCACGCGGCGGGCCTGTTTATTGCTCAGCGGTCGCGCGCCTCAGATCAGGCCGATATCCGCCAGTTTCTGCTCCAGCTCGACCAGATCAGGGATTCTCGCCACGCCCCCCTCCACCTGTGCCGAGTCCAGCTCCAGCGCGGCCAGCGGTGCGCCGGCAGGCGCCAGGCTGGCGTCGAGCTTGTACGGCCGCGGAATGCCCTGCACCAGCAGGGCGAAGAACTTCAGGTGCGGCCGGCCACCAAGGGCGTTGATCACCGCGATGCGCGCGCCGGGCGCCGGCGCCGCTGGCGGCGTGCCACTCGACGCGGTCTCGAAGGACAGCAGCGGCAGGCACAGGTCGCGCCAGACGATGTCACCGAGATACCAGTCCGGCACACCGATCCGCGGCTCGGCCGGACGCTGGTTGATCAGCTCGGCCAGCGCCACGCTGGGCACCAGCAGGGTGCGATCGGTCAGGGGCAGCAACAGGCTGCTGAGGGTTTGCGGCGTAGTGCCGGCAGCGGGGGCTTGGTTCATGCCTGACTCCTGAAAACGGCGGCGCGGATCACTGGTCGTACTGCTCGGCCAACCGCGCCACCAGCGCTTCGGCCAACTCGCGCGGCGACGCGCTGAAACTGCTGTAGCCGCCTTCGCGCAGGCTGTCCGGCATGCTCGGGCAGGCGCAACTGTCGGCCGTCTGGGTCCAGATCAGGCCGCCCTTGCGCAGCACGTAGGCGGCCGCCGCACTGCCGTCGCTGCCCATGCCGCTGAAGGCGATGACGCCGCAACAGGACGGGAACTGCTGGGCCAGGTTGAGCATCATCTGGTCGATCGAGGGACTGTAGGGCTCCGGCCACGGGCGCGGACCGACGCGCATGCGACCATCCTCGTCGAAGCCCAGCTCCTGCCCGATCGGCGCCACCACCACCTCGCCGTAGCGCACCCAGTCGCCGGCACGGGCCAGGTTGACCGGCCACTGGCTGTGGCGACCGACGGCCTGCGGCAGGCGCTGCTCGAACGAGGCGTCGATGTGTTGGGCATACACGAAGCCCAGCGGCAGGCCGCCGGGCAGCGCATCGAGGAACTCCTTGACCGCTTCCGGACCGCCCAGCGAAGCCGCCAGCAGCCAGACCTGGCGCGCCGGCTCGCCGGCAGCCAGCGGCGTGCTGGCCAGCGAGTCCGGCAGGTTGAGCCGCGCGGGGCGCTGCCCCTGGTTGAGCAACACCTCCAGGCTCGGGCCGACCGCCCGGGCCGGATCGCCCACCAGGCGCTTGAGCTTGCCGAGCAGCCGCCGCTCCCAGCGCGGGTAGTGCTCGGAGTGGCGCTCCGGAGCCTGACCCTCGCCGAACAGCACGGGCACCGTGGCCTGCTCGAGCAACTGGTCGATCAGCGGCGAATCCTCCAGCTGGGCCAGATCGACCAGCCACAGATCCGGCGCGCAGGCGCTCAGCTGCTCGCCCTCGAGGCGCAGCGGATCGCTGTTGAGCAGCACCTGATAACCGTTGGCGAGCAGGGTCTGCTGCAGCACATGGCGCTGCAAAGAGGTATCGGCGATGACCGCCACGCGACCGCTGCTACGTTCAGTCATGGCGCGGCACCAGCTGCAGGATGTTCTCCAGCAGCACCGACTCCTGATACGGCTTGCCGAGGTACTGGTTGACCCCGATGGCCAGGGCGCGCTCGCGGTGCTTATCGCCGGTCCGCGAGGTGATCATGATGATCGGCACCCCTTTGAGGCGCTCGTCGTGACGCACCAGGGTGGCCACCTCGAAGCCGTCCATGCGCGGCATCTCGATGTCCAGCAGCATGACGTCCGGGACGATTTCCTGCAGCTGGGCGATGGCATCCACCCCGTCCTTGGCGGTCACCACGTCCATGCCGTTGCGCTCCAGCAGACGGGTGGTCACCTTGCGCACGGTGACCGAGTCGTCGACCACCATGACCAGCGGCGGGCGCTGCTTGCTGCTCTCGTGCTCGAGCTGCGCGGCGCCCGCATGCCGCGGCAGCTGCTGGGCATGGCGGGCACGCAGGGCGGCCAGCAGGTCGAGAATCACCACCACCCGGCCATCGCCGAGAATGGTCGCGCCGGAGATGCTGTGGACGGCGGAGAACTGCGCGCCCAGGCTCTTCACCACGATTTCGCGCGAACCGGCCAGGCTGTCCACCTGCACCGCCGTGGCGTATTCGGCGGAACGCACCAGAATGACCGGCAGCGGCAGGCTCTGCCCGTTCAGCTTGGGCCGCTGGCCATTGTTGAGCAGCTCGCCGAGGTACTTGACCTGATACTGCTGGCCAGCATATTCGAAGCGCGGCGAGTTCGGCTGGTAGTAGGCCTCCAGCTCGTACGGCGGGATGCGCACGATACCTTCGACGGTGTTCAGCGGGATGGCGTAGAGGTCCTCGCCGGAAAGCACCATCAGCGCGCGGTTGACCGACACGGTGAACGGCAGGCGGACCAAGAAACGCGTGCCCCGGCCGCTGGCCGAGTCGATGCTGACCGTGCCGCCGAGCTGCTTGACGCCGGCGGACACCACGTCCATGCCGACCCCGCGCCCGGAGATCTGGGTGACCTTGGCGGCGGTGGAGAAGCCGGCCTCGAGAATGAACTGCAGCACCTCGTAGTCCGACAGGTCGGCATCGGCCGCCATCAGGCCGCGCTCGATGGCCTTGCGGCGCACCGCGGCGATGTTCACGCCGCCGCCATCGTCGGCCAGGGTCAGCAGGATGTCGCCACCCTCGCGGCTCAGGCTCAGGCGGATGGTGCCGGCATCGGGCTTGCCCGCCGCGCGGCGCACGTCCAGCGGCTCGATGCCATGGTCGACGGCGTTGCGCAGCATGTGCTCCAGCGGCGCCACCATGCCTTCCAGCACGCTGCGGTCCATCTCGCCTTCGGCGTTGTGCACCACCAGCTCGACCTGCTTGCCCAGCTCGCCGGCCACCTGCCGGACGATGCGGCGCAGACGCGGCACCAGGCGATCGAAGGGCACCATGCGGGTACGCATCAGGCCTTCCTGCAGCTCGGTGTTGACCCGCGCCTGCTGCAGCAGCAGGGTTTCCGCATCGCGGTTGCGCGCGGTGAGGGTTTCCTTGAGGTCGAGCAAGTCGGACGCGGACTCGAACAGCGCACGCGACAGCTGCTGCAGCTGCGAGTAGCGGTCCATTTCCAGCGGGTCGAAGTCCTCGTAGCCAGCCCGCTCGTTGACCGCCTGATAGCGCGAGAGAATCTGCGCCTGGGTCTCGGTGTCCAGACGCCGCAACTGGTCGCGCACCCGCTCGATGGTCGCTTCCATCTCGCCGAGCGTGAAGGCGGTGTCGTTCACCTGCTGCTCGACCCGGCCGCGGAAGATCGAGGTCTCGCCGGCGAGGTTGACCAGCGCTTCGAGCAACTCGGCCGGCACCTTGACCAGCTCCTGCGGGGCACGCTTGGCGGCGGCCTCGGCCGCCTCCTGCTGGGCCCGCTGGACGAAGGGCAGGACCTTGCGCGGCACCAGGCGGGTCGCGACCAGTTGCTGCACCAGCGGCTCGACCTTGACGGCCAGCGGCGCGAGCGGTGTGGGCGAGGAAGCGGCAGCCTCCTCGACCAGCCCGGCTCCGCGCAGCCGTTCGACGTCGGCCAGCAGGCGCTGGTATCCGGCCTGCACTTCGGGGAGCAGGTCGTCCAGTTCAGCGCTCGCGCTGCCCGCCTCGCCCAGGCGCTGCGCGAGCTGCTCGCTCAGCGCGCCGAGATGCTGCTGGCCGGCCAGCAGCGCACCGCCCTTGAGGGTGTTCAGTACGCGGAGGAACTCGTCCACCGGTGCCGCACCGCTGCTTTCCCAGCGACGCAGTGCCGCCTGCAGGGACTCCAGCTGATCGCCGGCCTCTTCGAGGAACAGCGGCAGGACTTCGCTGTCGCTCAGCGCCGGGGTGACGTACTCGGGCCGCGCCTCGCCAGTCGGCGCCGCGGCGGGCTCGGCAGCCTGCTCCGGCTCGGTCGGCAGCAGCAACTCCATCGGCGCCTCGACCGACAGCGCGGACTCGGGCTCGGGCAACTCGAAGGCCGCAGCCTGGCGCGCGTCGGCGCTCTGCTGCGCCTGGCGGCGGAAGCGGCTGATCGCCTCGATCTGCTGCTCGCCGTCCGGCAGCGCCTCGTCGTTGCGGAGCGCCTCGAGCATCAGCGCCAGCTGGTCGTGACTTTCCTGCAGCAGGCCGAACAGCGCGCGCTCCGCCGGCAGGCGGCCGTCGGCGAGTCCTTCGTAGAGGAACTCCAGCTCGTGGGCCAGATCGCCGACTTCAGCGATCTCGGCCATCCGCGCGCCCCCCTTGAGGGTGTGCAGATCGCGCTGCAGGGCGTCGAGACCGGCGCCCTTGCCGCCCTCGGCAATCCACTGCTGCAACGCCTCGCTGGCCGAGTCGAGGATGTCGAAGCCTTCCTCGAGGAAAATCTGCACCAGTTCCGGATCACGCTCGACAACCTCGGCGGCCTGGACGGCATGCGCCTGCACGGCCGGGGCGAACTGACTGCCCCCCCCAAGCGACGTGGCCGGCGGCTGCTCAGGCACAGGGTCGAAAGCCAGCTCCGGCCATTCGGCCGCCGGCGGCGTGAAGCCGGCAGGCTCGGCCGTGGCTTCGGCTTCGGCTTCGGCTTCGGCTTCGGCTTCGGCTTCGGCTTCGGCTTC
>DATCUN010000313.1:0-2152 GCA_036561825.1 Pseudomonas sp.
GGTTCGCACCGGGCCGTTGCCTGTCTGACGAGGAACCAGGCGGGTTTACTCGATCGGCTGGTCCAGCATCAGCTGGCGCGCGAAGCGCACCGGCGGGGCGCCGTAGGACAGCATCTGGTCGTGGTAGGCCTTCAGGTTGAACTTCGCGCCCTGCTTGTCCTGCACGGCCTTGCGGGTGTCGAAGTGTTCCTGCGCACCGACGAAGTAGGTCGGCAGCTGGGCCGAGGTCAGCTGCGCGCGCACCCACTTGCCCGACGCTTCGCTTTCCTGCTGGAAGGCATCGTGGGTCATCAGCTGCATCGCCTGCTCACGCGTCCAGTTGTCCACGTGCACGCCCTGGTCCAGGATCGCGTTGGAAATGGTGCGCAGGTAGAACTTCAGCTGCACCAGGTGGAACAGCGGATCGTTGTCCAGGTAGCCCTGCTCCTGCATCATCCGCTCGGTGTACACCGCCCAGCCTTCGGCGAACAGGCCCGAACGCAGCACCGCGCGCAGCGTGGAGGGGAACTTGCCCGAATGCCAGCCTTCCAGGTAATGGCCCGGCGTGCCTTCATGGATGCTCAGCAGGTGGATCATGCGGCTGTTGTATTCGCGCAGGAACGAGTCGACCTGCTTGTCGTTCCAGTCGTCGGGAATCGGCGAGACCGCGTAGAAGGTCTTCAGGTTCTTGTCCAGCGGGCCCGGCGAATCGCAGTAGGCCACGGCCACGCCGCGCTGGAACTCCGGCATCAGGATGATGTCCACCGGCGAATCGGGCAGGGTCATCAGGTCATGCTTGCGCACGAACTCGGTGGACTGCGCCAGCGCGGCCTTGGCATCGTCGACCACCTTGTCGCGGGCCGGCTTGTCGGCGTAGGCCAGTTCCAGCGCTGCTTCGATCGCGGCCTGCTGCTGTTCGTCGCTCGGGTTGGCCGGCAGTGCCGGGGCGCCCGGCTTGTCCTTGAGCACGGTCTGCGCGATGCCGTACATGTCCTGGCGCACGCGCTTGAGTTCGGCGCGCGCGCGCTCACCGATCTCGGCGCGCGACAGCGAGGAGTTCAAGGCGAACTTCAGCTTCTGGTCGTACAGCTCCGCACCGATGCGGAAGTCGCCCTTGGCATTCGGCACCAGGGTCTTGTCCAGCCAGGTCTGCTGTTCTTCAACGGCCTTCTTCAAGCCATCGATGGCCGCCTGCAGGCGCTTGCCGTCTTCGGCCGGCAGCTCGCCGATGTGCGGGGTGATGAAGGTATCGACGATGCTCAGGATGCCGCGGTTCTGCTTGGCCACGGTCTCGGCGTGGATCTTCGGCACGCGGGCCGGGTCCAGGTTTTCGCGGGCCTGGGCAAAGATCTGCGGCAGCTTCTCCATGCGCGCGGTGGCCGACTTGAGGCGCTCGGGCAGCGGCGCGAATTCGCGTGCCATCAGGCCGTAGATCGCGCTGCCGGCCACGCCGTTGTAGATCTGCGGATCCCACTTGGACGACTGCAGCACCTCGGCGCTCCAGATTTCCGACTGCAGCTGGTTGCGCAGGATCGCCGCGTCCACCTGGTTCTCGCGCGAGAGCTTGCTGACGTCGATGCGGTCCAGGTCGGCGACAAGGCCCTTGTAGGCGGTCAACATCTTCTGCTGGCCGGCGGCGCTCAGGTCGTCGATCTCCGCATCGTAGCGGTGGTCGCCGATCTGGGTGGCGCTGATCGGCGACAGCTGCATCCAGGTATCCAGCGCGCGCTTGGACAGGTCGGCGAAGGCGGCGTCGACCGCCGCATCTCCGGCCTGCTGGCTGGCGGCCGGGGTGGAACCGCTGGTCGGGGCATCGGCCGGCTGGCAACCGGCGAGGGCGGCGACGAGGGCGAGGGCAAGAAGATGCGGGCGCATCGGCATTCCTGTACGGGGTCAATCCTCGAGCATAGGCCCCCGGGGCTGCTTTGTCCCCGTGCCATAGGATTACCATGGGCGCATACAAGGACTCTCCAGCGGAGCGCGGGGCATGGAATACCAGGGAAGCTGCCATTGCGGCAGGATCGCATTCACCGTGCAGGCCGACGCCCCCATCAAGGACGTCATCGACTGCAACTGCTCGATGTGCCGCCGCCGCGGCAGCCTGCTCTGGTTCGCCCCGCGCGAGGCGTTCCAGCTGGGCACCGATATCGCCGACGTGGCGACCTACCAGTTC
>DATCUN010000314.1:0-1872 GCA_036561825.1 Pseudomonas sp.
AGGCGATCGGCGCGGGGTTGGCCGGGGCGGCGCTGCTGGTGGAAGCCGGCGTCGCCGGGGCGGGAGCCGGGTTGTCCGACTCGGCCGCCGGCCGGCTGATGAACAGCAGCAGGCTGAGCAGGGCCAGCAGCGCGGCGAGCAGCAGCAGGTGGCGCTTATTCATGGCGGGTCTCCTCGGCGAGCGGCGCGGCACTGTCTTGCGGCAGCACCTGCGCCACGGTCAGGCGTTCGCGCTGGAACAGGCGCTGGGCGGCGCTCTGGATGTCGGCGGGGGTCACCGCCTTGAGGGCTTCGAGGTCCTGGTCGAGCAGCTGCCAGGACAGGCCGACGGTTTCCAGCTGGCCGATGCTGGTGGCCTGGCTGGCGATGGAGTCGCGCTCGTAGACCAGCCCGGCGATCACCTGGGCCTGCACCCGCGCCACTTCCGCGGCGCTCGGCGCCTGGGTCTTGAGGGTGTCCAGCTCGTGCCAGAGGCCGGCCTCGACCTGGGCGAGGGTCTTGCCCTGCTGCACGTTGGGTCGCGCGGAGAGGACGAACAGGCTGTCGCCGCGGGTGAAGGGATCGTAGGAAGCCGAGGCGCCGCTGACCAGCTCCTGCTCGCGCTCCAGGCGGGTGGCCAGGCGGGCGCTGTAGCCGCCGTCGAGCAGGGCGGCGATCAGGTGCAGGGCCTGCACCTCGCGCGGGTTGTCGGCACTGGCCAGGCCGGGCACGTTGAAGCCCATCAGCAGGCTGGGCAGCTGGGTCTTGACCTTGAGGGTCAGCCGCCGTTCGCCGAGCGCCGGCAGCTCCAGCGGCGCCCTGGCCGCCGGCAGCGGACGGGCCGGGATGGCGGCGAAGTGACGCTGGGCGAGGGTCTTCACCTGGTCGGCGCTGACGTCGCCGACCACCACCAGGACGGCGTTGTTCGGGCTGTACCAGTCGTTGTGCCAGGCGCGCAGGTCGTCCACCGACATGCGCTCGAGATCGCTCATCCAGCCGATGGTCGGCGTGCGGTAGCCGGTGGCCGGGTAGGCGGCGGTCTTGAAGCGTTCCCAGGCCAGCGCCGCGGGATTGTCCTCGGTGCGCAGGCGGCGCTCCTCCTTGATCACCTCGATCTCGCGGGCGAACTCGTCGGCCGGCAGGCGCAGACCGGCCAGGCGGTCGGCCTCCATCTCCAGGGCGATTTCCAGGCGATCACGCGCCAGCACCTGGTAGTAGGCGGTGTAGTCGGCGCTGGTGAAGGCATTCTCCTCGGCGCCCAGCTCGCGCAGGATGCGCGAGGATTCGCCGGGACCGAGCTTGGCGCTGCCCTTGAACATCATGTGCTCGAGGGCGTGGGACAGGCCGGTGAAGCCGGGCCGTTCGTAGCTGGAGCCGATGCGGTACCACAGCTGGGAGACTACCACCGGCGCGCGATGGTCCTCGCGCACGATCACCTTGAGGCCATTGTCGAGCTTGAACTCGTGGGTCGGCTGGCCAGTGCTGGCGAAGGCGCTCAGCGGCAGGCTGATGACGACCAGCAGCAGGCTGGCGGCGCGGCGCGCGAATGCATTCATGAATAGTGACCTGTCAGACTGCCGGCCGGTTTTGGCGCCGGCGGGCGAGGAGGTGCTAGGATACCCAACCGATTTTCTGGCGGCCACGTCAGTGCGCAGCCGCTCACTTGAGATACAAGCCGTTCATGTTTGGTTCCAAAGACGACAAGAAGACTCCGGATAGCGGAGAAAAGAAAGGCCTGTTCGGCTGGTTCCGCAAAAAAGCGCAGCCTGAGGCCACCGAGCAGCCCGTCGCCGTCGAGCCCGAGCAGGTGTCGCCCGCCGCCGTCCCGACTGCCGAACCGCTGGCCGTTGCGGTCGAGGTTGAGGTCGAGCAGCCAGTGCGCGCCGAGCCGCT
>DATCUN010000315.1:0-3514 GCA_036561825.1 Pseudomonas sp.
ACCGCGCCACCTGCCGGCGCGCCGACGCCGGCGTCGAGCGTTGCGGCGCTCAAGCTGGACATCGACAGCCTGGCGGTGAGCAACACGCGCATCGACTACCACGACGCCGCCAGCGGCCGGCAATACAGCATCGAAGGCCTCGACCTGCGTAGCGGTGCGATCCGCGAAGGCGCCAGCATCCCCCTGACCCTCAAGGGCCTGGTCAGCAGCAACCAGCCGCAGCTGCAGGCCACCAGCGAGCTCGCCGGCAACCTGCGCTTCGATACCGCGCTCAAGCGCTACCTGCTGGAAGACGTGGTGCT
This sequence comes from Pseudomonas sp., assembly GCA_036561825.1. GTDB lineage: Bacteria > Pseudomonadota > Gammaproteobacteria > Pseudomonadales > Pseudomonadaceae > Geopseudomonas. The sequence goes on from DATCUN010000315.1 coordinate 303, forward strand.
CAAGGGCGAGGCATCCGGCGCGCCGCTCGGCAGCAAGACCCTCGTCTTCAGCGCCCAGGGCCAGCTGCTGGTCGACCTCGCCGCGCAGGTCGCCGAATGGAACGGCCTCAAGCTCAGCACCAACCAGCTCCACACCCTCGGCGAGCTGAAGGTGCGCGAACTGGACAAGCAGCCCAAGCTCGAGGGGGGCCTGTCGATTGCCGAGTTCGACCTGCGCGCCTTCCTCGAGAGCATCGACCAGAGCCTGCCGCCGATGGCCGATGCCAACACGCTCAGGCGCGTCAGCCTGGCCGCCGGCCTCAGCGGCAGCCCGACCGGCCTGACCCTGCAGGACCTCAAGCTGAGCGTGGACGACAGCCGCTTCAGCGGCCAGCTCGCCGTCGCCGACTTCAGCCGGCAGAGCCTGCGCGCCCAGCTCAAGGGCGACCGCCTCGACCTCGATCGCTACCTGCCGCCACCCAGCGAGGCAGCCGAGGCCGCCAGCGCCAGCCGCAAGGCCGAAGTGCAGAAGACCGCCCAGAGCAGCGGCGCGGGCAACACCCCGCTGCCGGACAAGCCGACCACCCACGCCTGGAGCGAGGCGCCGCTGCTGCCGCTGCCGGTCCTGCGCCGCCTGGATGCCGAACTGGCCGTCAACCTCGGCCAGCTGACCCTGCGCAAGCTGCCGATCGACAACGCCAGGCTCGATCTCAAGGCACAGAACGGCCAGCTCAACCTCGGCGAGCTGCGCGGCGACCTGTTCGACGGGCGCTTCACCGTCAGCGGCAGCCTCGATGCGCGCAGCGACACCCCGCAACTGCAATTGGCGCCCAAGCTCGACAACATCCCGCTGGAGCGCCTGCTGCAGACCCTCAAGCCGGAGGAAAAGCCCCCGCTGCGCGGCAGCCTGCAACTGGACGCCAGCCTCAACGCCCGCGGCAACAGCGAGAAGGCGCTGATCGACAGCCTGGCCGGCAAGGCCAGCTTCGTCCTCGACGACGGCGCCCTGGCCGACGCCAACCTCGAGCAGCAACTGTGCCGCGGCATCGCCACCCTCAACCGCAAGACGCTGAGCAGCGAGTTCGCCGACAAGGACACGCCGCTGCAGGAACTGCGCGGCAGCCTGCAGCTGAAAAACGGCGTGGCCAGCAACCAGGACCTGCGCGCGCGCATCCCCGGCCTGACGGTGAACGGCAAGGGCGACATCGACCTGCGCGTGCTCGGCCTCGACTACCGCCTCGGCCTGACCATCGACGGCGACCAGCGCGCGACGCCCGACCCGGCCTGCCAGGTCAACGAGCGCTACGCCGACATCCAATGGCCGCTGCGCTGCCGCGGTCCGCTGGAACTGGGCGCCAAGGCCTGCCGCCTGGACCAGGACGGCCTCGGCAAGATCGCCGCCAGGATGGCCGGCGAGAAACTGAGCGAAAAACTCGACGAAAAACTCGGCGACAAGGTCGACCCGGAACTCAAAGATGCCCTCAAGAACCTGTTCAAACGATGAGTGAACGCTACTTCGCCACCCGGGTGCTGACCTGGTACGACCGCCACGGCCGCCACGACCTGCCCTGGCAGCAGGCCATCAGCCCCTACCGGGTGTGGGTCTCGGAAATCATGCTGCAGCAGACCCAGGTCGCTACCGTGCTCGGCTACTACGAGCGCTTCATGGCGGCCCTGCCCAGCGTGCAGGCGCTGGCCGCCGCCAGCGAGGACGAGGTGCTGCACCTGTGGACCGGCCTCGGCTACTACAGCCGCGCCCGCAACCTGCACAAGACCGCGCGGATCGTGGTCGAGCAGCATGGCGGCGAGTTCCCCCGTTCAGTGGAGGCCCTGACCGAGCTGCCCGGCATCGGCCGCTCCACCGCCGGCGCCATCGCCAGCATCAGCATGGGCCTGCGCGCACCGATCCTCGACGGCAACGTCAAGCGCGTGCTGGCGCGCTTCCTCGCCCAGGACGGCTATCCCGGCGAAACGCGGGTGGCCGCGCAGCTGTGGGACGCCGCCGAGCGCCTGACCCCGCCGACGCGGGTCAACCACTACACCCAGGCGATGATGGACCTGGGCGCCACCCTGTGCACCCGCAGCAAGCCGAGCTGCCTGCTCTGCCCGCTGCAGGACGACTGCCAGGCGCATCGCCTCGGCCGCGAGAAGGACTATCCGCAGCCCAAGCCGCGCAAGGTCCTGCCGCAGAAACACACGCTGATGCCGCTGCTGCACGACGGCGACGGCGCCATCCTGCTCTACCGGCGGCCGTCCAGCGGCCTGTGGGGCGGCCTGTGGAGCCTGCCGGAGCTGGCCCAGCGCGACGAACTGGCCACACTGGCCGCACGCCATGGCCTGCGCCTGGGCAGCGAGCAGCCCCTGGCGGCGCTGAGCCACACCTTCAGCCACTTCCAGCTGCACATCGAGCCACTGCTGATCGCCGTCGAGCCGCACGGCCACGCCGTGGCCGAAGGCGACTGGCTCTGGTATAACCTCGCCAGCCCGCCGCGCCTGGGGCTTGCCGCTCCGGTGAAGAAGCTGCTCAAGCGCGCGGCCGAAACCATCGACCCGCCGGCCAGCCGCTGAGGCAGCCGCGCCGCCACCCCCCGCCAGGAGAGCGCAATGACCCGCATGGTGATGTGCCGCAAGTACAACCAGGAACTTCCCGCCCTCGACCGGCAGCCCTTCCCGGGCGCCAAGGGCGAGGACATCTTCAACCACATCTCGCAGAAGGCCTGGGACGAGTGGCAGAAGCACCAGACCATGCTGATCAACGAGCGCCGGCTGAACATGATGGATGCCGCCGATCGCAAGTTCCTGCAGGGCGAGATGGACAAGTTCTTCGCCGGCGAGGAGTACGCCCAGGCGGAAGGCTACGTACCGCCCAGCGAATGACCCCCGGCAAGCGCAACCTTTCTCGCTAAGCGCTTAAAAAAACTGATTTTTTTGCCGCCGACAGTTGACTCTGCGGCGGCAAAGACGGTTTAATGCCGGCCGTTGTTGCCCAGGTAGCTCAGTCGGTAGAGCAGGGGATTGAAAATCCCCGTGTCGGCGGTTCGATTCCGTCCCTGGGCACCACTTATTTCAGGTGCCCAATCCCTGATATGCCCAGGTAGCTCAGTCGGTAGAGCAGGGGATTGAAAATCCCCGTGTCGGCGGTTCGATTCCGTCCCTGGGCACCACTGATTACGCCAAAAAGCCTCAGCCCCGTGCTGGGGCTTTTTGCTTTCCGGACGGCCGCAAAGCCGTTC
>DATCUN010000316.1:0-4341 GCA_036561825.1 Pseudomonas sp.
CCGATCACCACTTCGTCCTCGACCACCGCGCCGTCCATGACGATGGCGCCCATGCCGACCAGCACGCGGCTGCCGATGGAGCAGCCGTGCAGGATCACCTTGTGGCCGACGGTGACGTCGTCGCCGATCTCCAGCGGATAGCCGTCCGGGTTGAACGGCCCGGCATGGGTGATGTGCAGCACGCTGCCGTCCTGGATGCTGGTGCGCGCGCCGATGCGGATGCGGTGCATGTCGCCGCGGATTACCGCCAGCGGCCACACCGAGCAGTCGGCGCCGAGCACCACGTCGCCGATGACCACGGCGCTGGGATCGACGAAGGCGCGGGCGCCGAGTTGCGGGGCATGGCCCTGATAGGTTCTGGTGGTCACGCTGGAGGCTCCTTGGCCGGATTCATTGTGCCGTTCTAATTACCACGGCCAGCGTCTGCCGGCGACTGTCCGCTGGCAGGGCTGACGGCAGGCGCGTCGGCAGGCTAAGGTGGCCGCTTCCTGAGTTGGCAAGCCGAGACCGCCATGGCCCACCTGCGCCTGCTGTTCGACAACTTCACCCTCGCCCTGCTCGGCGTGATCGCCCTCGCCAGTCTGCTGCCCTGTAGCGGCAGCGGCGCCGTGCTGTTCGAGTGGCTCACCCGCCTGGCGATTGCCCTGCTGTTCTTCTTCCATGGCGCGCGGCTGTCGCGCGCGGCGATCATCGCCGGCGCCGGCCACTGGCGGCTGCACCTGCTGGTGTTCGCCTGCACCTTCGCCCTGTTCCCGCTGCTTGGCCTGGCGCTGCGGCCGCTGCTGGCGCCCTGGCTGGGGGCGGAGCTGTACGTCGGCATCCTCTACCTGTGCGCGTTGCCGGGCACGGTACAGTCGGCCATCGCCTTCACCGCCATGGCGCGCGGCAACCTGCCTGCCGCCGTGTGCAGCGCCTCGGCCTCCAGCATCCTGGGGATCTTCCTCACCCCGCTGCTGGTGAGCCTGCTGCTGGGCGCCGAGGCCGGCAGCGGTTCGACCCTGGAGGCCATCGGCCGCATCCTGGTGCAGCTGCTGCTGCCGTTCCTCGCCGGCCACCTGGCGCGGCCCTGGCTGGCGGGCTGGGTGGACCGCTACAAGGCCTGGCTGAAATACGTCGACCAGGGCTCGATCCTGCTGGTGGTGTACACCGCCTTCAGTGCGGCGGTGATCGGCGGGCTGTGGCGGGCGGTGCCGGGGCCGGCGCTGGTGCTGCTGACGCTGGCCTGCTGCCTGCTGCTGGCCATCGCGCTGCTGGCCACCACCTGGCTCAGCCGGCGGCTGGGCTTTTCCGTCGAGGACGAGATCGCCATCGTGTTCTGCGGCTCGAAGAAGAGCCTGGCCACCGGCGCGCCCATGGCGCAGGTGCTGTTCGCCGGCGGCGCGGTGGGCGCGGTATTGCTGCCGCTGATGCTGTTCCACCAGATCCAGCTGATGGTCTGTGCGGTGCTGGCGCAGCGCTATGCACGGCGCGCCGCGGCGGCCGAGGGGAGTGCCGCGCTGTCCTGAGGCCTGCGCGGCCTCGGCGGCTATATCGGACCGATAGCCATCGCCCAAGCTGCGTTGTCGGACATTTGTCATTAACATGGGCCGATGATTCCCCCGTCTGCAAGGTCCAACGCCGTGACTGCAACCAATCCCCTGCTGCAAGACTTCGACCTGCCGCCCTATTCCGCGATTCGCCCGGAGCACGTCGAGCCAGCCGTCGACCAGATCCTCGCCGACAACCGCGCCGCCATCGCCGCGATCCTCGAGCACCAGGGCGCCGCGCCCGACTGGAACGGCCTGGTGCTGGCGCTGGACGAGCTGAACGCGCGCCTGGGCCGCGCCTGGAGCCCGGTCAGCCACCTCAACGCGGTGTGCAACAGCGCCGAGCTGCGTAGCGCCTACGAGGCCTGCCTGCCCAAGCTGTCGGCCTACTACACCGAGCTGGGCCAGAACCGCGCGCTGTACCAGGCCTGGCACGCACTGGCCGACAGCCCGGCGGCGGCCGGCTTCGAGGTGGCGCAGCAGACCATCCTCAAGCACACCCTGCGCGACTTCCACCTCAGCGGCATCGACCTGCCGGAAGCCGAGCAGCAGCGCTACGGCGCGATCCAGATGAAGCTGTCCGAGCTGTGCAGCACCTTCTCCAACCAGGTGCTCGACGCCACCCAGGCGTGGACCAAGCAGATCGGCGACGAAGCCGCGCTGGCCGGCCTGCCGGATTCGGCCAAGGCGCAGATGCTGCAGGCCGCCCAGGCCAAGGGGCTGGACGGCTGGCTGGTGACCCTGGAGTTCCCCAGCTACTACGCGGTGATGACCTACGCCGACGACCGTGCCCTGCGCGAGGAGCTGTACACCGCCTACGCCACCCGCGCCTCCGACCAGGGGCCGAACGCCGGCCAGCACGACAACGGCCCGCTGATGGCCGAGATCCTCGACCTGCGCCAGGAGCTGGCCAAGCTGCTGGGCTTCGCCCACTACGCCGAGCTGTCGCTGGCCACCAAGATGGCCGAGTCCACCGAGCAGGTGCTCGGCTTCCTCAGGGATCTGGCGGTGCGCGGCAAGCCGTTCGCCGAGCAGGATCTGGCCGAGCTGCGCGCCTTCGCCGCCGAGCGCGGCGTCAGCGACCTCTCGAGCTGGGACGTCGGCTACTTCAGCGAGAAGCTGCGCCACCAGCGCTACGAGATTTCCCAGGAGCAGGTGCGCGCCTGGTTCCCGATCGACAAGGTGCTGTCCGGGCTGTTCGCCATCGTCGAGCGCCTGTACGGCATCCAGATCGAGGAGCTCAAGGGCTTCGACACCTGGCACCCGGACGTGCGCCTGTTCGAGATCACGGAAAACGGCGCGCACGTCGGCCGCTTCTTCTTCGACCTCTACGCGCGCGCCAACAAGCGCGGCGGCGCCTGGATGGACGGCGCCCGCGACCACTGGCGCAACAGCGCCGGCGAGCGCATCAGCCCGGTGGCCAACCTGGTGTGCAACTTCACTCCGCCAGTCGCTACTGCGGCGGTCAACGGCCGGCCGGCGCTGCTGACCCACGACGAGGTCACCACCCTGTTCCACGAGTTCGGCCACGGCCTGCACCACCTGCTGACTCGCGTCGACTACGCCGGCGTCTCCGGCATCAACGGCGTGGCCTGGGACGCCGTCGAGCTGCCCAGCCAGTTCATGGAGAACTGGTGCTGGGAGTCGGAAGGTCTGGCGCTGATCTCCGGCCACTTCGAGAGCGGCGAGTCGCTGCCGCAGGACCTGCTGGACAAGATGCTGGCGGCGAAGAACTTCCAGTCCGGGCTGATGATGCTGCGCCAGCTGGAGTTCTCGCTGTTCGACTTCGAGCTGCACGCCAGCCATGGCGACGGCCGCAGCGTGCTCGAGGTGCTGCAGGCGATCCGCGACGAGGTGTCGGTGATGCAGCCGCCGGCCTGGAACCGCTTCGCCAACAGCTTCTCGCACATCTTCGCCGGCGGTTACGCGGCCGGCTACTACAGCTACAAGTGGGCCGAGGTGCTGTCGGCCGACGCCTTCTCCAAGTTCGAGGAAGAGGGCGTGCTCAACCCGGCCACCGGCCGTGCCTTCCGCGAGGCGATCCTCGCCCGCGGCGGCTCGCTGGAGCCGATGCAGCTGTTCGTCGACTTCCGCGGCCGCGAGCCGTCGATCGACGCCCTGCTGCGCCATAGTGGCCTGACCGAGGAGGTGGCAGCATGAGCGAGGAAATCCTCAATCCGCCGGTGAAACGCTTCATCGCCGGCGCGGTGTGCCCGGCCTGCGAGGCGATGGACACCATCCAGATGTGGGACGAGGACGGCACGCCCAATCGCCACTGCGTGACCTGCGGCTACGCCGATACCCTCGACGCCCGCGGCAACTCGGTGCCCAAGGAGCTGCCGACGCGGGTCAACGTCAGCGCGCTGAAGCCGAAGGTGGCCGATCCCAAGGTGCAGACCGTGCAGTTCTTCCCCAATCCGAAGCTGAAGAAGCCGGAGTAGCGCGGGAAGGTCCTGCCGTGACGGACAAGGCGCCCACCGCAAGGTCGGCGCCTTTTTCGTGCCTGCGCTTCAGCCCAGCCAGCCGAGCAGCAGCGGCAGGCTGAGGGCGGCGAGCAGGGTCTGCAGGGTGATGAGGCCGGCCATCAGGTGGCCGTCGCCGCCGAGCTGGCGGGTCAGGGTGTAGGCGGTGGGCGCGGTGGGCAGGGCGAAGAACAGCATGAGCAGGGTGCTTTCCATGCTCGGCAGCGCCAGCGCGCGGGCCACGCCGAAGGCCAGCAGCGGCATCAGCAGCAGGCGCGCCAGGCTGTTGCCGAGCAGCGTCGGGCCTTCGCCGCGCAGCTCCTGCGGGCGCAGCGCGGCGCCGACACAGAGCA
>DATCUN010000317.1:0-4715 GCA_036561825.1 Pseudomonas sp.
CTGGCGCCGCGCTACGTCGAGTTCATCGGCAAGGAAATCCAGACCGCCTACCTGGAGTCCTACAGCGAGTACGGGCAGAACATCTTCGACCGCTACGTGCTGTACGCCGACTTCTGGATCCAGGACCAGGAGTACCGCGACCCGGAGACCGGCGAGATCCTCAACCGCGGCTCGCTCAACGAGGAGCTGGAGAAGATCGAGAAGCCGGCCGGCATCAGCAACCCGAAGGATTTCCGCAACGAGATCGTCAACTTCGTGCTGCGCGCCCGGGCCAACAACAACGGCAAGAACCCGTCGTGGCTGTCCTACGAGAAGCTGCGCGCGGTGATCGAGAAGAAGATGTTCTCCAACACCGAGGAGCTGCTGCCGGTCATCAGCTTCAACGCCAAGGGCAGCAAGGACGAGCAGCAGAAGCACAACGACTTCGTGCGGCGCATGGTCGAGCGCGGCTACACCGAGAAACAGGTGCGCCTGCTCGCCGAATGGTACCTGCGCGTGCGCAAGTCGCAGTAGTAATCTAGGGAAGGCCCGGCGCGGAGCGAGAACCATCCCGCTCCGCGCCTTGCGCTCCGGGTCCAAGACCGCACGGGAGTACGCCATGAGTTACGTCATCGACCGGCGACTGAACGGCAAGAACAAGAGCACGGTGAACCGCCAGCGCTTCCTGCGGCGTTACCGCGACCACATCAAGAAGGCGGTGGAAGAAGCCGTCAGCCGCCGCTCCATTACCGACATGGAACACGGCGAGCAGATCAGCATCCCCTCACGCGACATCGACGAGCCGGTGTGGCACCACGGCCGCGGCGGCCGGCAGACCATCATCCACCCGGGCAACAAGGAGTTCATCAGCGGCGAGCGCATCCCGCGCCCCTCCGGCGGCGGGGGCGGCGGCGCGGGCCAGGGCAAGGCCAGCAATTCCGGCGAGGGCATGGACGAATTCGTGTTCCAGATCACCCAGGAGGAGTTCCTCGACTTCATGTTCGAGGACCTGGCGCTGCCCAACCTGGTGAAGAAGCACCTGGCCGGCATGGACAGTTTCAAGACCGTGCGCGCCGGGATCAGCAGCGAGGGCACCCCCGCGCGACTGAACATCGTGCGCACCCTGCGCTCGGCCCATGCCCGGCGCATCGCCCTCAGCGGCTCGAGCCGCGCGCGCCTGCGCGAGCTCAAGGCCGAGCTGGAACGGCTGCGCATCGAGGAGCCGGACAACTTCACGGATATCCGCGCCCTGGAGGAAGAAATCGGCGGCCTGCGGGCACGCATCGAGCGCCTGCCGTTCCTCGATACCTTCGACCTCAAGTACAACCTGCTGGTCAAGCAGCCCAACCCGACCTCCAAAGCGGTGATGTTCTGCCTGATGGACGTGTCCGGCTCGATGACCCAGGCCACCAAGGACATCGCCAAGCGGTTCTTCATCCTGCTGTACCTGTTCCTCAAGCGCAGCTACGACAAGATCGAGGTGGTGTTCATCCGCCACCACACCAGCGCCAAGGAGGTCGACGAGCAGGAGTTCTTCTACTCGCGGGAAACCGGCGGCACCATCGTCTCCAGCGCGCTCAAGCTGATGCAGGAAGTCATGGCCGCCCGCTACCCGGTCAACGAATGGAACATCTACGCCGCCCAGGCCTCGGACGGCGACAACTGGAACGACGACTCGCCGGTCTGCCGCGACATCCTGATGCGCCAGATCATGCCGTTCGTGCAGTACTTCAGCTATGTCGAAATCACCCCGCGCGAGCACCAGGCGCTGTGGCACGAGTACGAGCAGGTCAGCGAAGCCTTCCCGGAGAGCTTCGCCCAGCAGCAGATCGTCTCCGCCGGCGACATCTACCCGGTGTTCCGCGAACTGTTCCAGAGGAGGGTCGCCGCATGAACCCTCGCGCCAAGAAAGGCCAGCCGCTGTCCACCGGCTCGGAATGGACCTTCGAGCTGATCCGCACCTACGACCGCGAGATCGCCCGGCTGGCCGAACGCTATGCGCTGGACACCTATCCCAACCAGATCGAGGTGATCACCGCCGAGCAGATGATGGATGCCTACGCCTCGGTGGGCATGCCGATCGGCTACCACCACTGGTCCTACGGCAAGCACTTCCTCAGCACCGAGAAGGGCTACAAGCGCGGGCAGATGGGCCTGGCCTACGAGATCGTGATCAACTCCGACCCGTGCATCGCCTACCTCATGGAAGAGAACACCATGTGCATGCAGGCCCTGGTGGTGGCCCATGCCTGCTACGGTCACAACAGCTTCTTCAAGGGCAACTACCTGTTCCGCACTTGGACCGACGCCCGCTCGATCATCGACTACCTGGTGTTCGCCCGCCAGTACATCGACAAGTGCGAGGAGCGCCACGGCATCGACGCGGTCGAGGAGCTGCTGGATTCCTGCCACGCGCTGATGAACTACGGCGTCGACCGCTACAAGCGGCCCTACCCGATCTCCGCCGAGGAGGAACGCCAGCGCCAGAAGGAACGCGAGGAACAACTGCAGCAGCAGGTCAACGACCTGTGGCGCACCATCCCCAAGGGGGCCGGCAAGGGCCGCGACGACGACGGCAAGCGCTTTCCGGCCGAGCCGCAGGAGAACATCCTCTACTTCATCGAGAAGCACGCCCCGCTGCTCGAGCCCTGGCAGCGCGAGGTGGTGCGCATCGTGCGCAAGGTCGCCCAGTACTTCTACCCGCAGCGGCAGACCCAGGTGATGAACGAGGGCTGGGCCACCTTCTGGCACTACACCCTGCTCAACGACCTGTACGACGAGGGGCTGGTCACCGATGGCTTCATGATGGAGTTCCTCCAGTACCACACCAGCGTGGTCTACCAGCCGCCGTTCGACAGCCCGCACTACAGCGGCATCAACCCCTACGCGCTGGGCTTCGCCATGTACCGCGACATCCGGCGCATCTGCGAGGAGCCGACCGAGGAGGATCGCCGCTGGTTCCCCGACATTGCCGGCAGTGACTGGCTGGCCACGCTGAAGTTCGCCATGCAGAACTTCAAGGACGAGAGCTTCATCCAGCAGTTCCTCTCGCCCAAGCTGATGCGCGAATTCCGCCTGTTCAGCATCCTCGACGACGACCAGCAGGAGGAGCTGCTGGTGGATGCCATCCATGACGACAATGGCTACCGCACCATCCGCGAAAATCTGGCCGCGCAGTACAACCTCGGCAACCGCGAGCCGAACATCCAGATCTGGAGCGTCGACCGCCGCGGCGACCGCTCGCTGACGCTGCGCCACTTCCAGCACGAGCGCAAGCCGCTGGGCAACTCCACCGAGGATGTGCTCAGGCACCTGCACCGCCTGTGGGGCTTCGATGTGCACCTGGAAAGCATGCAGGGCGAGCAGCGCACGGCCGTGCAGCACATGCCGCCGCGCCGCGAGCGCGAGGCGGAAGGCAGCCACTTCGACCTGATCGCCCGCCCGATCTGACCTCCGCGCCGCCATCGCCCCGCGGGCGGTGGCGCGTTATCCTCTGCGCAACTTCAGTTGCCCGCAGGACATCCCATGCAGATCTACAAGGTGGGCGGCGCCGTACGCGACCGCCTGCTCGGCCGCCCCGTCACGGAAACCGACTGGGTGGTGGTCGGCGCCCACGCCGAGGAACTGCTCGCCCAGGGCTTTCGCCCGGTCGGCGCCGACTTCCCGGTGTTCCTCCACCCGCAGAGCGGCGAGGAATACGCCCTCGCCCGCACCGAGCGCAAGAGCGGACGGGGCTACGGCGGCTTCACCTTCTACGCCAGTCCCGAGGTCACCCTCGAGGAAGATCTGATCCGCCGCGACCTGACCATCAATGCCATCGCCGAGGACGCCGACGGCCGGCTGACCGATCCCTACGGCGGCCAGCACGACCTCGCCCTGCACCTGTTGCGCCACGTCTCGCCGGCCTTCGCCGAGGACCCGCTGCGCGTGCTGCGCGTCGCCCGCTTCGCCGCGCGCTACGCGCCGCTGGGCTTTCGCGTGGCCGAGGAAACCCAGGCGCTGATGGCCGAGATCGCCGTCTCCGGCGAGCTGGCCGAGCTGACCGCCGAGCGGGTCTGGAAGGAAATCGCCCGCGCGCTGATGGAGCCACGCCCGGAAGTGTTCCTCCAGGTGCTGCGCGACTGCGGCGCCCTGCAGCAGCTGCTGCCCGAGGTGCAGGCGCTGTTCGGCGTGCCGCAGCCGGCGCTGCACCACCCGGAGATCGACACCGGCGAGCATGTGCTGATGGTCCTGCGCCAGTGCGCCGAGCATGGCCAGCCACTGGCGGTGCGCTGGGCCTGCCTGTTGCATGACCTCGGCAAGGGCCTCACCGATCCGCAGGAGTGGCCGCGGCATATCGCCCATGAGGCGCGCGGCCTGCGCCTGATCGAGACAGTCAACGCCCGCTGCAAGGCGCCGCGCGACTGCGCCGAACTGGCCCTGCTGGTCGGCGAATACCACACCCACGCGCACCGCGCCCGGGAGTTGCGCGCGCAGACCCTGCTGGAGCTGTTCCAGCACTTCGACCTCTACCGCCGGCCGGAGCGCTTCGAGGCCTTCATCGCCGCCAGCGAGATGGATGCCCGCGGCCGCCGCGGCCTCGAACAGCAGCCCTACCCGCAGGCGGACTACCTGCGCGCGGCCGCCGGCGTGGCACGTGGCGTCGGCGTGCAGGCGCTGCTCGAGCAGGGTTTCACGGGCGCGGAACTGGGCGAGGCACTCAAGCGCGAGCGACTGCGGGCGCTCAAGGCTTTCCG
>DATCUN010000318.1:0-9181 GCA_036561825.1 Pseudomonas sp.
GCATGCACTGCGCCGACCCCGGCTGCCTCAAGGCCTGTCCGAGCCCGGGGGCGATCGTCAAGTACGCCAACGGCATCGTCGACTTCAATCAGGACAAGTGCATCGGCTGCGGCTACTGCATCACCGGCTGCCCGTTCGACGTGCCGCGCATCTCGCAGAAGGACCACAAGGCCTACAAGTGCACCCTGTGCAGCGATCGCGTGGCGGTCGGGCTGGAGCCGGCCTGCGTGAAGACCTGCCCGACCGGGGCCATCGTCTTCGGCAGCAAGGCGGACATGCAGGAGCATGCCGCCGGGCGGATCGCCGACCTCAAGGAGCGCGGCTTCGACCAGGCCGGGCTGTACGATCCCGACGGCGTCGGCGGCACCCACGTGATGTACGTGCTGCACCACGCCGACCAGCCCTCGCTGTACGCCGGCCTGCCCAACGCGCCGGCGATCAGCCTGCTGGTCAGCCTGTGGAAGGGCATCACCAAGCCGCTGGCGCTGCTGGCCATGGGCGCCACCGTGCTGGCCGGCTTCTTCCACTACGTGCGCATCGGCCCGAACCGGGTCGACGAGGAGGAGGACCCCGGCGAGCCGACGGTGCACCAGGTCGATCCGACAGTGCATGTGGTCGATCCGAACAAGCCCTGAGTCTTTCCACCATGCCCTCCCCCGATGGGGGGAGGGCCAGGGAGAGGGGCCGCTCACGGTCTGGCCTCTTCCGGGAGCCAACGATGAACAACGAGATCCAGCGCTACACCCCCTCGGAGCGGTCCAACCACTGGGCCGTGGCCATCCTCTTCTTCCTCGCCGGCCTGTCCGGGCTGGCGCTGTTCCATCCGGCGCTGTTCGGGCTGTCCGGCCTGTTCGGCGGCGGGGTGTGGACGCGCATCCTGCATCCGTTCCTCGGCTTGGCGATGTTCGCGTTGTTCCTGATCATGGCCATGCGTTTTGCCGGGCATAACCGCCTCAACGCCAACGACCGCCAGTGGCTCGGGCAGATGGGCGACGTGCTCAACAACCGCGAGGACAAGCTGCCGGAAGTCGGCCGCTACAACGCCGGGCAGAAGCTGCTGTTCTGGGTGCTGGTGCTGTGCATGCTGGTGCTGCTGGCCAGCGGCATCGTCATCTGGCGCCAGTACTTCGGCCAGCTGTTCGGCGTCGGGCTGATCCGTCTCGCCGCCGTGGCCCATGCGCTGGCCGCCTTCGTACTGATCACCAGCATCATCGTGCACATCTACGCGGCGATCTGGGTCAAGGGTTCGGTGGGCGCCATGCTCACCGGCAAGGTCAGCCGCGCCTGGGCGCGCAAGCACCATCCGGGCTGGTTCAAGGACGTGGAGCGCCAGCGCAAATAGCCGAAAAGATCCGGAGGATGGCGTAACGGCCAGGGCGGACTCGGCGCGAAGCGACAGTCCGCCGCGTACCACTGCCCGCAACGGGCAAGCCCTGCGAATCCGCGGGTCGCTCCCGCACCGGCGTGAGCGAAGATCAGCGGCGCCTGTTCACCACCGGGCGCGGAGCATCGCCAGCCCGGGTTGCCACGCAGGCGCGTGGCAACCATCCAGAAATTTCCTCCCTCCCGCGCCATCACCCCCCGACCGCCCGCTACCCGGCCGCCCGCGCAACGCCGGCGAGCGTCCGAATTTCATACGGCGCCGGACGCGGGTATCCATGCATCGAACGTCCGGGTGCCTCCAGAATTTCCGTGCGCTCAGCGCAATATCAACCATTTCAATTGCTTGCGTGATGCATGCGGCGTTGGCACAGGCGCTGCAAAAGGACTTGGGCGGGTAGCGCGGCTGCCTGCCAGACAAGAACAAAAACGGGAGAACCCTATGGACATGCAACGCTCGAAAGTCCAGGTGATGGGCATCGATGCCGGCGGCACGATGACCGACACTTTCTTCGTCCGCGAGGACGGCAACTTCGTGGTGGGCAAGGCGCAGAGCAATCCGGCCGACGAGTCCCTGGCTATCTACAACTCGTCCCTCGACGCCTTGTCCACCTGGGGACAGGGCGTCGACGACGTCTACCCCGAGCTGGTGACCTGCGTGTATTCCGGCACCGCCATGCTCAACCGGGTGGTGCAGCGCAAGGGCCTGGATGTCGGCCTGATCGTCAACCGGGGCTTCGAGCAGACCCACTCCATGGGCCGCGCCATCCAGAGCTATCTGGGCTATGCCCTGGAGGAGCGCCTGCACCTCAACACCCACCGCTACGACGAACCACTGGTGCCCTATTCGCGCACCCGCGGGGTCACCGAGCGCACCGACGTGCAGGGCAAGGTGGTCATCCCGCTGCGCGAGGAGGAGGTGCGCCAGGCCACCCGCGAGCTGGTCGAGGCCGGCGCCCAGGCCATCGCCATCGTGCTGCTGCAGTCGCACAAGAACGCCAGCAGCGAGAAGCGCGCCCGCGATGTCTGCCGCGAGGAGCTGCAGCGCCTGGGCAGCGAGATCCCGGTGTTTGCCTCGGTGGACTACTACCCGTCGCGCAAGGAAAGCCACCGCACCAACACCACCATCCTCGAAGCCTACGCCGCCGAGCCCTCGCGGCAGACCCTGGCGAAGGTCAGCGAGCGCTTCAAGAAGCATGGCGCCAAGTTCGACCTGCGGGTGATGGCCACCCACGGCGGCACCATCTCCTGGAAGGCCAAGGAGCTGGCGCGGACCATCGTCTCCGGGCCGATCGGCGGGGTGATCGGTTCCCGGCTGCTCGGCGAGGCGCTGGGCTACGAGAACATCGCCTGCTCGGACATCGGCGGTACGTCCTTCGACATGGCGCTGATCACCAAGGGCAACTTCGCCATCGCCTCCGACCCGGACATGGCCCGCCTGGTGCTGTCGCTGCCGCTGGTGGCGATGGACTCGGTGGGCGCGGGGGCGGGCAGCTTCGTGCGCCTCGACCCCTACAGCGGCTCGATCAAGCTGGGCCCGGACAGCGCCGGCTACCGGGTCGGCACCTGCTGGCCGGAAAGCGGCCTGGACACCGTCTCGGTGACCGACTGCCACGTGGTGCTCGGCTATCTCAACCCGGACAACTTCCTCGGCGGCGCCATCAAGCTCGACGTGGAGCGCGCCCGCCGCCACATCCAGGAGCAGATCGCCGGCCCCCTCGGCCTGTCCGTCGAGGACGCCGCGGCCGGGGTCATCGAGCTGCTCGACCTGTCCCTGCACGAATACCTGCGCGCCAACATCAGCGCCAAGGGCTACAACCCCACCGACTTCGTGTGCTTCTCCTACGGCGGCGCCGGCCCGGTGCACACCTACGGCTACACCGAGGGGCTCGGCTTCAAGGACGTGGTGGTGCCGGCCTGGGCGGCGGGGTTCTCGGCCTTCGGCTGCGCCTGCGCCGACTTCGAGTACCGCTACGACAAGAGCGTCGACATCGCCCTGCCGCAGGGCGGCGCGGCGGCCGAGCAGGAGGAGGCCTGCCGGGTGATCCAGACGGCCTGGGACGAACTGGCCGCCAAGGTCATCGAGGAGTTCGTCATCAACGGCTTCAGGGCCGAGGACGTCACCCTGCTGCCGGGCTACCGCATGCAGTACATGGGCCAGCTCAACGACCTGGAGATCACCTCACCGATCGGCACCGCGGCCTCGGCCGCCGACTGGGAGCAGATCACCGCGGCCTTCGAGGATACCTACGAGCGGGTCTACGCCAGCTCCGCGCGCTCGCCGGAGCTCGGCTTCTCGGTCACCGGGGCGATCATGCGCGGCCTGGTCGCCACCCAGAAGCCGGTGCTGCCCGAGGACCCGGAGGCCGGGCCGGTGCCGCAGCCCGAGGCGCATCTCGGCCAGCGGCCGTTCTACCGGCACAAGCGCTGGGTCGACGCCGACGTCTGGCGCATGGAGGCCCTGCAGCCGGGCAACCACATCGTCGGTCCGGCGGTGATCGAGTCCGATTCGACCACCTTCGTGGTGCCGGACGGCTTCGAGACCACCCTCGACAAGCATCGCCTGTTCCATCTCAAGGAATGCGGCCGCAACTGAATCGGACCCCACAAGAACAACAAGCGAGACGATCACCATGAACATGATGGCCAAGAATGCGCCCGGCTCCCTGCTGGGCAATGGCAAGACCCTGCAGGCCTTCCGCGGCGAGGTGCTCAAGCGCACCCAGGAGAGCGGCTTCTACAACGGGCTGAGCAGCCTGCCGTTCCGCGAGAGCGACCCGATCGGCTACGAGAAGCTGTTCTCGAAGATCCGCGGCGGCCTGGTGCACGCCCGGGAAACGGCGAAGAAGATCGCCGCCAGCCCCATCGTCGAGCAGGAGGGCGAACTTTGCTTCACCCTGTACAACGCGGTGGGCGACTGCGTCCTCACTTCCACCGGGATCATCATCCACGTCGGCACCATGGGCGCGGCGATCAAGTACATGATCGAGAACGACTGGGAGAGCAATCCCGGCATCGCTCCCGGCGACATGTTCACCAACAACGACTGCTCGATCGGCAACGTGCACCCCTGCGACATCGCCACCATCGTGCCGATCTTCTGGGCCGGCAAGCTGATCGGCTGGGTCGGCGGGGTGACCCACGTGATCGACACCGGGGCGGTGACCCCGGGCTCGATGTCCACCGGCCAGGTGCAGCGCTTCGGCGACGGCTACCAGGTCACCTGCCGCAAGACCGGGGTCAACGACCAGCCGCTGCGCGACTGGCTGCACGAGTCGCAGCGCTCGGTGCGCACGCCCAAGTACTGGATTCTCGACGAGCGCACCCGCATCGCCGGCTGCCACATGATCCGCAGCATGGTCGAGGAGGTGATCGCCTCGGTGGGGCTGGAGGCCTACGAGAAGTTCGCCTTCGAGGTCATCGAGGAGGGCCGCCGCGGCCTGCAGTCGCGGATCAAGGCGATGACCCTGCCCGGCACCTACCGCAAGGTGGCCTTCGTCGACGTGCCGTTCAAGCACGAGGACGTGCAGACCTCCTCGGCCTTCGCCAAGGTCGACAGCATCATGCACTCGCCGGTGGAGATCACCATCCGCGGCGACGCCAGCTGGCGCCTCGACTTCGAGGGTTCCAGCCGCTGGGGCTGGCACACCTTCAACGCCCACCAGGTGGCCTTCACCAGCGGCATCTGGGTGATGATGACCCAGACCCTGGTGCCCACCCAGCGCATCAACGACGGCGCCAGCTTCGGCACCGAGTTCCACCTGCCCAAGGGCGCCTGGTGCAACCCGGACGACCGCCGTACCGGCCACGCCTATGCCTGGCACTTCCTGGTCTCCGGCTGGAGCGCGCTGTGGCGCGGCCTCGGCCAGGCCTACTACAGCCGCGGCTACCTGGAGGAGGTCAACTCCGGCAACGCCAACACCTCCAACTGGCTGCAGGGCGGCGGCATCAACCAGGATGGCGAAGTGCACGCGGTGAACAGCTTCGAAGCCTCGTCCTGCGGCACCGGCGCCATGGCGTTCCGCGACGGCCTCAACCATGCCGCGGCGATCTGGAACCCCGAGGGCGACATGGGCGACATCGAGGTCTGGGAGATGGCCGAGCCGCTGCTGTACCTGGGGCGCAACGTCAAGTGCAACTCCGGCGGCTACGGCAAGTACCGCGGCGGCTGCGGCTTCGAGACCCTGCGCATGGTGTGGAATGCCCAGGACTGGACGATGTTCTTCATGGGCAACGGCTACATGAACTCCGACTGGGGGCTGATGGGCGGCTATCCGGCGGCCACCGGCTACCGCTTCGAGGCGCACCAGACCGGCCTCGAGCAGCGCATCGAGCAGGGCCTGTCGCTGCCGCTGGGCGGCGACCGCGACCCCGCCGCGCCGGCCTACGAGCAGCACATCGCGGCCAGCGCCAGGGTCAAGCGCGACAAGCAGTGCATGACCACCGAGGACTGCTACGAGAACCACGACCTCTACCTCAACTACCTGCGCGGCGGCCCGGGCTTCGGCGATCCGCTGGAGCGCGAACTGGCGGCCATCGCCGACGACCTGAACCAGAACTTCGTCCTGCCGGCCTACGCGGAGAAGGTCTACGGCGCGGTGCTCGCCCAGGATGCCAAGGGCCACTGGACGGTGGACGCGGCGGCTACCGAGGTGCGCCGCCGGGAGATCCGCGCCGAGCGCCTGCAGCGCTCGCAGCCGACCCGCGAGTGGATGCGCGAGGAGCGCGAGCGGATCGTCACCAAGCACGCCTCGGCGCCGGTGCAGCAGATGTTCGCCAGCAGTTTCTCCCTGTCGGAGAAGTTCCTCGCCGAATTCAAGGCGTTCTGGGATCTGCCGGCCAACTGGACGCTGACCGAGGACGAACTCGACCAGCCGACCTATGGCTCCAAGTACCGCATGGACCTGTCCTTGCTGCCGGACGTCCATACCGTGGTTCAAGTGGAAGAATAAGGAGAGTGAGCATGAGCACCTATACCAAGGAACAAGTGAAGAACCTGGTGGACGGCCGTCTGGACTGGGACACCACCACCCGCATGCTGACCATGCCCAAGGACCGCGAACGCTTCGCGCTGTACCTGAACGTGCTGCAGGAGCGCGTCGCCTGGCCGGACCGCATCGTCCTGCCGCTGGGGCCGGCGCTGTACATCGTGCAGTCGGCGACCAGCAAGCACTGGGTGACCAAGTGCCGCTGCGGCCATGAGTTCTGCGACTACCGGCAGAACTGGAAGCTGCACGCCAACATCCACGTGCGCGACACCCCGGAGAGCATGCAGGAGGTCTATCCGGCGCTGCTGGCGCCGGACACCCAGTGGCAGGTGTATCGCGAGTACTACTGCCCGCAGTGCGCCACCCAGCTGGACGTCGAGGCGCCGACGCCCTGGTATCCGGTGATCCATGACTTCGAGCCGGACATCGACACCTTCTATCGCGACTGGCTGGAGCTGCCGCTGCCCGAGCGCGCCGACTGAGGGTGCGCCACCGCCCCGCGTCCGGCGGGGCGGTGGCCTTGGCGCGAAGCACTGGTCTAGACTGCTTGCCAGCCGGCTGCCAGGGAGCGGGAGGGCTGTCCGCTACCCTGGAGCGGGCACAACAATAAGAACGGAGGTGACAGCCGATGACTTTCCCGATGTCCCGCGGGGTGTTTTCCTGCCCGGAAGACGCCCCGCGAATCAGCGCGGCATGGCAGGCCGTGCTGCGCGGTGCGGCGCCGCCGCGTGACCTGCTCCGCCATCCGGTCGACGATTCCTGGCGACGCTGCCTGCACGGGCGGGTCGATCCGGGTCTGCAGCACGCCCCCGAGCCGCTGACCGACGCCCAGTTGTTCGCCGCCCGCCAGCGCCACCGGCGCCTGCTGGACAGCAGCGCGCCGGCGCTGGCCATGGCCGAGGAGCTGATGGCGCAGAGCGGCGCCATGCTGA
The DNA here is from genome assembly GCA_036561825.1 of Pseudomonas sp. Taxonomy (GTDB): domain Bacteria; phylum Pseudomonadota; class Gammaproteobacteria; order Pseudomonadales; family Pseudomonadaceae; genus Geopseudomonas. The sequence goes on from DATCUN010000318.1 coordinate 7,301, forward strand.
TCCTCGCCGACGGCGAGGGGATGATCCTCGAGGCGCGCGGCGACGCGGCGACCCTCGGCCGCGCCGAACACATCCACCTGATGCCTGGCAGTCCGTGGGGCGAGCAGGTTTGCGGCACCAACGCCATCGGCACCGCCCTGCTGCTCGGCCACCCGGTGCAGATCCATGCGGCCGAGCACTTCTGCGAGGGCATCCAGCGCTGGACCTGCTCGGCGACGGTGATCCACGATCCGCGCGACGGCCAGATCCTCGGTGTCATCGACGTTTCCGGCGAATCGCGGACCTTCAGCCGGCATACCCTGGCGCTGGCCGAGACCACCGCCCAGCGCATCGAATCGGCGCTGGCCAAGCAGGAGATGGCCAGCCGCTTTCGCCTGCTCGAAGCCAGCATCGAGCACCTGGCCGCCGATCGCGGCGAGGGGGTGATGCTGTTCGATCCCCACGGTTTCCTGCTGCGCAGCAATGCCCGCCTGCCGGCGGCGCTTGCCGCCCAGGGCATCGTCCTCGAACCCGGCCAGTCTTGCCGCCTGGCCGGCCTTGCCCTGGGGGCCGACGGTCGTCCTGCCGGCCCGCTGCCGCCCGGGTTGAGCGCCGCCTGGCTGCAGCCGATCTGGGCGGGCGGCGAAGTCCTCGGCACCCTGGTACGCATTCCGTTGCCCGCCCGGACGGGGCGGCCGCTGGTCCTGCCGTCACCCGGCGCGGAGGACGAGGTCGGCTTCGCCCGCCTGGTGGGCGACAGCCCGGCGCTCACCGCAGCGCTGCACAAGGCCCGGCAGCTGGCCACGGCGCGGGTGCCGATCCTGCTGCAGGGCGAGACCGGCGTGGGCAAGGAGGCCTTCGCCCAGGGTATCCACTACTCGGGCGTCGGCCGCGACGGTCCCTTCGTCGCCATCAACTGCGGCAGCCTGTCCCGCGACCTGCTGGCCAGCGAGCTGTTCGGCTATGCCGAGGGTGCCTTCACCGGTGCCCGGCGCGGCGGCATGAAGGGCAAGATCGAGGCGGCCCAGGGCGGCACCCTGTTCCTCGACGAGATCGGCGAAATGCCCCTGGAACTGCAAAGCCACCTGCTGCGCGTGCTGGAGGAGGGCGAGCTGTTCCGCCTCGGCGAGAGCGAGCCGCGCAAGGTCGACTTCCGCCTGGTCGCCGCCACCCACCGCGACCTGCGCCAGGAGGTGGCCAAGCAGCGTTTTCGCGAGGACCTGTTCTACCGCGTGGCGGTCACCCAGATCCGCATTCCGCCGCTCCGCGAGCGCAAGGAAGACATCGCGCTGCTCGCCCGCCACATCCTGCAGCGTCAGGCCGGGCGCCATGGCCGGCCGCTGCCGGAACTGGCTCCCGAGGTCGTGGCCGCTCTGGCCGGCCATGACTGGCCCGGCAACGTGCGCGAGCTGCGCAATGTCCTCGAGGGCATGCTGCTGCTGGGCGGTCCGCGGCTGACCGGCGAGGACCTGCCGGACGAGTTGCGCCCGCTCGGCGGGGCCGACGCGGCGGTCGAGGGCCTGCTGGATGAAAACGAGCGCCAGGTCATCTGCCAGGCCATCGACCGCAGCCGGGGCAACCTGACCCAGGCGGCCAAGGCCCTGGGCATCGCCAAGAGCACCCTGTATCTGCGGCTGCGCAAGTACGGCCTGTCGCGTGGCTCCGGCGCGACGGCCGATTAGCCGGCGCTGCGCGGCTGCTGAGCCATGGTGCGCTGCGCGCACCGACACCGACCTCCAGACAGAACAACAAGAGAGGCAGCCCATGAACAAGCTCTACCCCAACGCCCACGCCGCCCTCGACGGGCTGGTGGCGGACGGCATGACCCTCGCCGTCGGCGGCTTCGGCCTGTGCGGCATCCCCGAGGCGCTGATCGCCGCGCTGCGCGACAGCGGCCGCAAG
>DATCUN010000319.1:0-9266 GCA_036561825.1 Pseudomonas sp.
TTTCGGTGTGGTGCCCGCGCCTGGGCTGGGTCGACTTCGACCCCACCAACAACCTGATTCCGGCCCTGGAGCACATCACCCTGGCCTGGGGCCGCGACTTCGGCGACGTTTCGCCGCTGCGCGGGGTGATCCTCGGCGGCGGCAGCCACGATCCCGAGGTCAGCGTGACGGTGATGCCGCTGGCGGAGGCGTTGGCGCGGGGGCTGTGAGGAGGCGGCCTGGCTGTCGCGCGGCGGTTGCCGGCGCAGGGTGCACCGCCCCGGCGACTCGGCGGGAGTAGCGGTTTTTCGCGCGGCTGCTAGCGTTTCATGGGTCAGCCCCTTTGCGCAGGTGATCCGCCATGGACGAAAGTAATCTGATCAGTGCCGGTACCGAAAAGGTCAGTCAACTCTGGCAGGTGGTCGCCGACTACGGCGTGGCTTTCGGCGTCAAGATCCTCGCCGCCATCGCCTTCTGGGTGGTCGGCCGCTGGCTGATCGGCTTCGCCGTCGGCCTGGTGCAGAAGACCCTGGGCAGCCAGCAGGTCGACCCGACGGTGCTGCGCTACCTTGGCTCCTTCATCACCGTCACCCTCAACATCCTGCTGGTGATCGGCATCCTCGGCTACTTCGGCGTGCAGACCACCACCTTCGCCGCGCTGATCGCCGCGGTCGGCCTGGCCATCGGCATGGCCTGGTCGGGGTTGCTGGCCAACCTGGCGGCCGGCGGCTTCATCATCGTTCTGCGCCCATTCAAGGTCGGCGACTTCATCAGCGCCGGCGGGGTGACCGGCACGGTCACCGAGATCGGCCTGTTCGCCACCGCGATCACCACGCCGGACAACGTGCTGACCCTGGTCGGCAACAACAAGATCTTCGGCGACAACATCCTCAACTACACGGCCAACCCGTTCCGCCGCGTCGAGCTCAAGGCCCAGCTGTCCGGTGCCGCTGACTGGAAGGCCGCGGCCGCCCTGCTCAAGGAGCGCATCGCCGCCCTCGACAACGTGCTGGCCGAGCCGGCGGTGGAAGTGGAAATTCTCGACTTCAACCTGGTCGGCCCGGTGCTGGCCGTGCGCCCCTTCTGTCACAACGACCACTACTGGCAGGTCTACTTCGACACCAACCGGGTGATCAAGGATGCTCTCGGCGAAGCCGGCTTCCCGGCACCGATGCCGGCGCAGATGGTGATCGTGCAGCAGGCCGGCGGGTAGCACGGCCTGTCCCATCGGCGCGGGACGACATTTGTCTTTCGTCGGAGCCAGCTTGCTGGCGATGTGCTTCGCGCCACAAAGCATCGCCAGCCAGCTGGCTCCTACGGCCCTCAGGCGGTGAGGAACGACAGATGGATCTCGCTGCCGTAGCGACGAATGATGTCCAGCTTGGCGGCGTGAAAGGCCTCGACATTGCCTGGCTGGCCTGACTTCTCGACCGCGAAGCGGGCCAGCTCATCGGAAATCACATCCATGAACAGCTCGGCCAGCAGCAGCCGGGCGGAGTCGCGGAAATGCCCGCGGCCATCCACGTACAGCTGCACGGTCGGTGCCGCGGTGTTGATCAGGATCTTCCGCTCCGCCGGGCTGTAGACCGCGCGGTCCAGCTCGTTGCCAAGGTTGCGGAACTCGTAGCCGGTGAACATCAGCTCGCCATGATCGTGGGGTGTCCGATGCCGGATGGCATGGCCGGCTGTGCCATGGCTGTGTTTTGAAGCATGCTCGGCCACCACCACCTCGCACCAGGCCCAATGGGTTCCCGCCCGCACCGCGATCTCGCCGCGGTTGCCGGCGCCATCCCCCACCAGCGTCCATTCGATCCGCTCACTGCCGTGCAATTCGCCAACCGCAATCTCCGTCGGCGCCGGGTCGATGTGCAGGGTGTCGGGCAGCACATATTCGACATGCAGCACCTCGCCACTGGCCAGCTGGGCGGGGTCGAGCAGCAGGGTGACGTGGAACGGATGCCCGGGCTGGCGGTAATAGAACGGCGTGGTGAAGCGCAGCGCCGCCGGGCGTTGTGCCGCATCAGCGGCGCTCGCATCCGCTGCGGCGGGCGGCAGGCTGATGCCCAGATCCTGGATGGCCGCCCGATTCATGCGCTCGAGCAGGTGCTCGATCATATGGCTGGTGCGGCTGGAGGCGCTGGCATGCTGCAGATGCTTGAGCTTTTCCCGCTCGGCCAGCACGCTGGGGGCGATCATGCGGCTGACCGCCTTGGCAAATGCCTCCACGAAGGGCTCCTTGTGATTCAGTCCCTCGCGCTCGTCGCTGATGATGGCCACGCCCTGGCCGAGCTTTTCGATCAAGGCCGGGCAATGCACCGTGCCGAACAGGTATTCGGTGCCCACCTGGTTTTCATATTCGAACAGTTGGCAATCCAGTACCGCCGTGCCGGACAGGACAACCAAGCCATTGGTGCGCTCATCGCCCCTGGTCGCCAGTTCCACATCCAGAGCGCGCTTGAGGGTGAGGGTGAACGGATAGCTCTGTTGCTCATGCACGAAATGCCCGGCCTGCTCTGGGCCCAGCAGCAGCGTGGCGGGTGGCTCCTGGTAATGCACGATACCGCTGCGCTCGAGTTCCCTGCCGCCTTGCATATGCACCAGTTCAACGGTGCGCCGGCTCAGCACATCGCGCAGATAGACGTTGTTCGCCACCGACTGAACAACGGATCGATAGTGGGAGATGTTGGTCAGTGCGTTTTCAATGACGATGGTGACCTTGGTGCCGTTTTCGGTAATTCCCAGGCGGGCATAATCCTTGTCCCGGGCTGGCCGATCGCCGTCGCCGTCGTCATACAGGTAGCCGCCATTCTCGCTGCGGAATAACTCGATGCGGGAAAATCGTCCGGCCTGGATGGTCTCGATCCAGCCATAACCCAGGCCATAGATGGCCTGCTTCAAGCCCCGGCCGAAATAACCGCGCCCGCCGCCCTCGCCCCGCGCCAAGGGACTATGCGCCCCGCCATAGGTCAGGATGAAGCGGGCCTGTTCGAAGGACATCCCCTCGGCCTGATCGGCAATCATCAGCACCGCGCCGGTCTGATGCCGCTCATAGTGGATGCGGATCTGGCCGGTCACCGGCGAGCCGGCCTTTTCCAGCCGGGCATAGCTGTCGTCAGCGTTGGTGATCAATTCGACCAGGGCTTTTTCGATGGACGCAAAGCGCCGCGAGTCGATATCGATCACCCGTTGATCCACCGGGATAGGGGAAATGGCCATGCAGTACTCCTTGTTCAACTCATTGACCGGCACGCCATAAGCGCTGCCACGTCACCTGCTTTGACAGCGATCTGGGGCGATCCTACGCTGCTCAAGCATCGACTCGATGCATGCGTGTGTCCAGGCGGGTCACGAGCAGGTTTGGGCTTTTTTCTGCCGTGCGCTGGCCGGAGCGGTTGTGGGGGGAGTCGAGACGGTGCTCCAGGGCGATTTCCGCCGCTTTCCGGCTGTCTCGCCTTTGTCCGGGTAATCACGGGTCGGTTCCAGGCGCTGGCTGCAGCGTGGCCCGGCCGACCCGCCACGAGGATCACACCATGAAACCGCTACTGCTTGCCCTGTTGGCCGTGCTGCCCGCTTCCGCGGCGCTGGCCGCAGACCCCGAGGTTCCCTATCCGACCGGCTATCGCCACTGGCATCACGTCAAGAGCATGGTGATCGAGCAGGGCCATCCGCTGTTCGAGGCCTTCGGTGGCATCCACCACATCTATGCCAACGCGTCGGCCCTGGAAGGCTACAAGGCCGGGAGCTTTCCGGATGGCGCGGTGATCGTCTTCGACCGGCTGGAAGCCAAGCGTGCCGACAGCGCGGTGACCGAGGGTGCGCGCAAGGACGTGGCCGTGATGCACAAGGATGCGAAGAAGTACGCCGCGACGGGCGGCTGGGGCTTCGAAGCCTTCGGCGGCGGTGATCCGACCCGGCCGGTGGTCGGTGCCGGCGCGGCGACCGCCTGCTATGCCTGCCATGCTCCGGAGAAGGCCCATGACTACGTGTTCAGTCGGCCGCGCGACTGAATCAGCGCCATCAGGCAGGGCGCAGTGGGCACTGCCTGAAGAGTAAGGCTCAGCCGCACTTCGAATGCCCGCAGTTCAGGCAGGTGGCGCAGCCTTCCAGCTGCACCACCGCCTGGGTGTGGCAGTGCCCGCAGAGCTGGGCGCCGGGCGGGAAGCCTTCGCCCGGCTCCAGCGCCGCGGCGCCCTGGCTGGCTTCGAAGGCAGCGCGGCGTTCGGCCAGATAGCGCTGCTGCGCTTCGTCCGGCTGCTGGCCTTGCAGCATGCCGATGGCGATCAGGTGGCGCTCCAGCACGGCGCCGATCTCGGCGACGATCGACGGCATGTACACGCCACCCTTTTTCAGGTAGCCGCCGCGCGGGTCGAACACCGCCTTGAGCTCCTCGACCAGGAAGGTGCAGTCGCCGCCCTTGCGCAGCACCGCGGACATGATGCGGGTGAGGGCGACGATCCACTGGAAGTGGTCCATGTTCTTCGAGTTGATGAAGATCTCGAAGGGCCGCCGCTGCTCGAAGGGCGTGCCGGCGTTGAGCAGGATGTCGTTGATGGTCACGTAGAGGGCGTGCTCGAACAGCGGCGACTTGATCTTGTAGGTGACGCCGACCAGCATCTCCGGGCGCTGCAGGGTTTCGTCGAGCTGCACCGGCGGCTGTGCCTGCTGTTGCGCGGAGGCCTCGGCGGGGCGCTGGCTCGCGTCGACCACCTTGAAGCTCTTGATGCGCTGCCCGATCTTCACGGTCATGGTGTTCTCACGATGCGCAGGTTGTGCGGGTAGGGTGGGTAACGGCGCAGCCTTACCCACCGTTGTGGGCCTGCGGTGGAAAACGCTGCGCGGTTTTCCACCCTACAAAGACGTCCGCCTCCGCCTTCAATACTTGCCGTAATAGCCTTCCTTGAGCGCGTCGAACAGGTTGGCGGCGCTGTTCACCTCGCCGTCGTACTCGACCAGTTCGTTGCCCTTGAGCTCGACTACGCTGCCGTCCTCCAGCTCGAAGCGGTACAGGGTGTTCGCCAGGTCGGCCTCGCGCACCAGCACGCCTTGGAAGGCGGCCGGGTTGAAGCGGAAGGTGGTGCAGCCCTTGAGGCCCTGGCGCCAGGCGTAGCGGTAGATGTCCTTGAAAGTCTCGAACGGGTAGTCGGTGGGCACGTTGGCGGTCTTGGAGATCGACGAGTCGACCCACTTCTGCGCCGCCGCCTGGATGTCGACGTGCTGGGTCGGGCCGATGTCGTCGGCGCTGACGAACCACTCCGGCAGCCGGTGCGCCGGATCAATGCTGTCCGGATCGGCCTGCGCATCGACCAGCGCTCGGTAGGCCAGCAGCTCGTAGCTCAGCACCTCGACCTGCTCCTTGGCCTTGCGTCCGGGGCGCACCAGGTTGCGCACGTAGCGGTGGGCGAAGCTCGGCTCGATGCCGTTGGAAGCGTTGTTGGCCAGGCTCAGGCTGATGGTGCCGGTCGGCGCAATCGAGCTGTGGTGGGTGAAGCGCGCGCCGTGCTCGGCCAGCGCCGCGACCAGCTCGGGAGCGACCTCGGCGATGCGCTGCAGGTAGCGCGAGTAGCGCGCGTGCAGCACGCGGCCTGGCACCTTGTCGCCAAGCTTGAAGCCATCAGCGACCAGTTCCGGGCGCTGGCGGAGCATCTTCGCCGTCACCGCGAACTCCTCCATAAGCAGCGGTGCCGGGCCTTTCTCCTGCGCCAGTTCCAGCGCCATCTGCCAGCCGACCACCGCCATCTCGCGGGCCACGTCCTCGGTGAACCGGCAAGCCTCGGCGCTGCCGTAGCGCAGGCGCAGCATCGCCAGCGCGGAACCGAGGCCGAGAAAACCCATGCCGTGGCGGCGCTTGGCGAGGATCTCACGGCGCTGCGCCTCCAGCGGCAGGTTGTTGAGCTCCACCACGTTGTCCAGCAGGCGGGTGAACACGCGCACCACCTGGCGGAAGCGCTGCCAGTCGAAGCGCGCCTTGATCGAGAACGGCGCCGCGACGAACACGGTCAGGTTGACCGAGCCGAGCAGGCAGGCGCCGTAGGGCGGAAGGGGCTGTTCGCCGCAAGGATTGCTCGCGCGGATCTCCTCGCACCACCAGTTGTTGTTCAGCTGGTTGACCCGGTCGATGAGGATGAAGCCCGGCTCGGCGAAGTCGTAGGTCGAGGCCATCAGCATGTCCCACAGGTGGCGGGCGCGCAGCTTGCCATAGACCTTGCAGGCCACCGTGCCGTCGTCGCGCACGGCGTAGCCCTCGTGCAGCGGCCAGTCGCGCCAGAGCACCTGCTGCGGATCGTCCAGGTCCAGTTCGGCCACCTCGCGCGGGTGCACCGGGAACAGCAGCGGCCAGTCGGCATCGCTCTCCACGGCCTGCATGAAGTCGTCGCTGATCAGCAGGCTGAGGTTGAACTGGCGCAGGCGACCGTCCTCGCGCTTGGCGCGGATGAACTCGCGCACGTCCGGGTGGGCGACGTCGAAGGTGGCCATCTGCGCGCCGCGCCGCCCGCCGGCGGAGCTGACGGTGAAGCACATCTTGTCGAAGATATCCATGAACGACAGCGGCCCGCTAGTGCGCGCGCCGGCGCCGGACACCAGCGCGCCGCGCGGGCGCAGGGTGGAGAACTCGTAGCCGATACCGCAACCGGCCTTGAGGGTCAGCCCGCCTTCATGGAGCTTGGTAAGGATGTCGTCCATCGAGTCGCCGATGGTGCCGGAGACGGTGCAGTTGATGGTCGAGGTGGCCGGCCTGCGCTCCTGCGCGCCGGCGTTGGCGACGATCCGCCCGGCCGGGATGGCGCCGTTGCGCAGCGCCCAGAGGAACTGTTCGTACCAGTGCTCGCGCAGTTCGGGCGTCTCGACGTCGGCCAGCGCGCGGGCGACCCGCCGCCAGGTGGCGTCGATGTCGGCGTCGACTGGTGTGCCATCAGGCTCGACCAGCCGGTACTTCTGCGCCCAGATGTCCGCCGAGGCGGCCTGCAGCGGGATGTTGCCAGCCGCCGGCAGGACGGACTTGCCGCGTTTGGCCATGGGCCCGGATCTCCCATCGGTCGAAGGATCTTTTCACCGTAGCCGCAGCTCAGCGAGCGCGCACGGCGGTCAGCCGGGGGGATGTCCGTCGGCGGCATCGGCGCTTGCCTACCGAGGCATGTCGCCGATATCCGGGGGCGCGGATGGAGCCGGTTGTGAGGTGGCGATCCATTGAAACCATTAACCTTGGAGTAATGAATGCACGTCGAGCTTGATTGAACGCCCCCCGCCCGAAACCCTACCGTGACTCCACGACAGCGGAACCCGTGGAGTAGCCATGACAACAACAATTTCCCCCCCGCCGCAGTGGTCGCGTCGGCGCAGCGAGAAGCAGCGCCGCCTCGCCCAGGTGCGCCAGCTGGCCGACGGCGTGGTCCTGCCGACCGACAAGATCGTCGCCGCGCTGGAAGCGCTGCTCGCCCCCGGCGATCGCGTGGTGCTGGAAGGCAACAACCAGAAGCAGGCGGACTTCCTGTCCCGCTCGCTGGCCAAGGTCGATCCGGGCCGCCTGCACGATCTGCACATGATCATGCCCAGCGTCAGCCGCAGCGAGCACCTGGACCTGTTCGAGCGCGGCATCGCCCGCAAGCTGGACTTCTCCTTCGCCGGCCCGCAGAGCCTGCGCATCGGCCAACTGCTGGAGGACGGCCTGCTGGAAGTCGGTGCCATCCACACCTACATCGAGCTGTACTCGCGCCTGCTGGTCGACCTGATCCCCAACGTCGCCCTGGTCGCCGGCTTTATCGCCGACCGTGAAGGCAACATCTATACCGGCCCGAGCACCGAGGACACCCCGGCGCTGGTCGAGCCGACGGCATTCAGCGACGGCATCGTCATCGTTCAGGTCAACGAGATCGTCGACGATCCGCGCGACCTGCCGCGCGTGGACATCCCGGCTTCCTGGGTCGACTTCGTGGTGGTGGCCGACAAGCCGTTCTACATCGAGCCGCTGTTCACCCGCGACCCGCGCCACATCAAGCCGGTGCACGTGCTGATGGCGATGATGGCGATCCGCGGCATCTACGAGAAGCACAAGGTGCAGTCGCTCAACCACGGCATCGGCTTCAACACCGCGGCCATCGAGCTGATCCTGCCGACCTACGGCGAGCGCCTCGGCCTCAAAGGCAAGATCTGCCGCAACTGGACGCTCAACCCGCACCCGACCCTGATCCCGGCCATCGAGACCGGCTGGGTGGAGAGCGTGCACTGCTTCGGCACCGAGCTGGGCATGGAGAACTACGTGGCGGCGCGCCCGGACGTGTTCTTCACCGGCCGCGACGGATCCTTGCGCTCCAACCGCATGATGTGCCAGCTGGCCGGCCAGTACGCGGTCGACCTGTTTATCGGCGCAACGTTGCAAGTGGATGGCGACGGCCATTCCTCCACCGTTACCCGCGGCCGCCTGGCCGGCTTCGGCGGCGCGCCGAACATGGGCCACGACCCGCGCGGCCGCCGTCATGCCACGCCGGCGTGGCTGGACATGACCGAGCCGGTGACGATGCTCGAGCGCGGCAAGAAGCTGGTGGTGCAGATGGTCGAGACCTACCAGGAGGGCGGCAAACCCACCTTCGTCGAGCAGCTCGACGCGGTGGAGGTGGCGCGCAAGGTCGGCATGCCGCTGGCGCCGGTGATGATCTACGGCGACGACGTCACCCACCTGCTCACCGAGGAGGGCATCGCCTACCTGTACAAGGCCCGTTCGCTGGAGGAACGCCAGGCGATGATCGCCGCGGTGGCCGGCGTCACCAGCATCGGCCTGCGCCACGACCCGAAGGACACCGAGCGCATGCGCCGCGAAGGGCTGATCGCCCTGCCGGAGGATCTGGGCATCCGCCGCACCGACGCCAGCCGTGAACTGCTCGCCGCCAAGAGCATCGCCGAGCTGGTCGACTGGTCCGGCGGCCTGTACAACCCGCCCGCCAAGTTCAGGAGCTGGTGATGAACGCACAGATTGCCGTTCGCCCGCGCCTGAGCCTGGCCGAGCAGCTCGCCGATCTCGCCGTCGAGACGCTGATCGACGAGGTCGAGCTGTCACCCAAGCCGGCGCTGGTCGACCGCCGCGGCAGCGGCGCCCACAGCGACCTCAGCCTCGAGCTGATGCACGCCTCGGCGTGGTCGCTGTGGGCGACCTTCCACGATATGGCCGCCGCCGGCCAGGCGGCCGGGCAGGTCGATGTGGCCCTGCGCGAAACCCTCGGCCGCCTCGGCCGCGACGGCGAGGCGCAGATGCTCGCAGTCACCGGCGGGGTCAACACCCACCGCGGGGCGATCTG
>DATCUN010000320.1:0-2523 GCA_036561825.1 Pseudomonas sp.
GCCCTGCGCCGGCCGCCCCCGGCAGAGCAGCTGGCGGCCATCCCCGGCGTCGCCGGCGCGCACCCGCAGGGCGAGGGCCGCTGGCTGGTCAGCTTCGAACCCGGCGCCGATCCGACCGACGCCCTGGTACACAGTGCAGCCATCGGCGACTGGGGCTTGTACGAGCTGACCCGCCCGCGCCTGTCGCTGGAAGATGTGTTCCTGGAGCTGGCCGGGGACGAGGTGCCCGAGTCCGCCCCGGCGCAGGAGCAGGCGGCGTGAGGGCGGTGCTGGCCATCGCCGGGCGCGAGCTGCGCGTGCTGTTCGCCTCGCCATCGGCCTGGGCCATGCTGGCCGTGGTGCAGGCCATCCTGGGCTATCTGTTCCTGACCCAGATCGACATGTTCCTGCAGCTGCGCTCGCAGCTGATGGCCATGCCCGACCCGCCGGGCCTGACCGAGATCGTCGCCCCGTCGCTGTTCGGCAGTGCCGGCATCGTGCTGCTGATGATCGTGCCGCTGATCACCATGCGCAGCTTCGCCGAGGAGCGGCGCAACCAGACCCTGCCGCTGCTGCTGTCGGCACCGGTGTCCGTGTCCGGCATCGTGTTTGGCAAGTATCTGGCGCTGATGGGATTTCTGACGCTGGTGACGGCGCTCACGGCCATGATGCCGGTCAGCCTGCTGCTGGGCGCCAGGCTCGATCTTGGCCTGCTGGCGGCCAGCGTGCTGGGTCTTTGGCTGCTGCTGGGCAGCTTCGCCGCGCTGGGCCTGTTCATGTCGACGCTGACCTCGCATCCGATGACGGCGGCGGTGAGCACCTTCGGCCTGCTTCTGCTGCTGTGGATCCTGGACTGGGCCAGCGGCAGCGCCGGCGAGGGCAGCGGTGAGTTGCTGCGCCAGTTGTCCATGCTCAACCACTACCAGCCGCTGCTCAAGGGCGTGTTCGCCATTGCCGACGTGGCGTATTTCGCCTTGTTCATCGTGCTGTTCCTGGGTCTGAGCATCCGGCGGCTGGATGCCGAGCGGCTGGCCGGCTGAGCACATGACGGGTTCCAACTCCAGCCGCTTCACGCTGCGCCTGCAAGGCGCCGTCGCGCTGCTGCTGTTCCTGGCCGTGATCGGCCTGCTGGGCTACCTGGCGCACACCTACGACCGCCGCTTCGACTGGACCGCAAGCGGGCGCAACTCGCTGTCGGACGCCAGCCGGCAGGTGCTGGAAAAGCTCCCCGAGCCGGTCACCGCCACGGTGTTTGCCCGTCCCAACCCTGAACTGCGCGCCAGCCTCGACGACCTGCTGCGGCGCTACGCGGCCGCCTCGCCCAAATTCACGGTCAGTTTCGTCAATCCCGATCAGGCGCCGGCGCGGGTCAAGGAACTGGGCATCCGCGCCGACGGCACCGTGCTGCTGGAACTGGCCGGCCGGCGCGAGAAGCTCGAACAGCTCGACGAGCAGGCGCTGACCAGCGCCCTCATGCGCCTGTCGCGCAGCGGCGAGCGCAGGCTGATTTTCCTGGCCGGCCACGGCGAGCGCAGCCCGGACGGGCAGGCCAACCACGATCTGTCCACCTTCACCACGGCGCTGCGCGAGCAGGGCGTGCTGGCGACGCGCCCGGACCCGGCCAGTGGCAAGGATTTTCCGACCGATGCGACGCTGGTGATCACCGCCCCGGCAGTCGACCTGACCGGCGACGAGGTGGGCGCCATCCAGCGTTTCCTGACCGCCGGCGGCAACCTGCTGTGGCTGGCCGATCCGGGGCCACTGCACGGCCTGGAACCGATCGCGGCCGAGCTTGGCCTGCGTTTCGTGCCCGGCACGCTGATCGACCCGGTGGGCCAGGCCATCGCCGGCAGCGCGCACTTCGCCATCGCCACGGCGGACAACTACCGCTTCCACGCCGCGCTTGCGGGCTTCGAGTTCATGACCTTGTTTCCCCTGGCGGCCGGCCTCGAGCACGATCCGAAGGAACCGTGGGCAGCCACCGACCTGATCGAACTGGGCGCCTCCGGCTGGGCCGAGACCGGCCCGCTGACCGAAAAAGTGAGCTTCGACGAGGGCCAGGACCGGCGCGGCCCGTTCATCCTGGCAGCGGCTTTCACACGCAAGCTGGGCGAGCGCGAACAGCGCGTGGTGGTGGTCGGCGACGGCGATTTCCTGTCCAACAGCTACGTCGGCAATGGCGGCAACCTGAACCTGGGCCTGAATCTGGTGAACTGGCTGGCGGCCGACGAGGGTCTGGTCAGCATCCCGCCGCGCACGGCGCCGGACACGGAGCTGTCGCTATCGCGCGACAACAGTTTGCTGATCGGCTTCGGCTTCCTGTTCGGCCTGCCGGCGGCCTTCGCGGCAGCCGGCCTGGGTGTCTGGCTGCGCCGCCGGGGACGCTGATGCGCGGTCGGCTATGGCTGAACCTGGGTCTTGCACTGCTCGTCGTCGCCCTGGCGGCGGTGGCCTGGTTCCAGCCCGGCAAGACGCCGCCGCCACCCCAGGTCAAGCTCACGAACCTCGACCCGCAGACGGTCAAGCGCATCGAGTTCTACCCGC
>DATCUN010000321.1:0-7544 GCA_036561825.1 Pseudomonas sp.
GTGGCCGCGGCCTTCGCGCCCTGGCCATCGGCCAAGGCGCTGGCCGCGCTGCTCGCGGGCGCCGACATCTGGTACCACGCACGCCTGAGCCTGCAGCGCGTGGGTGTCGGGCTGCTGCTGGCTTTCGCGTTCGGCGTGCCGCTGGGCGTTCTCACGGGCCTGTCGCGCAGTTTTTCGCAGGCCACCACGCCGGTGTTCCAGTTCCTGCGGATGATCTCGCCGCTTTCCTGGATGCCGATAGCCGTGATGGTGCTCGGCGTGGGTGACGCACCGGTCTACTTCCTGCTCGCTTTCGCGGCGGTCTGGCCGATCCTGCTGAGCACTGCGGTGGGTGTGGCCCAGCTCGATGCCAACTGGCTGCTGCTCGCGCGCAGCCTGTCGGCCACGCGGCGCGAGACGCTGTTCCGCGTGATCCTGCCGGGTATCACGGCGCAGATCCTGGCCGGCGTGCGGCTGTCCATCGGCATCATCTGGATCGTGCTGGTGCCCGCCGAGATGCTGGGCGTGTCGGCCGGCCTGGGCTACTTCATCCTCGATACGCGCGACCGGCTGGCGTACTCGGAACTGATGGCCGCCATCGTGCTCATCGGGGCGCTCGGCTATCTCCTGGATCTGCTGGCGCGTTGGCTGCATGCGCGCTGGTTGCATGCTTAGCGGCCCCGCCTGACGGCCGCATCCCGGTGATTCCGTCGAGTTGGTCGACGTCTAGGCTACTCGCAAGTCAGGCGTGGAGCAGGGGGGCTCTGCCGGCGCGCTGCCGCTCGTAGCTCTTCACCTGTGCATACGCCACCGGCAGCAGGATCGTATCGGCGGTCGACCACCGGCCGCGACGCAGGAAATCGCCCAGAATGTGCTCGCCCTCGGTGGGCGCGCCGCGTTCGATGTCCTTCAGCAGCGACGCCGTCAGGCGCGAATCGGGCGCCGTCACGGTCGCTCGCGTGCGCGCGATCGCTTCCGGCCGAGGCGCGAAGCCGTTGTGGGCCGCGATGCGGCTGCATTCGTCCAGCAGGTCCAGGGCCAGGCCGTCGGCCCCGGCGCCGACGATGTCGCCGATGCTGGCGCGCATCAACGTCGTGATGCTGGCGATCGTGGCGATGTGCACCCATTTCTCCCACATCTCCTGCAGGATCGAGTCGCTGAGGCGGCCGACGAAGGCGGCTTGCGCGAAAGCGGCGGCGATCGCCTCGACACGCGGCGTGCGCTCGCCGTCGAGTTCGCCGAAGGCCAGGGTGTGGTCTTGGCTCAGATGCAGCACGGCGCCTGTCTCGTCGAGCGTCGCGGAGATCAGGCCCAGACCGCCCAGCACCCGGCGGTAACTGAAGCGCGCCGTCAGCGTGTCGAGGTGGCGCAGGCCGTTGAGCAGCGGCAGGACGACGGTTTCCGGACCCACGGCAGCGGCGAACGACGCGATGGTCTCGTCGAGGTCGTACGCCTTGCAGCCGACGATCACGACGTCGTAGTGCGGCTGGAGCTGATGGGCGAGAACGGTCGGTGGCGACGCCAGGTGCAGGTCGCCTGCAGGGCTGTGAATAACCAGGCCGCTGGCCGCCAGTTGGGCCGCACGCGCGGGGCGCAGCAGGAAGGTGACATCGTGCCCGGCCTGAAGCAGCCGCCCGCCGAAGTAGCCTCCAAGTGCGCCGGCGCCCACCACGAGAAATCGCATCCGAATCTCCTTTCGTGTCGCCGATGCCTGTCCCCGCGGTTGTGGTGGACGCATGGCGAAAGCGGTGCAGCCTATGGGTAATTCGCCATCCCGGCCACGACGTTTTCGGCATGTGCTCATGCGCAAAACAACGGTGGCGAGCGGCCGCCTGTCGCCCCGTGTGCGTCGGGGCAGCCGCACTTACTCGCTCGGCAGATATCGCTGTGCCTTTTTCTTTGTTCCCAAGGGAGGGACGTCCGCGAAGAATGGCCGCCTTCTCACTCACGGAGCGCCTGCATGCTGAATCGCCACACCTTCCTGCGCATCGCGGCCTTGCTGCTGGCCGCGCCCATGGCGGCGCTTGCGGCACCTGCATCGGGCGAGCCGTTGTACTTCGCCGTCAGCGGCCCGCTGACCGGCCAGAACGCGCAGTACGGGGCACAGTGGAAGGCGGGCTTCGACCTCGCGCTGGACGGCATCAACGCCGAGGGCGGCATCCACGGGCGGCCACTGGCCTACGTGTTCGAAGACAGTCAAAGCGATCCGCGCCAGGCTGTGGGGCTGGCGCAGAAGTTCGTCAACGACAAGCGATTCCTGATTGAGCTGGGCGACTTCTCCAGCCCGGCCTCGATGGCGGCGTCGCCCATCTACCAGCGCGCGGGTCTCGTGCAGTTCGGCTTCACCAATTCGCACCCCGACTTCACCAAGGGCGGCGACTACATCTGGAGCCCGTCGATCAGCCAGGCCGATGCGCAGCCGATCCTGGCCGAGCTGGCGGTGAAGGTGCGCGGGCTGAAACGCGTGGCCGTGCTCTTCCTCAACACCGACTGGGGCCGCACCAGCAAGGACGTGTTCGTGAAATCCGCCGAGGCGCTCGGTGCGCAGGTGGTCATCGCCGAGGGCTACCAGCCGGAGGAGAAGGACTTCCGGTCAACACTGGTCCGCGTGCGAGACGCCAAGCCTGACGGGCTGGTGCTCATCTCTTACTACGCCGATGGCGCGCTGATCGCCGGGCAGGTGCGCAGCGTCGGCCTGACGCAGCCGATCGTCGCGTCGAGCTCGGTGTACTCGCCCAAGTTCCTGGAACTGGGCGGCGCGGCGGTGGAGGGCGTCCTGACCAACACCAGCTTCTTCCCCGGCGAGCCGCGCTCCGAGGTCCAGCGCTTCGTTCAGGGCTTCCGCGCCGAGTACGGCAAGGAGCCCGATGCCTTCAATGCCTACGCCTACGATGCGGTGCAGTTCGCCGCTGCCGCGCTGCGCGCAGCCGGGCCGCAGGCAGACCGCAAGGGCGTGCGTGACGTTCTGTACAAGATCAAGGACGTGCCGAGCGTGGTCTTCGGCAAGGCCACCTTCGACCCGCAGACGCGACGTGTGATCGGTGTTCGCAGCGTTCACCTGGTGGTCAGGAACGGGCAGTGGGGTGTCGCCGACAGCCAAGGCTCCGTCGCGTCGAGGTAACGCGTTCTCCGCGTCCGATGACCTTCTCCTTCACCTCGTTCTTCGACTACACGGTCAACGGCCTGATCATCGGCAACGTCTATGCGCTGCTGGCCGTCGGGCTGGCACTGATCTTCGGTGTCTCGCACCTCATCAACTTCGCGCACGGATCGGTCTACACCGTCGGGGCCTACATCGGTTGGGCCTCGATCACTTACCTGCACACCCCGCTGCCGCTCACGCTGCTGGGGGTGGTGCTCGGCAGCGGTGCGCTGGGCATGCTGATCGAGCGGGTCGGGCTGCGGCCGCTGCAGGGGGCGGCGCGCATCGCGCCCTTGCTGGCGACCATTGGCATCAGCTTCGTGCTCGACATCCTGGTGCAACTGGTCTTCAGCCCCGACCCGCGCGCACTGCCCACGCAGTTGCCGGACTGGCGTCTGCAGATCGGCAGCGGCACCATCGGCGCGCTCGACCTGCTCATCGCCGGCATCGGCCTGGCGAGCGCCGGCGTGCTGTTCGGTTTCCTGCGTTTCACCAGGCTGGGCTGGGCCGTGCGCGCCACTGCGCAGGACCGTGACGCCGCGCAGCAGATGGGTGTGGACGTGAACCGCGTGAACCAGACGGTGTTCGCCATCGCCTCGGCACTGGGTGGCCTGTCCGGGGTGTTGGTCGGCATGTACTACAACAACATCAGCCCGGCGATGAGCTTCCAGGCGACGCTCAAGGGCGTGGTGGCGACGGTGGTCGGCGGCGTGGGCAACGTGCCCGGCGCCATCGTGGGCAGCCTGCTGCTGGGGCTGACCGAGAGCTATGGCGTGGCGCTCTTCGGCACGCCCTACCGCAACCTCTTCGCCTTCGTGCTGCTCCTGCTGATCCTGCTGTGGAAGCCCAATGGGCTCTTCGGTCGCAGGCGTGCCTTGCCCCCGGAGCCGCTCACCGGCACCTTCATTGCCCCGAGCAGGCCCTGGCCCGTGCCGCGCTGGCTGCTGGTGGCGCTGTTCGCGATCGCGGCCGTGCTGCCGCTTGTCGAACCGTCACCGTACGTGCTGCAGACGCTGACCAATTCCTGGCTTTACGCGGCGCTCGCGCTGAGCCTGACACTCGTCGCCGGCACCATCGGGCAGATCTCGCTCGGCCATGCGGGGCTGCTGGCCATCGGCGCCTACGCTTCGTCGCTGCTGACACTCGACCTCCACCTGCCGGTGGGCACCAGCATCATCGTGGCGGGTCTGCTCACCTCGGTGATCGGCACCGCGCTGATCTTTCCGGCCTTCCGATTGCGCGGGCACTACGTGTCGATCGCCACACTGGGCATCGGCGAGATCGTGGCGCTGACCATCCTCAACTGGGAAAGCCTCACGCGCGGGCCGATCGGCGTGTCCGGCATTCCGCCGCTGTCGCTCTTCGGGCAGGACGCGTCGTCGAACAACGCCTTCTATTGGGCGTCCTTCGGTGCCATGGTGTTGCTTGCGCTGCTGCAGTGGCGGCTGTTGCGCTCGCACCTGGGGCGGACCTTCCGCGCGGTGCGCGAGGACGAGGTGGCCGCGCGCGCCTACGGCGTGAATCCCGACCGCTACAAGGCGATGGCCTTCGGCTTCGGCGGGTTCGCCGCCGGCGTGAGCGGGGCGTTCACGGCGCATCTCTACTCGTACATCAACCACGAGACCTTCACGTCGCAGATCTCCATCCTCGCGCTGACGATGGTGATCCTCGGTGGCCTGGGCAACATCAGCGGCGCGCTGCTCGGCGCGGTGGCGCTGGTGAGCCTGCCCGAGCTGTTCCGCGTGACCGCCGAGTACCGCATGCTGATCTATGGCATCGCGCTGCTGCTCCTCATCCGATTCCGCCCGCAGGGTCTGCTGGGCACCGTCTGAAAGAAAGAACGCCATGAGCCACCTGAACGACTACCTCGCGGAGAAGCGTGCCGCCGTGTTGGCACGCAACGCCGCCATCGAGGCAGGCACCGCGCAGCCTGCGCAACTCAAGGCCACCGTGCGCGCCGAAGGCCGCAGCAGCGTGCGGCGGCTGCGTATTCGCGACCATCAGGTGATCAGCGACAGCCCGCCCGATTTCGCCGGCTACAACCTCGGCCCGAGTTCGCCGGAGCTGCAGTTGGGCGTGTTGGGCACCTGCGTGACGCACATCTTTCTCATCCAGGCAGCCGAGCGCCAAGTGCCGCTGGAAAGCCTTGAGGTCGAGGTAACCGGCGTGATCGATCCGCGCGGCGGCAAGCCCGGCCACGAGCAGACGCCCATCTGGCCCCACCAGATCGGCTACACGGTGCACATCGACTCGCCGGCGTCGCGCGCCGACATCGACGCGCTGTTCGAGGCGGTCGAGCGCAACTGCCCGATCCTCAACCTGCTGCGCAACCCGCAGACAATCCGGGCCGAGGTCCGGCTGGTG
Source organism: Pseudomonas sp. (assembly GCA_036561825.1). Lineage (GTDB taxonomy): Bacteria > Pseudomonadota > Gammaproteobacteria > Pseudomonadales > Pseudomonadaceae > Geopseudomonas. Next base: position 5,486 of record DATCUN010000321.1, read on the forward strand.
AACTCCCGCGCAGCGTCGGTGCCCACGGACGCGAAAGCCGCCGATGCCGTCGCCACTGCTTGAGGTCGCAGCGCTCACGCGCCGCTTCGGCGGGCTCACGGCCGTGGATGGGGTCGACTTGCAGGTGCGAGAAGGCGAACTGGTCAGCGTGATCGGGCCCAACGGCGCCGGCAAGACCACGCTGTTCAACCTGGTCACCGGCCTCGACCAGCCCGACGGCGGCCGCGTGCTGTTCGGCGGGACGGACATCACGGGCCTGCCGGCGCAGGAGCTGGCGCGGCGCGGCCTGGCGCGCACCTTCCAGCACGGCCGGGTGTTCGCCAACCTCAGCGTGCTCGACAACGTGCTGGTCGGCGCGCACACCCGACTGCGCGCGGCCAAGCCGGCGATGCGGGGTGTGCCCGGCCTGGCCGCCATCGCCGAACTGGCGCTGGGCCTGTTGCAGCCGCCATCGGTCTTGCGGGAAGCTCGGCATCTGCGCGAGCATGCGCTTGAGATCATCGCGCTCTTCGGCGACCGGCTGACGCCTCGCATCCATCAGCCGGCGCACAGCCTGTCGTACGCCAACCGCCGGCGCCTCGAGATCGCGCGTGCCCTGGCGCTGCAGCCGCAGCTGCTGCTGCTCGACGAGCCGACTGCCGGCATGAACGAGAGCGAAACGGTCGAGATGCTGCAAATCATCCGTGGACTCAAGCAGCGCGGCGAGACCATCCTGTTGATCGAGCACAAGCTCGACTTGGTGATGCAGCTGTCTGACCGGGTGGTGGTGCTCGACGACGGCCGCAAGATCGCGGAAGGCTTGCCCGAGCAGGTGCGCCACGACCCGGCGGTGATCGAGGCCTACCTGGGGCATCGCCACATCGGCGAACAAGTGGTGGCCGCATGATCGCGACCGTCGCGCGCAGCGGACTGGCGCCCTCATCGCTTTGGGGCGAGGGCCGGGATGAGGGGCTGCCCGAACGCGCCACAACGCCCATTTCCCAAGGCCCCGCACAGCCCCTGCTTCAACTGAAGAAGATCAGCAGTTTCTATGGTCAGGTCCAGGCGCACTTCGACCTCGACCTGGAAGTCCGGCCCGGCCAGATCGTGAGCCTGCTGGGCGGCAACGCCAGCGGCAAGTCGACCACCATGAAGGTGATCCTCGGCCTTCTCAAGCCCCGCGCGGGCGAGGTGTGGTTCGAAGGTCGGTCGCTGTTCGGTTTGTCGACGCCGCAGATCATCCGCCGCGGCATCGGCTCGGTGCCGGAGGCGAGGCGACTGTTCCCCGCGATGACGGTGCGCGAGAACCTGCTGATGGGCGCCTATGCGCGCAACGACCGCAAGGCCGTGGCCGAGGACCTGGGCCGCATGCTGGAACTCTTCCCGCGCGTGGCCGAGCGCATCGAGTTCCAGGCCGGCACGCTCTCGGGCGGCGAGCAGCAGATGGTGGCCATGGCGCGTGCCCTCATGGGTCGGCCCAAGCTCCTGTGCATGGACGAGCCGACCATGGGGCTGTCGCCGCTCTACGTCGACAAGGTACTCGACCTCATTGCCCGCATCAACCGGCAGGGCGTCTCGGTCTTCATGGTCGAGCAGAACGCCAGCCTGGCCTTGCAGATCGCGCACTACGGCTACGTGCTGCAGACCGGCCGCATCGTGCTTTCCGGTCCGGCGCGGCAACTGCTCGACGATGCGCGCATCCGCGATGCCTACCTCGGTGGGGGCGATGCCGCCCGCACCGCCTCCTGAAACTGAAAGGCACACCATGACCCTTCCGCTGGATCACATCGTCATCGCGGTCCACGACCTCGACATTGCCATCCTCGACTACACCGCGCTCGGCTTTCACGTGCTGCGCGGCGGCGACCATCCCGGCCGCACGACCCACAACGCGCTCGTCGTCTTTGCCGATGGCAGCTACTTCGAGCTGATCGCCTGGAAGGCGCCGGCGCCGGAGGAGCGCTGGTGGCAACTGCTGCAGCGCCACGGGGAGGGCATCGTCGACTTCGCGCTGCTGCCGCGCAGCACCGCCGCCACGGTGACCGCCGCGGGTGAACGCGGCCTGCTGCTGGACGGGCCG
>DATCUN010000322.1:0-1893 GCA_036561825.1 Pseudomonas sp.
TCGCGGGCCTCTACCCAGTAGCGCGGGGTGACGGTGAAAGCCGGGTCGGCCTTTTCCGCCGGCGTGACATCACGGCTGTTGCCGTCTGGCGTGTAGGTGGCCCAGCGGTGGTCGAACTGGTGGATCAGTTTGGCCTCGTACAGCGGCAGGCGGTCGGGGGCTGGCTCGGTCTTGAACAGATGGCTGTCGTTCGCCATGTCCAGCATGCGAATGAACGAAATACCCCACGGGTTTTGCGCGGGTTCCACCACCTTGGCCTGCTTGCCCTCGCCTGCGATCACAGCATCGCGCATCAGCACCGGGGCGGCGCGGTAGAGCTTCTTGGTCAGCTCCGCGTCGCGCTCGCTGCGGAACACCGGGCAGGTCAGCGTGTTGGGGTTGATGAGGCGGAATTCCTCGGGCGTGAGGGTGAAGCGGCGGCGCGGGTCGGCTAAATGTTCGATGCCGAGCAGATAGTGAGCAAGCTCCGGATCGAATTCCGTTGCCCCAAGAGTCACCAAAGCGAATGGTGTATCTGGATGAACTGAAGGAAAGATTTTCTTGGCATTATCAAAGCCAAAGAAGGAAACAAGTCGATTGTTTCTTACCAAGCTATTGAAGAAGCGCTTGGTAGAGTCGTCTGTCCCAAGACCGGAGGGGACAATAAATCCAGCTCGTCCACCGGAATCAGCAATCTGCAGCATCGTTTCGGCAAACAGCGCGTAGGTGTTCACATCGCCCACGCCGGTCAGCGGGTAGCGGCCGCCGTCGGCGCCTTTCACATGGGCGAACACGCTGGCGGCTTCCGCCGCGCGGCGGGCGGTGACGAACTCGCGGTAGAGGCGTTTTTCTGCTTCGTCCTCGTGCGTTTCGTGGGCCAGGTCGGGGTACAGGTGGCGTGCCAGCATGCCTTCGCTGAGCCACTGGATACGCTGGGCGCGTTCGGCCTTGTTGCGGGCTTGCGCCACGTCGCGGTGGCGAGTGGCGAAGAATTCTTCCTCTTGCAGCTTGATGCGCTCCCACGGCGGATTGCCCAGCACGCAGTCGAAGCCGCCCTGCGCAAACACCTGCGGGAAGGCCAGCGGCCAGTGGAACACGCGGGCCTGTTCGCAGGCCGCGCGTGCGGCGGCGATGGGCGCGGCGTGCTCGGTCTGGGCGCGTTGCGGGTCGGTCAGCAGCGCATGCAGGGTGATGCTGGTGGGCACGGTTTCTGCCGTGTCCTCCGTCTTGGGCAGCAGGTAGGCGCCCACCAGCGCATCGGCGGCGTGGGCCAGCGGGCTCTGGGCGGAGTCCTCCAGAAAGTGGCGCCAGGCTTGTTCCTTGGCGGCCACCTGTTCGGGCGTGTCGGCGGGCAGGGTTTCGATGGCGCGCAGGGCTTCCAGGCCGCTGCGGTTGTCCACGCCCAGCAGCATCTGCTTGCCTTGCAGGTCTTTGGCGATCTGCTTGAGGCCGGCGGCGTTGGCCTTGGCCAGTTCCTTGCAGACATCCTTGTCGTCGCCGCTCAATGGTTTGAAGGCATCCTTGGCGATGCCTTGTTCCAGCACGTTCAGGTCGGTCAGGCCGAGCAGCGCGTCGCCCACTTGCAGGTGGTGGTCGAGAAAGCCCAGCGGTCGGCCTTCCTCGTAGCCTTCCAGCCACAGGGCCATGCGCGCCAGTTCGATGGCCATGGGATTGCGGTCCACGCCGAAGATGCAGCGGGCCACGACTTCGCGCAGGGCATGGCGGTAGTCCTGCGGCTGGATGGCGCCTTCCTGCCCGCCTTCGAGGCTGCGCAGCTCGGCCAGTTTTTCCGCCAGGCGGCGGGCGGCGGCGAGCAGGAAGTGGCCGCTGCCGCAGGCCGGGTCGATGACGCGGATGGCCAGCAGCGCGGCGGTGGGGCTGGCCGGCTGGGCGGCCAGACGCTGGTCGATGACC
>DATCUN010000323.1:0-5969 GCA_036561825.1 Pseudomonas sp.
GCGATGCTCGGCTACGTGGTGGCGCTGATCTCCTTCCCGGTGGAAATGACCAGCTGGCCGGCGCCGCGCGGCTTCGAGGCGGTCAGCCCGACCCTCGGCCTGCTCGAGGGCCTGCAGCGCATCCTCGGCCTGAGCGCCAACCTGCCGGACGCCTGGACCCAGGCCACCGCGCTGGACGCCCTGAAGACCAACAAGAGCCTGACCATCGCCGAGCTGTGGGCCGGCAATCCGGCGTTCGGTAGCCTGGGCGGCTACGGCAGCGAGGCGGTCAACCTGGCCTTCCTCGCCGGCGGCCTGTTCCTGCTCTACAAGCGGGTGTTCACCTGGCATGCGCCGGTGGGCATGCTCGCCGCCATGGCGCTGATGAGCCTGCTGTTCTGGAACGGCGCCGGCTCCGACTCCAACGGCTCGCCGCTGTTCCACCTGCTGACCGGCGCGACCATGCTCGGCGCCTTCTTCATCGTCACCGACCCGGTGTCCGGCGCCACCAGCGTGCTCGGCCGGCTGATCTTCGGCGCCGGCGTCGGCGTGCTGGCCTACATCATCCGCACCTGGGGCGGCTACCCGGACGGCGTAGCCTTCGCCGTGCTGCTGATGAACCTGACCGCGCCGACCATCGACTACTACACCCGTCCGCGCACCTACGGCCATCGCCAGCCGGAACGCGGCTTCAAGCTGGGGGACTGAGGCCATGCTGCCGGAAATGCCGCGTTCGATGCTGAGAAACGCCCTGATCCTCGGCCTGTTCGCCGTCGCCACCGTCGGCGTCGTGGCGATCACCCAGCAGGGTACCGCCACGCGCATCCAGGCCGCCGAGCGCGAGGCCCAGGTGCGCGCGCTGGCCGAGATCCTGCCGGCGGACAGCTATGACAACCACCTGCTGGACAACAGCGTGCAGCTCAGCGATCCGCTGCTCGGCAGCGCCAGGCCGCTGCCGGCCTACCTGGCGCTGAAGGGCGGCCAGCCCAGCGCCATCATCCTCCAGGCCATCGCCCCGGACGGCTACAGCGGCAGCATCCGCCTGTTGATCGGCATCCACGCCGACGGCCGCCTGGCCGGCGTGCGCGTGCTCGCCCACAAGGAAACCCCGGGCCTCGGCGACAAGATCGAACTGGCCAAGAGCCCCTGGGTACTGGCGTTCAACGGCAAGTCGCTGAGCGATCCGGACGACAACGGCTGGGGCGTGAAGAAGGATCAGGGCGTGTTCGACCAGTTCGCCGGCGCCACCATCACCCCGCGCGCGGTGGTCAAGGCGGTGCACCACGCCCTGCAGTATTTCGACGGGCACAAGGCCGAGCTGTTCGCCCAGCACGCCGCCGCCCAACCGACGCCCGAACAGGAGCGCGCGCAATGAGCCAGAGCTATCGCGAGATCGCCGTCAACGGCCTGTGGAAGAACAACCCCGGCCTGGTCCAGCTGCTCGGCCTGTGCCCGCTGCTCGGCACCAGCAACTCGACGGTCAACGCCCTCGGCCTCGGCCTGGCCACCGCGCTGGTGCTGACCTGCTCCAACGCCGCGGTGTCGATGATCCGCGGCGTGACCCAGACCGCCGTGCGCCTGCCGGCGTTCGTGATGATCATCGCCGCCCTGACCACCTGCATCGAACTGCTGATGCAGGCGTTCACCTACGAGCTGTACCAGATCCTCGGCATCTTCATCCCGCTGATCACCACCAACTGCGTGATCCTCGGCCGCGCCGACGGCTTCGCGGCGAAGAATGGCATCGCCCGTTCGGCGTTCGACGGCCTGATGATGGGCCTGGGCTTCGCCCTGGTGCTGCTGGCGCTCGGCGCCGTGCGCGAGCTGCTCGGCACCGGCGTACTGTTCGCCAACATGCAGCTGCTGTTCGGCCCCATCGCCGCCGACTGGCAGCTCACCGTGTTCAGCGACTACAAGGGCTTCCTGCTGGCGATCCTGCCGCCGGGCGCCTTCCTGGTGCTGGGCCTGCTGATCGCCGGCAAGAACATCCTCGATGCGCGTGCCGAGGCGCGGGCCAAGGCCCTGCAGCCGGCGGCGGAGCCGGCAGCGAGCCGTCGCGTACGCGTCACCGGGGTAGTGGAATGAATGCGGCCAAGCGCGCGGAAATCTTCCGCCGCCTGAAGGAAGACAATCCAGAGCCGACCACCGAGCTGGAATACCAAAGCATCTTCGAGCTGCTGGTGGCGGTAATCCTCTCCGCCCAGGCCACCGACGTCGGGGTCAACAAGGCCACCGCCAGGCTGTTCCCAGTGGCCAACACCCCCGCCGCCATCCATGCGCTGGGCGTCGAGGGCCTCGAGGCATACATCAAGACCATCGGCCTGTACCGCAGCAAGGCGAAGAACGTCATCGAGACCTGCCGCCTGCTGGTCGAGCGCCACGCCGGCGAGGTGCCGAGCACCCGCGAGGAGCTGGAAGCCCTGCCCGGCGTCGGCCGCAAGACCGCCAACGTGGTGCTCAACACCGCCTTCCGCCAGCCGGCCATGGCGGTGGACACGCACATCTTCCGGGTCAGCAACCGCACAGGCATCGCGCCGGGCAAGACCGTGCTGGAAGTGGAAAAGAAGCTGCTCAAGTTCGTGCCGAAAGAGTATCTACTCGACGCCCACCACTGGCTGATCCTGCACGGCCGCTACGTCTGCAAGGCCCGCAAGCCGCAGTGCGGCAGCTGCCGGATCGAGGATCTGTGCGAGTACAAGCACAAGACCTCCGACGATTGAGCCAATAAAAATAATTCCTATCAACCGATAGAAAAAATCTCTTTTACCCACCCCTGCTTTGCCGCTATAAGGTGCGCGAAACGCCCTCTGTTCTAGTGGAGCAGCATGCCATGGCACAAGCTAAGACTGACCTCGAACTGGAAGAAGACTTCGTCGTCGACGCCGAACCGGAAGACGCCGAAGCCAAGGATGCCCCGACCAGCAAGACCAACCTGGCCAAGCGCCGGGTGATCGACAACCTGCTGGAAGAAAAGCGCCTGAAGAAGCAGCTCGCCGAATACGACTTCGACCTGTAGTCCCCGCCCGATGAGCCCCGCCAACCTGCGGGGCTTGTGTTTTGCCACCACACCCGCCCCCTCGACCGGCCGCCAGGCCAGGCGTAGAGCCCGGCTGGGCGCTTACCAGGGCAGCCATTCGCCATTCCAGGCATGGAACTGCCCGCTGGCCTCGGCACCCAGGCCGTCGATCACCGAGAGCATCTGCTGCGCCGCCAGGGCCGGTGGGCGACCGATCTCGGCACCGCGAAACGGCTGCGACAGCCGCGAGTTCACCGTCCCCGGATGCAGGGCCAGCAGCAGCGCGCCGGGGTTGCTGCGCCGCACCTCGATCGCCGCGGTCTTCACCAGCATGTTCAGCGCGGCCTTGGAAGCCCGGTAGCTGTACCAGCCGCCCAGGCGATTGTCCTCGATGCTGCCGACCTTGGCCGACAGCAGCGCCAGCACGCTGCGCTGGCGATCCAGCAAGCGGCTGAAATGACGCACGACCAGCGCCGGGCCGAAGGTATTGACCCTGAAGGTTTCCAGCAGCTGGTCGTAGTGCAGGTCGGCCAGCTTCTTCTCCGGCATGAACGCCTCGCCATGCAGGATACCGGCAGCATTGATGATCAGCTGGAACGGCCCCTGCGCCGCCAGGACCGTCGCGGCCTCGGCGATGCTCTCTTCGCGGCCGAAATCGATGGCCGGCTGCGAATGGCGGTCCAGGCCCACCACCAGCGCGCAGCGCGGATCGTCGCGCAACGCCGCGACGAAGGCGCCGCCGATGGCCCCGGAGGCGCCGATCACCAGGGCGCGATACCCGTCGGGAAACGATTGCATGGCCATTCACTGCACCTGCTTACGGAAGAAGAGGGTCACCTGGCCGAGCTCGAAGCCGAACTTGGTCATGAACGAACGGTTGGCCATGGTGTTCTCGTCGAGCAGGTACATCCAGTCGTCGAAATCGACCTGGTAGACCTTGCCGTCCACCGGCAGGCTCAGCACGTAGCGCCAGCGCAGCGCATTGCCGGCCACCTCGCCGCGCGCCTCGCCGACCACATCGTCCGCAGTGCCGCGCCAGCGTCCCGGGCCGTCGGGATGCAGGGTCCACACCCGCTTCTGCTTGCTGCCGTCGCTGTAGGTGAAGTCCTCGTCGAGGATCAGCTTGTCGCCTTGCGCATAGCCGTTGATCACCACATGGAAGCGCTTGATCACCTCCCCCGAGCGCTTCTGGAACATGCCCCAGGCATCCACCCGGCCGCTGAAGTACTGGCGCAGGTCGAGCTGCGGCTGCTGGTCGCGATAGTGCTCCACCTCGATCTGCCCGCAACTGGCGAGCAGCAGGCACAGCGGCAGCAGGAATTTCTTCAGCATGGCAATTTCCTCAAGGGGCGTCGGTGCCCAGCAGTTGCGCGCGCAGCTCCGGATTGCGCGTGCGCGGGTCGAGCCAGATGGCAAAGAAGGCAGCGGCGAAAGCAGCGTCGCGCACCTCGTGCTGCAACTGCTGGCCGACATAGAAGCGCGCCCCCCGGCCCGGCAAGTGCACGCCGGTGATCCGCGCGCCTGGCTCCACGTCGACGAACGCCTGGCGCATCTGCGCCCGCCAGCCGGCCAGCTGCGCCGCGCTCACCGCGCCGCCGGACAGCCGGCGGATCTCCTTTACGCTGGCATCGACCAGATCGTCGCGGCTGATGGCGCGGTGGTAGGTGAGTTCCAGGGCGAAGGGGGTGTCTGTCGCCAATGGCTGCGCGGGACTCCACAGCCGCGCGCTGTAGATGCGCAGGCCGAACAGGCGCAACTCGCCGGCACCGACCACCTGGGCCTCGGGGATGGCCTCCTGCCAATTGGCCAACGCGCCAGTACTTAGCAGGCAGAGCAACAGCAGCCAGGCTTTGCTGGTCCCCTGGCGGGACGCTGGGTCATTCATCGCAGGCTCCTCGTCGCCTTGCCACAGGCAGGGCGAGCCGTAAGGTCACCCCTCAAAACCTATACGATAAATAAATATTTGTACAATTACTGTTTATGATTCAGGCGGTCGGCGAGCGGAAAAACCAGAATAAAGCGGGTGCCCTGCTCGCCGCTTTCGACCCGCACGCTGCCGCCATGCAGCTGCATGATCGAGCGCACGATCGCCAGGCCCAAGCCGCCGGAGTCGCCAGGCTGGGCACGTGAAGGGTCGCAGCGATAGAAACGCTCGAACAGGCGCGGCAGATGCTCGGCGCCGATCGGCTCGCCCAGATTGTGCACGCCGACTTCGAGCCGCCCGTCGCAAAGCTGGCTGGCAATGCTCACCGGACTGCCCGGCGTGGCATGGCGCAGGGCGTTGGCCAGCAGGTTGGCCAGGGCCCTGCGCAGCAGGCCCTGGTCGGCCCGCAGGGTGCCCTCGGCCCGGTTGACCAGCTGCAGCTCGCGCTCCTCGGCCATACCCTCGAAGTACTCGCACAACTGCTCGACCAGCCCGCGCAGGTCGACCGCCTCGCGCTTCACCGAGGCCTGCGGCTGCTCGGTGCGAGCGAGGAACAGCATGCTGTCGATCATCCGCGCCAGACGCTCGTACTCCTCCTGGTTGGAGGCCAGCAGATTCTGGTAGTCCTCGACCGAGCGGGGGTGGCGCAGGGTCTGCTGGGTGTGGCCCATCAGGTTGCTCAGCGGCGTGCGCATCTCGTGGGCGAGATCCTCGGAAAAGCGCGACAGCTGGGCGAAGCCATCCTCCAGTCGCGCCAGCATCTGGTTCAGCGCCGCGCTCAAGCTGCGCAGCTCGCTGACCTCCCCGACCTCGTCGAGGCGCAGGTGCAGGTGCTGCACGTCGATGGCTCGCGCCCGCGCCGCCAGCTCGCGCAGCGGACGCAGGCCGCGCAGGCTGACCAGCCAGCCGAGCAGGAAGGCCAGCACGGCCCCGGCGGCCAGCGCCAGCCAGAGTTTCAGCCGGTAGGCGGCGAGCATCTGGCTGCGCTCGGCGAGCAGCTTGCCGGCGATCAGGGTCAGGCCGCGGCCCTCGTGCTCGACGTGCAGCCAG
>DATCUN010000324.1:0-2487 GCA_036561825.1 Pseudomonas sp.
GGCTGGCGTCCAGGCGGGCGCGCAGGCGCTCGGGCGGCGGCAGCTGGTGGTGGGCGTCGGCGCAGCCCTGGAAGTAGTCGTGCACCTCCTGCAGCACCGGGTTCACCTGGCGGCGGATGGCGACGGGCAGGCTGCGCTGCAGGTCGAGCAGGCGGAAGCACACGCGCAGGTCGCGGGTGATGTCGGTCAGCGCCAGGCGCGGGTCGCTGACCAGGGTCAGGCGCGGCACCAGCTGGCTGGTGCGGTCGAGCATGCGCGCGGCAACGCGGTCATGGTCGTGTTCGCGCTCGCTCTGCGCCAGGTCGGCGAGGTCGCGCCAGGTCGAGCGGGCCAGGCGGCGGGCGGCCCACTCGGCGCCGAAGGGTTTGCTCACCCGGGCCCAGACGATGGCGAACACCAGGCCGAGGATGTTGCTCAGGGCGACATCGGCGAACAGCGGGAAGTTGGCCTTGTAGGCGTCCTGGATGGTGATGGTGGAGATGGTCTGCACGGCGAACAGCATCACCGCCACGGTGAACTGCGGGCGCCCGGAGAGGGTGCCGGCCAGCAGCAGCGGCAGCGCCAGGGCGATGGCCAGCATGCCGAAGTCGTGGATGTTGGGCAGCAGGCCGAACAGGTAGACGCCGGCGGCGACGGTGGAGATCAGCGTCCAGTTGAGGAACGTCTTGATGAACGGCGCCGGATTGTCCTGCGCGGCGAAGAAGCAGCTGGCCACCGCGACGAGGAAGATGCCGCTGAAACCGTAGTCCCAGCCCACGGCGATCCACAGCAGGCAGGCGACGAACACCGACAGGCCCACCGAGGCGGCGGAGAAGGCCAGCAGGCCGTAGTCGTAGTAGCGCGGCCCGCCGATCAGCTGGCGCACCTTGTAGTGCAGGGTCGGCGGCTGCTCCGGGTGGTCTTCGGCGAAGCTCTGCCGCAGGTTCAGGCAGTCCTGCCAGAGCACCAGCAGCTGGCGCAGCTGGCGCAGGGCGCTGCCGATCAGCAACGCCTGCGGCGGGTGGCTGTCGCTGAGCCAGGTCTCCAGGCGCAGGCTGTGCTCGCGCAGCTGGCGGCCGCCCTCGGCATCGCCGCTCTGCAGCCAGGCCTCCAGGCGCGCGAGCAGTTCGCTCAGCTCCGCCGGCAGCTGGCCCAGCTCGCTGTGCAGGCGGTGCAGCGGGTCGATCAGCGAGCTCAGCTGCGGCAGCAGCATGGCCATGCGCGCGCGGAACTCGCGGGCATGCCGGGCCGGCAGGTGGCTGGCGCTGTCGTAGGACAGCTGCATGATCATGCCGTCCAGGGCCATCACGTCGCCGAGCAGCTTGTGCAGGGTGCGCGGCGCCGCTTCGCCGAACTGCTGCGGGTTCAGGCTGCCGGCGATCCAGGCGCGGGCGTCGCCGAGCAGGGCGTCCATGCGCGCGGCGATCACCGGGCCGATGCGGCTGGGGAACAGTACGGCGTTGACCACCGCGGCGCAGGCGATACCGAGGAGGATTTCCTCGGAGCGCGCCAGGGCGGCGTCGAAGATGGCGCCCGGATGCTCGACCTGGGGCAGGGCGATCAGCGGCACGGTGTAGGCCGCCAGCATGAAGATGTAGCTGCGCGGGCTGCGGTCGAGCAGCGAGAGGAACAGCAGCACGCCGACCCACAGCGAGATGACCAGGCTCTGCATCACCGGCTGATGGGCGAACGGCGGCACCATGACCACCGCGGCGGCGGCGCCGAGCAGGGTGCCGAGGGCGCGGAACAGCGCCTTGGAACGGGTGGCGCCGGACAGCGGATGGGACACAACGTACACCGACGCCATCGCCCAGTAGGGGTTGTCGAGGGGCAGCGCCAGGGCGATGTAGAGCGCGAGCAAGGCGGCGATCAGCGCTTTGGCCGAATACAGCCATTCCCTCAAGGTAGGGATGTTCATCGATGCGGAAAGCTCGGACAGCATGCCGGCGGGCGGCATGGGAGACGCGGGGAGGTAGACTTAATTACCATGTGTTGCCCATTAAACGTCAGTGCGCCAGAAAAAACGGCACTTTGAACAGGACAATCCGTGCAGGTTGGCCTGGGCAAGACGTCCGTCGCTGGCCGCGCCGCCTCCACGAGCGATCCCGATGAAGAGCATTCCCAACTATGCCCTGTACGGCGAGGCGGCCCCGCCGGTGTGGTGCGACCTGCTGCACGTCGAGTGGATTCGCGAACGCAGCCCGCACTACCAGGGCGAGATCCGCCCGCACCGCCACGACGCCCTGCTGCAGATCTTCTACGTGCGCCGCGGCAGCGGCGAAGTCAGTATTGAGAATAGGCGGATGAGCTTCGCCGCGCCCTGCCTGATCCTGCTGCCCTGCCGCACGGTGCATGCCTTCAGCCACGACCAGGACACCGACGGGCCGGTGATCACCGCCGTGCAGCAGCCGCTGGAGTCGATGGCGCGGATCGTCTCGGTCGAGCTGCTCGGCCTGCTGCAGCGCCCGGCGCTGATTCCGCTGTCCTGGCCGGCCGACGGCCACGAGC
>DATCUN010000325.1:0-2919 GCA_036561825.1 Pseudomonas sp.
CCGGCTCGCCGGCCGGTTGGTAGCGCGCGGTCTGCCCCCAGGCGCGGCGACGGCGCTGCTGTGGCTCGTGAAGCTGGCCGTGCTGGGAGTACTGCTGTACGCCGCGTTCTGGCTGGCGCTCCTGCTGGTATTCGCGGTCGCCGCCGCCTGGGCCATGCAGCACGGCACCGCGGACCAGGAAGAACCCGACCTGCTGAATCGCCAGGCCGAGGAACGCGATCACCGCGAAGGCCTCTTCTACCACCCCGCATCCTACAACGACGATCCCGATCCTCGATTCGAGGACGACTGATCCCGGTCGCGCTACTTCTTGCCGGGACTCGCCGCACTGATCAGGATGCCTGAGCCCCTGCCTCCCGCCTGCGCCGCATCCCTGGTGCCCGCGGCCAGTCCCTGCAAGAAGTTGCCGGCCCGGATGCCCGTCCAGGCCAGTGCCGTCACCCAGAACGCGGGGAGCACCAGGAACATCGTTGCGAGCACGTAGTTGAGCAACATGTCGCCGAATGCGTTGTTCAGCCCGATCAATGGATCGAAATTGCTGTGCGGCCGATTCCAGCCGAATCCCCAGCCATAGAGCGCATCCAAAATGGTCGAGTCGATCCACCTGGCCAACTGGAACCAGAAGTCCACGAAGAAGAGCGCGAACTGCACCACGCTGACGGTCACCAAGGTCTTGAGGTCATAGGTGCCAACCAGGAGCGCGAGCGGAATGCAGATCACCAACGCCATCTTCAGCAGCGCCAGCACCATCGGCAGTGCTTGCCGCATCACGTCCATCGCAGGAAAGAAGCCCAGCGCACCGACCGTCATGCCGACGTCGCTCGCAGCGCGCGTGACGATGTTCGGCAACGTCATCTCGATCTGCCCGCCGTAGTCGGAATAGACCGCACCCTGGTTCAACTTCTGCTGCCGCGGCGACGCGATCGCGCGGATCACAGAGTCATCCACCTGATCCCGACTCAGGAAGCCGGCCCACCCCGCAACACGCGTCAGCAAGCTGGGGTCCACCTGTTGCAGTAGCCGCGAGCGCAGCCCATTGCCGTCCGACCACCACTGCCGGCAGGTTGGATAGCCGGCGCCGCTGGGCACCTCGGCCAGGCCGGCATCGCGATTGCTGTCGTAGGGCCAACCCTCGCGGGGGGACCTGGAGCGATAGGTGTCGTAGAAGCCCGGCGTGTCCACGAAGAAGCGCGAGCCGATCCAGGTGACGTCGTGCATCTGCTCCTCGGTGAGATCGGGACGGTCCATGAACAGCCGCGCACGCGCAGGCCCGTAGCAGTTGTGGGTGAAGTCGGCCACCTCCTGGGCCAGCACCGGGTCGGCGATGCGCGTGTTGTCGATGTCCATGCGGATCTGTCGCAGGTCCGTCCCACACGGAATGGCCGCGACGGATGCGCCCGTCACCGCGCGCGAGATCGCGTGCATGAAGAACCACCACACCGGCACCCGCGCCGACTGATTGTTGAGCGTGCTGAACGACTGCGACCAGCCCGTCTCCGAAGGCTCCGGCACGTTGACCTGGCATTGCGCCGAGCGTGAGCGATCGAACTGCAGCGTGGTGAAATCGACGTCGATGAACGGGATGCCCGCGAACATGATGACGACGATCGCGACGAAGACGCGGTTCTCGATACGGGCCGAACTCAGCACGCCCTTGTTACCTTCGTCCGCGCCTTCGGCTCGTGCCTTGAGCCATTCCTGGATCACGATCGCCAGGAAGGGAATCGCGAACACGCCGCTGGCGACCAGCACGTTCCAGACGCCGTTGTGGACAATCCACGAAACCAGCGTCAGGTAGTACTCCAGGTAGTCGGTCGTGTAGAGGGTCATGGGGGACTCCGGCTCATCCGGCCTGCATGAATTGGCTGACTTCCAGCGCGACGACCGCGAGCACCGCGGCCACCTCCACGCGCAGCAGGCGCTGGCGCGCGCCGCCTTCCGGCTCCCGTGCGTGCAGGCGCCGGCGCATCCACAGCCAGCCGTAGACCGTGACGGCATAGAGCAGCAACCGCCAGACCAGGAACCAGCCCGCGTGCGCATCCATCCACTGTCGCCAGCCGTCGATGCCGCCGGCCATGCGGATGCCGACCAGGTTGACCACGGCGGCGGCGATCAGCACCAGGACCAGTACCAGCAACGCCAGCAGCGCGCGGGCACTGTAGCGGCGGACGGCGACCCAGCTCACGGGTTGTTCCCGCTCGGTGGTCGTTGCAACTCGTCGATCCGGTTGCGGGTCGGATCGCCCTCGTAGATGCCGCGCGAGCCGGTCGAGCGCGTGCTGTGCCGCTGGATGATGGCGGTCGGCGAGTTGCTCGCCAGTTCGCGGCGCAGTTCGAGCTCCGTCTTCAGGTTGAGGATCTCGCGGTCAAGGATGTCGCTCTCGTGGGAGACGGCCTTCTGCGCCAGTTCGTTGGCAGAGACGTTGGGCTCCTTGCGCCCGGTCAACAGCGTGCGCTGCAGTAGCAGTGCCTTCTCCAGCACGCTCGCCAGCGCCACCTCCGACGCGAGGCGCCTGGCCAGGATGTCTTGGTCGGGCTCGTCGCGCAGCGCTTCGATCACGCCGCGCGTGATCGGCAGGGACGCGGCGCTGGCGTCCTGCAGATTGGCGAAGCTGGTCGGCCGGCTGCCGGCCACCAGTTCCTGTAGCGCTTGCAGCTTGGCTTCGTACTCCTCCTGGATCAGCGGCGTCAGGCCGACGCCCGGCGTGGTCGTCGTCTTGGTGCAGGACTCGCAGGTGCGCTGCTCCTGCTCGCCCAGCACGCGCACGGCCCAGGCGGCCGCGTCGTCGGGCGAGCGCCAGGTCTCGCAGGCCAGGTTACCGTTGCAACTGCCGGGGTCGATGCTGCCGGTGGCGGCGACGTCGCGGCCGTTGAGCAGGTTGTAGCCGGCGCGGGTCACGTCGCCGACCACGCGCACCGG
>DATCUN010000326.1:0-5857 GCA_036561825.1 Pseudomonas sp.
GCAGGCGGCGACGATGTCGTCTTCGCGGTTGAGGTGGAACTTGCCTTCGCCGTCGATGACCAGCTTGAGGAAGTCCAGCAGGTTGCGCGCGTACAGCGCCGAGGCATCCGCCGGCACCAGCGCGGCCAGGTTGCTGTGGCCGACCAGGGTCACGCCGTGGCGCACCACCACCTGGTCGGCGACAGTCAGCGGGCAGTTGCCGCCCTGCGCCGCGGCCAGGTCGATGACCACCGAACCCGGCTTCATCGCGGCGACGGTGGCCTCGTGCAGCAGGGTCGGCGCCTTGCGCCCGGGGATCAGCGCGGTGGTGATGACGATGTCGGCCTGCTTGGCGCGCTCGTGCACCGCCTTGGCCTGGCGCTCCATCCACGACGCCGGCATCGGCCGCGCGTAGCCGCCGACACCCTCGGCGCATTCGCGTTCCTCGTCGGTCTCGAACGGCACCTCGACGAACTTGGCGCCCAGCGACTCGATCTGCTCCTTGACCGCCGGACGCACGTCCGAGGCCTCGATCACCGCACCGAGACGCTTGGCCGTGGCGATGGCCTGCAGGCCGGCGACGCCGGCACCAAGCACCAGCACGCGGGCGGCCTTCACCGTGCCGGCGGCGGTCATCAGCATGGGCATGAAGCGCGGGTAGTGGTGGGCAGCGAGCAGCACCGCCTTGTAGCCGGCGATGTTGGCCTGCGAGGACAGCACGTCGAGGCTCTGCGCGCGCGAGGTGCGCGGCGCCGCCTCGAGAGCGAAGGCGGTGATGCCGTGCCCGGCCATACGCGCCAGATTGTCGCTGTCGAACGGGTTGAGCATGCCGACCAGCACGGCGCCGGGCTGCATCAGTTCCAGTTCGGCGGCGCTGGGGGCGACCACCTTGAGCACCAGCTCGGCGCCCAGCGCGGCGGCGGCGTCGCCGATATGCGCGCCGACGGCGGCGTAGGCGTCGTCGGGAATGCTGGCGGCAATCCCGGCACCGCTCTGCACGATGACCCGGTGGCCCTGGGCGAGGAGTTTCTTGACCGTTTCCGGCGTGGCAGCCACGCGGGTTTCCCCGGCGTGGGTTTCGAGCGGTATACCGATTTGCATGAGCAAATCTCCATTGGCAAACGAAATTGTTGTTATGTGTCGCTCCCGCTGGGCGCCTGATCCACTGGCTTGGCAGGCCGGCGGCGCTGTGCGCGTGCCGGCGGCGGGGCGTAATTGAGGGGCATTGTGCCGGGGCGGGCGGGGCGGCTTCAATAGGTTGGCGTGCAATTTCTACGAAATTGCAAGTCGACTTTGGCCAAAGATAGTGGGTTTTTACACCTAAAGTAGACGTGCGGCTGGACCGCGCGACCATCAATCTATTGAAAAATAGATTGTAATAAGGCAAATTGTTCACAGACTAATCGCTGGGAGTCGCCATGACTGTCGCCTGTCTCGATCTCGCGCGGCTGCGCGCCAATGCCGATGCGGCCAGCAGTCTGCTGAAGACCTTGGCCAATCCGGATCGCCTGTTGCTGCTGTGCCAGCTGGCCGAGGGCGAGCGCAGCGTCGGCGAGCTGCAGGCGCAGCTGGGCATCGTCCAGCCGACCCTGTCGCAGCAGCTGGCGGTACTGCGCCGCGAGGGGCTGGTGAGCACCCGCCGCGACGGCAAGCAGATCCACTACCGTGTCGTCGATCCCGCCGTCCTGGCGGTCATTCATACCCTGTATCAACTGTTCTGCGCGGAGGAGCATCCATGACCATCGACTGGGCCCATTTCACCCCCTGGAGCGCCCTCGCCGGCGGCATCCTGCTCGGTCTGGCGACCGGCCTGTTCGTCCTCGCCAACGGCCGCATCGCCGGGATCAGCGGCCTGCTCGGCAGCCTGCTCAAGCCGAAGGCCAGCGGCTGGCTGGACAGCCTGCTGTTCATCCTCGGCCTGTTGCTGGCGCCCTGGCTGTGGCTGGTCTTCGCCGAACTGCCGGTGATCGAGATGCAGGTCGGCGTGCCGGGTCTGCTGCTGGCCGGCCTGCTGGTCGGCTTCGGCGCCCGTCTGGGTGCCGGTTGCACCAGCGGCCACGGCATCTGCGGCCTGTCGCGGCTGTCGCCGCGCTCGCTGGTGGCGACCCTGTGCTTCATGGCCACCGGCTTCGCCACCGTCTTCGTCGTCCGCCACCTGCTGGGAGCTGGAGCATGAATCGTCTGACTGCATTTCTCGCCGGGCTGCTGTTCGGCATCGGCCTGCTGCTGGCCGGCATGGCCGATCCGGCCAAGGTGCTGGCCTTCCTCGACCTGGCCGGCAACTGGGATCCGTCGCTGGCCTTGGTGATGGGCGGCGGCATCGTCGCGGCGCTGATTCCCTTCACCTTGGCCAAGCGCCGCACCCAGTCGCTGACCGGCTGCCCGATGCAGCTGCCGAGCAAGCGCGAGCCGGATCGGGCGCTGGTGATCGGCAGCCTGCTGTTCGGCATCGGCTGGGGCATCGCCGGCATCTGTCCGGGGCCGGCGGTGGTGGTGTTCGGCAGCGGCAATCTCGCCATCCTGCCGTTCTTCGTCGCCATGCTCGCCGGCATGGGCCTGTTCCGCTGGTATGAAAGCCGCCGCGGCTGAGTGGCGCGATTGGCCCGGCCGGGTATGCCGGGCGTTCGGGAAAGGGCTACTCTAGGGCACTTGCCGGCCCAGGCCGGCACTTCTCGTGCTTAGTCTCAAGGAAAGGGAGAACACCCGATGCTGAACAAACTGATCGCCGGCACCGCCGGCTTGCTGCTGACCTGCACCGCCGGCCTGGCCGTGGCCCAGGTCAGCCCCGAAGACCAGATCGAGTACCGCAAGGCCGGCTACAGCTTCATGGCCTGGAACATGGGCAAGATCAAGGCGCAGGTCGTCGAGGGCTCGGTGGCCTATGACCAGCAGCAGGTGGCTGCCGCCGCCAACGCCATCGCCGCCATCGCCAACTCCGGCATGGGCGCGCTGTACGGTCCGGGCACCGAGAAGTCGGTGGGCAAGGAGAAGACCCGGGTGAAGCCGGAGTTCTTCACCCAGAAGGAGGAGGTCGCCAAGGTGGCCATCGCCTTCAACCAGGCCGCCAACAACCTGGCCAAGGTGGCTGCCGCGGGTGACAAGGCGCAGATCGCCCAGGCCTTCGGCGAAGTCGGCAAGAGCTGCAAGGGTTGCCACGACAAGTTCCGCATGGACTGACAGCCCATGTGAAAGCTGCTGCGCTCGGTCATGCTGCGTTAAAAAGTGGCTCGGACAGTGGCTTGCCACTGAACGCCCGACAGGGCGGCCCGCAGGGCGAGTGAAACGAGTACTGCTCATTTACAGCTCGTAAACTCCGCGTCCTCGCCACTTTTTGCCTTGCCTGACCTTCGCTCGCGACGCTTTCACAAGGCCTGTATGGCTGTTTACCTTGCATGAAAAAGGGCGACCCGCGGGTCGCCCTTTTTCGTTGTGGCCCTACCAGGCCGGTGTGCTCTGCGCCGGTGCGGGTGGCGGGGTCGGAATCCAGCTGCCGTTGGCCGCCCACACGGTGCCGCCGGTGATCGCCAGGGCGACGATCAGCGCCGGCAGGCTGCCGCCGCTGGCGGGCTTGATCGGCCGGTTCGCCGACACCCGGCGCTTGCCGTGGAGCATGGCCTCGACCAGGTTCTCGCCGCGCACCAGACGGTAGAACAGCAGCGCGGCCAGGTGCAGCACCACCAGCGCCACCACCAGCCACAGGCCCTGGCGGTGCAGGCTGGTCAGGCGGCTGCTGGTCTCGGAGTCGACCAGGCGGTACAGCGGCCCGGTGAAGGCGATGTCGTCGTTGGCGACCAGGCCGCTGGCGACCTGGAAGCCGAGGGCGGCGAGCATCGCCAGCACCGACAACCAGCCCAGCGGGTTGTGCCCGCCGCCGTGCCAGTCGCCGCGCAGGTAGGCCGGCAGGCTCTGCGGCAGGCGCAGCACCTGGCCGAAGCGCACGTAGGTGGAACCGAGCACGCCCCAGGCCAGGCGGAAGGCCAGCAGGCCGGCGATCAGCAGGCCGAGGCGGCCGTGCCAGACCATCCAGTTGCCGCCGATCCAGCCGGTGACCAGGGCGCCAATGACGCTGAGCGCCAGCGACCAGTGGAAGACGCGGGTGGGCAGGTCCCAGATTCGTATGTGCAGGGTCATCGGCACTCCTTGCGCGGCGGGTGGTGGGCAGTCTGGCTGCGGTCCGTTCAGTTGGCCGCTGGCGGCAGGGCCAGCAGCAGGGCGGCGCTGTGCACGTCGGGCTGGCCGTCGTGGCGCTCGGGGCGGTACTTCATCTGGAAGGCGGCGAGCACGTTGCGCGTGGCCTGGTCGAGCCGGCCGTGCTGCGGTACCGCATAGCCGGCGCGTTCGAGCTGGTGCTGGAACCAGGCGACCTCCGGCAGCCGGCCGTCGAGCTGGCGCAGCTTGTCCTGCACCACGGCGGCCTTGGGCCAGGGGATCAGTCCGGCTGCGGCGAGCTGGCGCCAGGGGAACAGCGGGCCGGGGTCGACCTTGCGCTGCGGGGCGATGTCGCTGTGGCCGACGATGTTGGCCGGCGCCACGCCGTGGCGGGCCTGGAGGTCCTTGAGCAGGGCGATCAGGCGGTCGATCTGCGCCTGCGGGTAGGCATGCCAGTGGCGCCCCTCGGGGCCGTCGGTGTAGCCGGGATTGACGATCTCGATGCCGATCGAGCTGGCGTTCAGCCAGGTGCGCCCGCGCCACTGGCTGTCGCCGGCG
Source organism: Pseudomonas sp. (assembly GCA_036561825.1). Taxonomy (GTDB): domain Bacteria; phylum Pseudomonadota; class Gammaproteobacteria; order Pseudomonadales; family Pseudomonadaceae; genus Geopseudomonas. Next base: position 4,687 of record DATCUN010000326.1, read on the forward strand.
TGCCAGGCGCGACGGTGCTCGTCGACCATGCGGTAGATCTTCGCCTGGTCGGCCGGCAGCAGGTAGTGGGCGCTGACGCCGCCCTGGCTGAGGGTCTTCAGCGAGTCGGGCAGGTCGCTGGAGGTGTAGTGGAGGACGATGAATTCGACCCGGCTGCTCTGGTCGCGCGACTGGAAACGGTCGTCGATGCGCAGGCCGCCGGCGCAGCCGGCGAGCAGCAGGGTGAGGGCAAGCAGGTGGAGGATCTTCATGGCTGTGCGGCGGCGGATCTGGTGCGGATGGTCAGCATACGCGGTTACGCGGTGCGCGGCGACCGCACGCCAGTCGGCGGCGCTCAGGCCGGGCGCGGCAGCTCGGTCAGCTGCTGCTGACGCAGGGCGGCGGGCAGGCGGATATCCACCGCCACCGGCAGGTGGTCGGAGATCGGCGCATCCACTACGCGCATGCGCTCGAGGGTCAGCTGCGGGCTGAGCAGGATGTGGTCGATGCAACGCTGTGGCTGCCAGCTGGGGTAGGTGGCGCAGGTCTGCGGGGCGACCAGGCCGAGATCGCGCAGCGGCGAGTCTTCCAGCAGTTCGCCGGCATGGGTGTTCATGTCGCCCATCAGCACGCAGTGGCGGTAGCCGTGGATCAGTTCGCGGATGTAGGCCAGCTGGCGGGTGCGCGTCTTGGCGCCGAGGGCCAGGTGCATCATCACCACCGCCAGCGCCTCCGGGCCTTCGCCGAAACGCAGCAGGATGGCGCCGCGGCCGCGCGGGCCGGGCAGCGGGTGGTCTTCCAGCAGGCTCGGGCGCAGACGGCTGAGCACGCCGTTGCTGTGCTGGGCCAGGCGGCCGAGGTTGCGGTTGAGCTGCTGGTACCAGTAGGGGAAGTTGCCGAGCTGGGCCAGATGCTCGACCTGGTTGATGTAGTCGGAACGCAGGCTGCCGCCATCGACTTCCTGCAGGGCGACCACATCGAACTCGGCGAGCAGGGCGCCGATGCGCTGCAGGTTCACCGCGCGCTCGCGGTGCGGCAGCAGATGCTGCCAGCTGCGGGTCAGGTAGTGGCGGTAGCGCTGGGTGCCGATGCCGACCTGGATGTTGAAGCTGAGCAGGCGCAGGCACTCGCCGAGGCCGCCGTCGCCGGAGGCCTGCGGGTTGTGCTGCGCGGCCCGGCTGCCGGGCGCGCG
>DATCUN010000327.1:0-1619 GCA_036561825.1 Pseudomonas sp.
CTGATGCTGCGCATGGACAAGAACATCGCCGCCACCCAGGACTGGCTGGGTACCGAGAAGCCGATGTTCTTCTCGGTGCAGCTGTTCGACAAGTGGGTGCAGAACTACGACAGGGACGACGCGCTGCTCTACAGCGTCGGCTGGGGCGGCCAGGTCCAGGAGCACTCGGTGCTCGCCACCACCATCTTCGACCTCAGCTACAACAGCGGGCGCATCCGCCCGAACCTGGTGCTCGGCGCCGACCTCAGCAACGGCGGCGGCTTCGCCGTGCCCTCGGTCACCTTCGAGCTGTCCAGCAAGGTGCGCTGGAAGGTCGAGTACGACGCCTTCTGGGGCAGCGACGCGCGCGACGGCGACGAGTGCGGCTTCCCGAATGCGGCCTCCTGCGACAACGCCACGCTGTTCGACTACTTCAACAACCGCGATCAGCTCTACACCAGTGTGACCTACCTGTTCTGATCCCCATCGGAGAGACCCCCATGAACGCACTCCGCTTTCCCCTGCGCCACACCCTGACGGTCGGTCTCCTCGCGGCGGCCGGCAGCCTGTCGGCCCTCGCCGTCGCCGCCGAACTGCCGGCGGGCACGGTGATTTCCGCCGCCAACATCGACCAGGTCAAGAACGACACCTTCGACGGCCACAGCATCGCCAGCCTGCTGACCGAGAAGATGGAATGGCGCATCCGCAACAGCGGCTGGAAGCTGCCGCTGGCCAAGTCCCAGGAAGTGCCGCTCGACCCGCGCTGGGTCAAGGCCTCGCAGGCCAACGTGGGCAAGGCCACCATCAACAAGGAAGCCTGCCGGGTGGACAACTGGGGCGCCGGCGCCCCCTTCCCGAACATCGACATGAAGGACCCGCAGGCCGCCGAGAAACTGGTGTGGAACTGGCACCTCGGCCAGCTGGTCGGCGACGTCTCCCAGGTGCCGCAGTACACCCAGCTGCTGATCGACGGCAAGAAGGGCGTGCACGCCGAGCCGGTCGCCGAGTTCAGCCGCTACACCATGAAGGGCCGCCTGACCAGCGAGCAGACGGTCGAGGGTGACGGCAGCGAGCGCGGCCGCCAGTTGCTGTACTTCAAGTCGCCCTCCGACATGAAGGGTCTCGGCACCTACACCCAGATGTACGACTCGGACAAGGTCAACAGCGTGTGGGCCTACATTCCCGCCGTGCGCCGGGTGCGCCAGCTGTCCGGCGGCGCCTGGATGGACCCGGTCGGCTCCTCCGACCAGCTGCAGGACGACCTGGAGATCTTCAACGCCCGGCCGTGCTGGTACCCCGAGTACAAGCTGCTCGGCAAGCGCTGGGTGCTCGCCGTGGCCAACAGCAAGACCGGCCTGTGGAATCCGGAGGGCAAGAGCTTCGCCGAGAAGTACCCGGTGGTGGAGAACGCGGCGCCCTACTGGAACATGAACAACAACAACTTCGAGCCGCGTGAGGTCTATGTGGTCGAGGCGATCACCCCGTCGGCGCACCCGTACAGCAAGAAGGTGCTGTACATCGACGCGAAGTACCCGCGCTTCTACTACGCCGAGGCCTACGACCGCAAAGGCGAGTTCTGGAAGTTCATGGAGTTCCACTCCTACTCCAACACCGCCGACGGCGACATCCGCACCACCGCC
>DATCUN010000328.1:0-2695 GCA_036561825.1 Pseudomonas sp.
CCTCGACGAGGCCATGCAACCGTTGCCGATTGGCAGCATCGGCGAGCTGTACATCGGTGGCGTCGGCGTGGCCCGTGGTTACTTGAAACGTCCGGACCTGACCGAGGAACGCTTCCTCGCCAGTCCATTCGTGGCCGGTGACCGCCTGTACCGCACGGGCGACCGTTGCCGCTTCCTGGCCGATGGCAACATCGAGTACCTGGGGCGTCTCGACCATCAGGTGAAGTTGCGCGGCCAGCGCATCGAGCTGGGGGAAATCGACGCCGCACTGCTCGCGCAGGCCGGTGTTCGCGATGCCGCTACCTTGTTGCTCGACCAGCGCCTGGTGAGTTTCTGGTGCGGAGACGCCGATGAGGCGACCCTGCGTGCCGAGTTGAGCGACAGCCTGCCCGCGCACATGCAGCCCAGCCTGTTCGTGCAGCTCGACAGCCTGCCGCTCAACAGCAACGGCAAGCTCGACCGCAAGGCATTGGCCGCCACGCCGCTGCCACAGAGCCAAAGCGACCAGCCGCGCACAGCACCGCGCAACGCCACTGAAAGCGTACTCTGCGAACTGTTCGGCGAAGTGCTGGGTTGTTCGCCAGTCGGCATCGAAGATCACTTCTTCCAACTCGGCGGCCACTCCTTGCTGGCCACCCGCCTGGTCAGTCGGGTCCGTGAGCGCCTTGGGGTTTCCCTGCCCTTGCCGCTGGTGTTCGCCCAACCGACGGTCGCGGCCCTGGCCGAGCATCTGCGCGCGGCCATGCCCGGTGAGTCGATCAGCGCACAACCGCGCCCGGCGCAATTGCCCCTGGGTCTGGCCCAGCGCCGATTCTGGATGCTCAGTCGCCTGGTGCCGGAATCCCGCGAGTACCACATGCCGTTTGCCCTGACCTTGCGCGGTGAGCTGCAGGTCCAGGTCTTGCGCGAGGCCTTTGAGCAGCTCAGCCAGCGCCATCTGGTGCTGCGCAGCCGGATTGTCGAAGTCGACGGCGAGCCGCAATTGCTGATCGACGACCACGGACCGGCGCTCGCGGTCACTGACGTCGCGACCCAGGACTGGGCCTCGGCCTGCGCCAACGCCCAGGACGAACTGATGACAGCGTTCGACCTGGCCGCCGCCGCACCTTGGCGCGCGCATCTGCTGCAACGTCAGGGCAGCGACGAAAACCTGCTGCTGGTGTGCCTGCACCACAGTGCCACCGACGGTTGGGCCATGCAGCTGCTCATCGACGAACTGACCCAGGCCTACGCCGCCGGCCTCAACGGGCAGTCGCCGGCCTGGACGCCGCTGGAGATCGACTACGTCGATTTCGCCCTGTGGCAACAACACCCGGACACCCAGGCCCGACGCAGTGACAGCCTGGACTATTGGAAAAACCACCTGGGCCAGGAAGACTACCAACTCGACCTGCCCATCGACCATCCGCGTGGCGCCGAAGCAAATCGTCGCGCCCGGCAACTGACCCTCCGTCTCGGCACCCAGCGCGCCGAAGCCATCCGTCAGTTCGCCCGTCAGCGCGGCACCACCACCTATGTGGTGCTCGCCACGGCCTTGAGCGCGCTGCTGGCGCGTTACAGCGGTCAACGGGAGATTCGCTTCGGCACCCCGGCGGACCAGCGTGATCAACCGCAAGCCCAGACACTGCTGGCCTGTCTGGTCAACACCCTGGTGATCCGCAGCGACGTCGACCAACGGGCTCCGGCCGAGCAATTGCTCACCAGCCTTGAGGCCGACCTGCGCGCAGCCCAGGCCCATGCCGACCTACCCTTCGCCACCCTGGTCGGTGCTGTCTCGCAAAACCGCGACCTGAGCCGTACACCGCTGTTCCAGGTGCTGTTCTCCCTCAACTATGGCCGGGTGGACAGCAGCCAATGGCCGGGGCTGAACGTCGAAGAGCAGATGCTGCCGGTGATCGACGCCAAGTTCGAACAGAGCTGGGAAGTCCAGGACGATGGCAGCGACATGACGCTGGCGCTGGAATACCAATCGGCCTTGTTCGACGAAACGACGATGCAACGCTGGAGCGCGCAGTGGTGTGCGCTGCTTGATGCCTTGGTGGCAACCCCTGGGCGCACGCTGGTCGAACTGTTCCCGCAACAGCAGGATCAGCAGCAACTGGATCGCTGGAACGCCACCGAACGTCACTACAGCGGCCCGACCAACCTGCACACCGCGCTCAGCCAACAAGCCGCCCTGAGCCCCAACGCCCCGGCATTGGTGTTCGAAGGTCAGCGCCTGAGCTATGCCGAACTGGATCAACGGGCGCAAACCGTTGCCCGGGCCCTGCGCGCCGCCGGCGTGGGCACTGACAGCATCGTGCCGCTGTGCATGGAGCGTTCGGTGGAGATGGTCGTGGCCTTGCTCGGTATCGTCCATGCCGGTGCCGCGTGGTTGCCGCTGGACCCGGAATTGCCGGCTGCACGCCTGGCGTTCCTGATTGAGGATGCCGATGCCAAGGTCACCTTGACCCAGGCGCAGTGGCTGTCGCGCCTGCCAACCGGACATCAAGCCTGGACCCTCGACGCTCTGCCCCAGGCTCCAGCGTTCGAGCCGATCAGCGTTGAAGCTCACGACCTGGCCTACGTGCTCTACACCTCCGGTTCCACCGGCCAACCCAAAGGCGTGATGAACGAACACGGCGCCTTGATGAACCGCCTGCACTGGATGCAGGACGCCTTCCCGATTGGCCCGAACGACCGTGTTCTGCAAAAG
>DATCUN010000329.1:0-1975 GCA_036561825.1 Pseudomonas sp.
CTTCGGGGCGGCGATCAGCGTCGCGTCCACGAGGGTGCCCTCGCGCAGCAGCAGGCCCTGCCGGGCCAGGTGCGCGTTGATCGTCTCGAAGATCACGCCGGTCAGACCCTGATCCTCCAGCAGGCGGCGGAACTTCAGCAGTGTGGTCGCATCCGGCGCCGCCTCGCGGGCCAGGTCGATGCCGATGAAGCGGCGGATGGCGTGGCTGTCGTACACGGCGTCCTCGATACCCTCGTCCGACAGCCCGAAGCACTGCTGCGCCACATACATGCGCAGCATGCGCGAGAGCCCCAGCGGCGGCCGGCCGGGTAGAACGGCGCCAGCGCCGCCTCCAGCTGCGCCCATGGCGTCAGCGTCTCCAGCTGCGCCAGGAAGCGCTCGCGGCGCGTCTGCTTCTTCTTGCCGGCGTATTCGAGGTCGGAAAAGCTCGTTTGCATGACGTCTGCTCACCACGGCTGCGGACCAAGGCCGCATTGTCTCAGGAGCACGGCCTCACGCCACCAGCCGGCGGGAATAATGAACCGCCCCGGGAATCGTAGAGGCCCGTTGGTTTGAGTCAGGCCGGGATGGCCTGCTCGGGTTGCAGTTGCTGATAGTAGGCGGCTTCAGCCTCGGCCGGTGGAACATAACCGATGGAGCTGAGCAGGCGGCGGTGGTTGAACCAGGACACCCATTCCAGGGTAGCCAGCTCGACCGCGTCGCGGGATTTCCACGGGGCCCGGCGGTGGATCAGTTCCGCCTTGTAGAGGCCGTTGATGGTCTCCGCCAGCGCGTTGTCGTAGCTGTCCCCCGTGCTGCCCACGGAGGGCTCGATGCCGGCCTCGGCGAGGCGCTCGCTGTAACGGATCGAAACGTACTGCGACCCGCGATCGCTGTGGTGGACCAGCCCCTCGCCGCGTTCCCTGCGGCGGGCGTAGAGCGCCTGCTCCAAGGCATCGAGGACGAAATCGGTCTGCATCGAAGCGCTGACCCGCCAGCCGACGATGCGACGGGCAAAGACGTCGATCACGAACGCCACATAGACGAACCCCTGCCAGGTCGATACATAGGTGAAGTCCGAGACCCAGAGCTGGTTGGGGCGATCGGCCCTGAAGGCCCGCTGGACGCGGTCCAGGGGACAGGGGGCTGAGGTATCCGGTGTCGTTGTCCTCACAACCTTGCCCCGTAGCACGCCGCGCAGCCCCTGCTGGCGCATCAGCCGCTCCACCGTGCAGCGGGCAACGGATGTCCCCTCACGGCGCAGCTGGCGCCAGACCTTGTCGGCGCCGTAGACCCGCATGTTGATGCGCCAGACCTGCTCGATCTTTGGCATCAGCAGGGCATCGCGCTGTGCCCGCGCAGGTGACAACGCAGGCTCTTTCCGGCGGGCCGCATGACGCCGATAGCCGGATGGGGCGATCTGCAGCACCTTGCAGATCGGCTCGACCCCGAAACAGCCCCGGTGGGCATCCACAAACGCCCTCATCGCTTGGTGTGGCGGTCGAGCTCCGCCTGGGCGAAAAAAGCACTCGCCAGCTTCAGGATCTCGTTGGCCCGGCGCAGCTCGCGATTCTCGCGCTCCAGCGCCTTCACCCGATCCTGCTCAGCCGTCGTCACCCCACGCCGCTGACCGGTATCCCGCTCGTGCTGCCGTACCCAGGTCAGCAGGGTTTGCGGCGTGCAGCCCACCTTGCCCGCGATCGACACCACCGCCGCCCATTGCGACTCGTGCTGCCCACGTGCCTCTCCCACCAACCGGATCGCTCGCTCACGCAGCTCCGGTGAAAACTTCGTCGACTTCCTCATGGCTCCATTCTCTCAAGTGATGGAGCCTCCACAAAAGCCGGGGCGGTTCAATAAATCAGCGTTTCCTTAGCTACTTAAATATATCGGACTTCTTATTTTTTGTTTTATTCCATACTTTCTTAATGGTTAACACCTACCTGGTCGATGTCCTGCAGCGCGTCGGCCAGCCACCCGGCCGCACGCGTCGCCG
>DATCUN010000330.1:0-4414 GCA_036561825.1 Pseudomonas sp.
GCGTCCGGGCAGATTCAAAAGATCCACGTGGAAGTCGGTGACGTGGTCAAGGAAGGCCAGCTGCTGGTGGAAATCGATCCCTCCACGCAACAGGCCAAACTCGATGCCGGGCGTTTTTCCATCGAAAACCTCAAGGCGCAGCTTCAGGAGCAACGCGCGCAACACGACCTGGCCCAACAGAAATTCCAGCGCCAGCAACACCTCAAGGCCGGCAACGCCACCCGCGAAGAAGACGTGCAGACTGCGCAGGCCGAACTGCGCGCCACCCAGGCGCGCATCGACATGATCCAGGCGCAGATTCGCCAGGCCCAGGCCAGCCTGCGCAGCGATCAGGCCGAGCTCGGCTACACCCGGATCTATGCGCCCATGTCCGGCACCGTGGTCGCACTGGATGCCCGCGAGGGCCAGACCCTCAACGCCCAGCAACAGACACCGCTGATTCTGCGCATCGCCAAACTGTCGCCGATGACCGTCTGGGCCGAGGTCTCCGAAGCCGACATCGGCCACGTCAAACCCGGCATGAACGCCTGGTTCACCACCCTGAGCGGCGGCACCCGGCGCTGGAAAAGCACCGTGCGGCAGATCCTGCCCGTACCGCCCAAACCCCTAGACCAAACCAGCCAGGGCGGCGGCAGCCCCGCCAGCTCGAGCAAAAGCGGCAGCGCACGGGTGGTGCTGTACACCGTGCTGCTGGATGTCGATAACGCCGACAACGCGCTGATGGCGGAAATGACCACTCAGGTATTTTTCGTCGCAGGCCAGGCGCAGAACGTCCTGACCGCACCGACCGCCGCGCTGCAGGCCGGCGCGCAATCCGACAGCCAGACCGCGCAAGTGGTGGCCAGCAATGGCCGTATCGAACAACGCAACGTGCGCACCGGTATCAGCGACCGCCTGCGGGTGCAGATCCTCGACGGCCTGCAGGAAGGCGATCACTTGTTGATCGGCCCGGCCGACGGGAGTGGCGGTTGAATGCACACGCCCCTGATCGAGCTTTCAGACATCCGCAAAGCCTACGGCGGTGGCGACGCGCCTGAAGTCCATGTGTTGCGCGGCATCGACCTGTCGATCCATGCCGGGGAATTCGTGGCGATCGTCGGCGCCTCCGGCTCCGGCAAGTCGACACTGATGAACATCCTCGGCTGCCTCGACCGTCCGACCTCGGGCGAATACCGCTTCGCCGGAGAAAACGTCGCCGACCTGGACAGCGACGAACTGGCCTGGCTGCGCCGCGAAGCCTTTGGTTTCGTGTTCCAGGGTTATCACCTGATTCCGTCCGGTTCGGCCCAGGAGAACGTCGAGATGCCGGCGATCTACGCTGGCACTCCAGCCGCCGAACGACATGCCCGCGCCGCCGCCCTGCTTGAGCGCCTCGGCCTGGCCACACGCACCGGCAATCGTCCACACCAGCTCTCCGGTGGCCAGCAGCAACGGGTGTCCATTGCCCGCGCCTTGATGAACGGCGGCCATATCATCCTCGCCGACGAACCCACCGGCGCCCTCGACAGTCACAGCGGCAAGGAAGTCATGGCGCTGCTCGACGAGCTGGCGAGCCAGGGCCACGTGGTGATCCTCATTACCCATGATCGCGAAGTGGCGGCGCGGGCCAAGCGCATCATCGAGATCCGCGACGGCCTGATCATCAGTGACAGCGCCCTGGACAATCGCGCCGCGCAAACCCCTGCCAATCCCGGTGCATTGCAAGCAGTGGACCTGCGCAAGCGCCTGACTGAAGGCACGCAAGCCAGCGGTGCCTGGAAAGGCGAGCTGGTCGACGCGGTGCAAGCCGCCTGGCGGGTGATGTGGATCAACAGGTTCCGCACCGCGCTGACCCTGCTGGGGATCATTATCGGCGTGGCGTCGGTGGTGGTGATGCTGGCCGTCGGCGAAGGCAGCAAGCGCCAAGTCATGGCCCAGATGGGCGCGTTCGGTTCCAACATCATTTACCTCAGTGGCGCGTCCCCAAACCCGCGCACGCCGCTGGGTATCGTCACCCTGGACGAAGTCAAGGCGGTGGCGAGCCTGCCCCAGGTGATGCGCATCATGCCGGTCAACGGCCAGGAAGCCGGGGTACGCTTCGGCAACCTCGACCACCTGAGCTACGTTGGCGGCAACGACACCAACTTCCCGGCGATCTTCAACTGGCCAGTGGTGCAAGGTAGCTACTTCACCGAGGCCGATGAACGAAACGCCGCGGCGGTCGCGGTGATCGGCCACAAGGTGCGGACCAAACTGCTCAAGGACGTCGCCAATCCCATCGGCCAGTACATCCTGATCGAAAACGTACCCTTCCAGGTGGTCGGCGTGCTGGCGGAAAAAGGCGCCAGCTCCGGCGACTCCGACAGCGACGACCGCATCGCCATCCCCTACTCCGCCGCCAGCGTGCGGTTATTCGGCACTTACAACCCGGAATACATCGCGATTGCCGCCGCCGATGCGCGCAAGGTCAAGGAAACGGAACACGCCATCGAGCAATTGATGCTGCGCCTGCACAACGGCAAGAAGGATTTCGAGCTGACCAACAACGCGGCGATGATCCAGGCCGAAGCGCGCACGCAAAACACCCTGTCGCTGATGCTCGGTTCGATTGCCGCGATTTCGCTGCTGGTGGGCGGCATCGGCGTGATGAACATCATGCTCATGACCGTGCGCGAACGGACCCGCGAGATCGGCATCCGCATGGCCACCGGTGCCCGCCAGCGCGACATCCTGCGCCAGTTCCTCACCGAAGCGGTGATGCTTTCGGTGGTCGGTGGCCTGGCCGGGATCGCCCTGGCGCTGATCGTCGGCGGCGTGCTGATCCTCAGCGAAGTCGCCGTCGCGTTCTCCTTGATAGCGGTGTTGGGCGCCTTCGGCTGCGCCCTGGTCACCGGTGTCGTCTTCGGCTTCATGCCGGCCCGCAAAGCTGCCCGACTCGACCCGGTCACGGCCCTTACCAGTGAATGATCTTTCCATGAAGCCGCAACTGAGTTTGCTGACCCTCTGCCTGCTGCTCGGCGCCTGCGGCAGTCCCGCCCAGCGTCCGGACAGCGGCATTACGCCGCCCACCGCCTGGCAATCACCACACTCCTCGACTGCTACCCGCGACAACCAGCAATGGTGGAACCGCTTTGGCAGCCCGCAACTGGGACGCCTGATCGAACAGGCCCGAGTCGGCAGCTACGACCTGGCCGCCGCCATTGCGCGGGTGCGCCAGGCACAGGCCGAAACGGTGGTCGCCGGTGGTTCGCAGTTACCGGAAGTCCAGGCAGGGGCAAACGCCAACCGCCAGAAATTGCTGCGCGGCAATGGCTACAGCCAACTGGATGCCGACAGCGACAACAGCGCCGTGGACTATTTCAACGCCAACCTGACCGCCACTTACGAAATCGATTTCTGGGGTGGCCAGCGCGCTTCCCGTGACAGTGCGCAATTCGCGTTGCAGGCCAGCGAGTTCGATCAGGCGACGGTGGAGCTGACGTTGCTCAGCGGCGTCGCCAACACCTATGCGCTAACCCTGTCGCTGCAGGAGCAAAGCCGTATTGCCGGGCTCAACCTGGCCAACGCGCAGAACGTGTTGAAACTGGTGCAGACTCGCTTCGATTCCGGCTCCGCGACCGCACTGGAACTGGCTCAGCAGAAAAGCCTGGTGGCCGCGCAACAACGGCAATTACCGCTGGTACGGCAGCAGGCCATCGACGCGCAGATCAGCCTCGCTACCCTCCTCGGCCGCCCGGTGCAGGAACTGGCGCTGGGCCGGGAACATTTCGATCAATTGTCCTGGCCCGCCATTGACGCGGGCGTACCCAGCGAATTGCTCAGCCGGCGCCCGGACATCGCCCGGGCCGAAGCGCAACTGGCCGCTGCCCAGGCCGACGTCACCGTCGCCCGCGCCGCAATGTTGCCGACCCTGACCCTGAGCGCGGAAATCGGCTCCGGTGCCGACCGTGCCGGTGACATCCTGCGCAGCCCCTTCTACAACCTCACCGCCGGTTTACTCGCCCCGGTGTTCAACAACGGGCGCCTGGGCGCCGAGCGCGACCAGGCCACAGCGCGCCAGGAGGAACTGCTGGAAGCCTATCGTGGTGCGATCATCAACGGTTTCGCCGACGTGGAAAAAGCCCTCAACAGTATTCGTGGGCTGGACGCACAACGGCAGTGGCAAAGCGAGGAACTGAACCAGGCGCAGACCGCGTTCAACATCGCACAAAGCCGCTATGAAGCGGGTGCCGAGGATTTACTGACAGTGCTGGAGACGCAACGCACACTGTATGCGGCGCAGGATTTGAATGTGCAACTGAGGCTGTCGCGGATGCAGGCGAGCATTGCTTTGTACAAGGCGCTTGGGGGTGGGTGGCAGGTTTTGTAGTTGATCGTTCCCACGCTCTGCGTGGGAATGCAGCCCGGGACGCTCTGCGTCCCATCCAGAGCCGAA
>DATCUN010000331.1:0-13237 GCA_036561825.1 Pseudomonas sp.
CCTCCAGGCTCAGGTTGAGTTGGCGTACCGCTTCGACCTTGCCGTGGCTGATCGTCAGGTTGCGTACATCCAGCAGGCGACTCATTCGACACCTCCAAGGTAGGCGGCAAGCACCGCAGGGTTTTGCTGTATCTGCAGCGGCGTGCCACCGGCCAGGCGCTGGCCGAATTCCATCACCACGATCTGGTCGGCCAGGCCCATGACGAATTCCATGTCGTGCTCCACCAGCAGCACGCCGAGGCCTTCGCTGCGCAGTTGTTCGAGCAGGTGGGCGAGTGCCTGCTTTTCGCCATGGCGCAGTCCGGCGGCGGGTTCGTCGAGCAACAGCAACAGGGGATCGCTGCACAGCGCTCGGGCAATTTCGACGATGCGCTGCTGGCCCAACGGCAGGCTGCCGGCGGGGGTGTGCAGGGCGGCGCCCAGGCCCACGCGTTCGATCTGGCGCCGGGCTTCGGCCAGCAGGGCGGCTTCCTCTTCGCGCTCCAGATGCAGCATCGAGCGCAGCAGCCCGGCTTTGCCCCGGGCATGGGCGCCGAGGGCGACGTTTTCCAGGACGCTCATGTCCGGCAACAAACGCACGTGCTGGAAGGTGCGGCTGACGCCCAGTCGGGCGATGGCACGCGGCGACAGGCCGTCGATGCGCTGGCCGAGAAAAACGATCTGGCCGGCATTGGGCGCCAGCACCCCGGACAACAGATTGAACAGGGTCGACTTGCCGGCGCCGTTGGGACCGATCAGCGCGGTGATTTCGGCGCCATTGACGGTCAAGCCCATGTCCTTGTTGGCCACCAGTCCGCCAAACTGCTTGAGCAGACCTTCTGCGACCATCAACGGCTGCCCGTTGGCGGGCATCGTCCGGCGGGGCAGCGCATGGGCTGGGTGCTCGGGCAGCGGACGGGGTTGTGCCGTCGGGAACAGGCCACTCAGTAATGGCAACAGGCCGCCACGGGCGTATTGCAGGACCAGGATCACCAGCACGCCGAAGAAAATCATCTCGACGTTGTCGGCGTGTCCGAACAGCTGTGGCAGTACGTCTTGCAGCACCTGTTTGATCAGGGTCAGCAGGGCTGCGCCGAGCAGTGCGCCCCAGAGGCTGGCAACGCCGCCGAGCACGATCATGAACAGATACTCGATACCCATCACCACCGAGAACGGCGTGGGATTGACCACACGTTGCAGGTGCGCGTACAGCCAGCCCGACAACGCCGCGAGCAGGGCCGCGATGATGAACACCTGCAAGCGGCTGCGCGCCGTGTCGATGCCCATCGCCTCAGCCATGCCGGCGGAATCCTTGAGGGTGCGGATGGCGCGGCCCTGGCGGCTGTGCAGCAGGTTGTCGAGCAGCCACAGGCTGATCGCCAACAGCAGCCCAATCAGCAGGCTGAAGTCGGCCGGGTCGCGGACCTGCCAGCCGAACAGGCTGATATTCGGCAGGTTTTGCAGGCCGCCGAAGCCGCCCAGCCCGGGCAGGTTGCCGAACAGGTAAAACAGCGCCAGGCCCCAGGCCAGGGTACCGATGGGCAGGTAGTGGCCGGCCAGGCGCAGGGTCAACAGACCCAGGCTGGTGGCAACCCCAAGGGTAATCGCCAGGCCCGCAAGCAAACCGAGCCAGGGCGACAGGCCATATTGGGTGGTCAGCACCGCGCTGGCGTAGGCGCCGATACCGACGAACGCGGCCTGGCCGAACGAGGTCATGCCGCCGATGCCGGTCAGCAGCACCAGGCCCAGGGCGACCAGGCTGTACAGGCCGATGTAATTCAGCAGCGTGACATGGAAGGTCGGCAGCAGCACTGGTGCCAGGCCCGCCAGAAGCAGCAGGGCGAACAGGGGGATCAGTCGACGGATCATCAGTGTTGCTCCTCAAGGTGAGGGTGCTTCAACGAGAGCCACAGCAGTACCGGGATCACCAGGGTGAACACGATCACCTCCTTGTAGGCCGAGGCGCCGAAGTTGGCGAAGCTCTCCAGGACACCGACGAAAAACGCACTGGCCGCGGCAATCGGGTAACTGGCCAGGCCGCCGAAGATCGCAGCGACAAACCCCTTGAGGCTGATCAGAAAGCCCGAGTCGTAGTACAGGGTGGTCAGCGGGCCGATCAGCACGCCGGAAATGGCGCCGATCAACGCCGCCAGGCCGAACGCTGCCTTGCCGGCCAGCTGTGTGGGGATGCCCACCAGTTGCGCGCCCTTGCGATTCAGTGCCGTGGCGCGCAGGGCCTTGCCATACAGGCTGTGGCCGAAGAACGCGTAGAGCAGGCCGATCAGCAGCAGGGCGCTGGCGATCACCAACAGGCTTTGCAGGCCCACCGGCAGCTCACCGAGCATGAACACCGCTTCGGCCAGGGCATCGGTGCGAACCCCTTCTGCGCCGAACATCAGCAAGCTGATACCCACCAGCGTGATGTGTACAGCCACCGATACGATCAGCAGCAACAGCACCGAGGTCTCGGCCACCCGTTGATACACCAGGCGATACAGCAGCGGCCCCAGCGGCGTGACCAGCGCCAGGGTCAGCAGGATCTGCAACACGGCCGGCAAACCGGCCAGCTCGAAGGTGTCCAGCACCACCCACAGCACCGTCGGCAAGCCCAGGTAGCGTGCCAGCAGGCCGGGCACCCGGCGCGATTGACCACGGCGCAACGCGGCGATGCTGTCCAGTGTGCAGGCGGCCAGCGAGCAGCCGAGCAGCAGCCACAGGGTGCCGGGCACCAGCCCCAGTTGCAGGGTGGCCAGGGTCAGGGCGCTGTAGGTGACGAAGTCGCCCTGGCACACCAGGATGGTGCGCGTCACCGAGAACACCAGCACCAGGGCCAGCGCCACCAAGGCATAAATCGCGCCCGTGGTCAGGCCGTCCTGGGCGAGAAACGCCAGTATCGAGATATCCATGAGCGGCCCTCAGCGAGCGGTAGGAAAGGGAGGCGAAGGTGTGCGCCAGCGGGCGTCGGTCAATGCCGTGCCGGGGTGCTGTCGTCGGGAGGGCGAGGTGTCAAGCGCGCAGGGTGTGGCCGTGCGCAGGGGTGCATGCAAGTGCATAGTGAGGTACCCGTTTTCTATTCTTATTGTCGTGTGGATAAGCCTGAGGGAGCGCCATACACAGCTTTAAAATACACATGTGAATGTGTATGTATAGACTACGCGGGAGGGTGGGCGCTTTGTCAATAGGCGCCGCTGTAACGGTTTGTTTAAAGGCGGGTTTCTAATCTATGTTGTTGTTTTTAGATAAAAAAATAAAATAATCTTTTTCATCTGAAAAGCTCGGAACCCAGTGCGCGTGCTGCTTTGTGATCTTGAAAGATACATTCATGTATTTTTATGAATGCCGACGCAGGTCGGCATCCGGGCTCAGGCGGGGAGGGTGCAGGATTCGGGGATCAGGATGCCGGCCATGCGCTGGCTGCGTTCCAGGCGTTGTTGCGGGGTGTCTTCGCTGTGCAGCAATGACAGGCTGATCTGGTAGGCATAGATCAGGTAGGCGCGGTCCTGGGCATCGCCACTGGGCACGCCGGCCTGGATCAGCAGGCCTTCGATGTAGCTCAGGCGGTGGCTGTCGACTTCGTCGATGGCCTGGCGCGCCTGCTTGTCGCGGCGGGCCCAGCCGCGAATGCCCAGCTCGATCGAGGCGGCGTCCTTGGCGGTCTGCCCGTGGGAGGGCAGTTCGAGCAGGCGATGCAGTTGTTGCAGCGGCGAGCTGTGGGCATTGCGCAGGTGCAGAATCACATCTTCGGTGGCGCGTGCGCGCCAGTTGCCGAGGATGCCTTCGAGCAGTTCCCCGCGACTTTTGAAGTGGTAGTAGAAGCTGCCACGGGTGATCTTCAATTCCTTGGCCAGGGTATCGACCCGCACAGCGTCGACGCCGCTGGTAACCAGGACTTCCTGTGCCGCATGAATCCAATCTTCCCGCGTGAGGTTGGTGCGTGATGACATTGTCTAGGGGCCTTGTCCAACAAGCTGGATAAGCGCCAGGGCACAGCAGCGTTCGACGCCCGCCTTGGCAGCGAGCCGCCATTCTAACGCCCGGCGCAACGACGAAGCTATTGCCAGCGCACCGACTGTGGCCCGCGCATGGGGGCTGCGTGTGCTCGGATTCTAGAGTACATATGTGTAGGTTGGCTTTTAGATTATTTGCACAAAGCCACGTTTTTTTAATTGACGCAGGTCAAATCGGTAAATAGCATACAGATACACATCTGTATGTTAAGAATAAGAACCGGAGGCCGACATGAGCGCAAATCCCAAGACTCTGCTTGCAGCAGGGCACCAGACTCACTACCACGAAGCCGGTCAGGGCGAGGCCTTGTTCCTGTTGCATGGTTCGGGCCCCGGTGTATCGGGCTGGGCCAACTGGGCCAATACCGTGCCGGTGTTCGCTGATCGCTGGCGCGTGGTCGTGCCGGACATCGCCGGCTTCGGCTTCACCGAGTTCAAGGACGACGCCAAGTACGACATCAAGCTGTGGGTCAACCATCTGCTCGGCATCATGGATGCCCTGGACATCGAAAAAGCCTCGTTCGTCGGCAATTCGTTTGGCGGCGCGCTGGCCATCGGCCTAGCGGTGTTCGCACCGGAGCGGGTCAACAAGCTGGTGTTGCTCGGCACCCCGGCCGGTGAGTTCGTGCAGACCCCAGGCCTGCGCGGCGCCTGGGAATACGAGCCATCGCTGGACAACATGCGCGAGCTGATGAAGCTGTTCCCCTATGACGTATCGCTGATTACCGAGGCGATGGTGCAGGCACGTTACGAAGCCAGTGCGCGCCCTGGTGCCCAGCAGGCGCTACGCAAACTGATCCCGCAGCCGGCTGCCGACGGCCCGACCCTGGTCAAGGGTTTTCCCGCGGCCGCGTTGGCCAAGATCGTCGCGCCGACGCTGGTGGTACACGGCCGTGAAGACCGCGTGGTGCCGCCCGAGTGCGGGCTGCTGATCGCCAACAGCATTCCCGATGCCGACTTGCACCTGTTCGGGCGCTGCGGGCACTGGGTGCAGAGCGAGCAGCCGCGCCGCTTTGCCGCGCTGGTCCGCGATTTCCTCAGCGAGTAGGCCGGTATGAGCAGAAACGTTATGGAGCGTGCGCTCTGGCAGCTGTGCGTCGAGCGTGTCGCCAAAGAGCGCTTTCGGCAGGACGCGGTCGGGTTCCTCGGGCGTTTTGCCCTGGAGGAGGCCGAGGTCCGCATGATCGTCGAGTTCGATGTTGCCGGGCTGCAGGCGGCCGGGGTCAACCCGATGCTGACCATGGGCTTCTGGCAGGAGCTTGCCCCTGACCGCAACATGAGCCTCTACAAACAGCGCCTGGGCGCTACCGACGAACACAGCGCGGGATTTTCCGCCGCGCTCAAGGGGTGAACCGATGGGCAAGATAGTAGGCGGCTTCTGGATGCCGCATGACCCGGTAATGTTCGTGGCACCCGACGCGCCGCCGTTGGCGCAACGTGAGGCGGTATGGGCTGCATACGAAGCCTGCGCCGAACGCCTGGCGGCCTTGCAGCCGACCTCGGTGATCATCGTCGGTTGCGACCATTACATTCTGTTCGGCACCCATTGCCTGCCGCGCTATGTGATCGGCACCGGCGATGTGGATGGCCCCATCGATCGCCTGCCGGGCCTGGAACGTGGCGCGGTGCGCAACCATCAAGCGTTGGCCGCGCACATTGTCGAACACGGCGATGGGCAGGGCGTGGACTGGACCGTGGCGCGCAGTTTTACCGTCGACCATTCCTTTTCCATTCCGCACCAACTGGTGGTCAAGCCGGCCGAGGCCTTGCTCGGGCGTGAGTTGCCGAGCATTCCGGTGTACCTGGCGTGTGGCGTTGACCCGTACATCTCGCTCCAGCGTTCGGCCGACCTCGGCCGGCAGCTGCGGGCGGCCGTCGAAGCGTTCGATGCCGACGAGCGTGTGGTGATTATCGGCAGTGGCGGTATCAGCCACTGGGTCGGCACCGCCGAGATGGGCCGGGTGGCCGAAGACTTCGATCGCGAGATTCTCGCCCTCGGCGTCAATGGCGACCTGCAAGCGCTGTGCGCCTACAGCGACGAAGAGATCCTGCGTCGGGCCGGCAACGGCGCGATGGAAATCCGTAACTTCGCCTGCGCCCTGGCCGCCATCGAGCGCCCGCAGGGCGAAGTGATTGCCTATGAAGCCGTACCCGCCTGGGTCACCGGGCTGGGCTTTGTGCAACTGAGTGTGAGGGCCGAGCATGAGCCGTGTATTACTTTGCCAACGTGATGAGCTGGCGCCAGGGGAGCTGAAGAAGGTTGCCCACCGCGAGGGCGACGCCATCTGCGTCTACAACCTGGGGGGCACGTTCTACGCCACCACCGACATGTGTACCCACGCCACCGCTTCGCTGGCCGAGGGCGACCTGGAAGACGACCTGATTACCTGCCCGGTCCACTGGGGCCAGTTCCATGTGCCCAGCGGCAAGGCGGTGACGTTTCCCTGCGAGCGCCACTTGCGCACCTACAAGGTCATCGTCACCGACCGCGAGGTGTTCGCCGACATCGCCCTGGAGGCTGACGAGGCGCTGGCCGCCGCCAACAGCCCGGTGTGACCGGGCCGCTGTCCAACCGTATTCCTGTGAGTCTGAACCATGGATAACAACAAACACATACCGCTCAGAACCATTGAAAGCACGCCCGCCCTGGGCAACCTCGACCGTATCTGCGACATGGAGGAAGGGCGCCTGTCCGGCAAGGTCTTCTGGGACCCGGCGATCTACGAGCAGGAGCTGGAGAAAATCTTCGCGCGCTGCTGGCTGTTCGTCGCGCACGAGTCCCAGCTGCCCAAGTCCGGCGACTACCTGACCACCTCGATGGGTGAAGACGAAGTGCTGGTGGTGCGCCAGAAGGACGCCTCGATCAAGGTCTTCCTCAATGCCTGCCCGCACCGTGGCAACAAGGTGTGCTTTGCCGAGGCCGGCAACGCCCGCGGCTTTATCTGCAACTACCATGGCTGGTCGTTCGGTGCCGATGGCGGCCGGCTGATGGGCATGCACGAGTCCAAATGCTACGAAGAAAGCCAGTTCGACAAGTCCAGGCACGGCCTGCGCGAGGCGCGTGTCGCCAGCTATAAAGGCCTGGTTTTCGCCACGTTTGCCAGCGATGCGCCGACCCTGGAGGAATACCTCGGGCCGATGACCTGGTACATGGACGTGATGCTCGACATGGATGAAGGCGGCAGCGAGTTTCTCGGTGGTTGCATCCGCTCCACCATTGAGTGCAACTGGAAGATCGCCGCCGAGAACTTCGTCGGTGACATCCTGCACGGCGGCTGGACCCACGATTCGGCGGCCAAGGCCATGCTCGGCGGGCCGGTGGCGAATGTCGGCGAGTTGCCCGAGTCGTACTCGGTGAACTGGAATGGCCACGGCTATGAGTTCGCCACCGACGTGGTCGGCAACGCCGCGACCCTGGGCGAGAAAGACATCAACAAATACCTGCACGTGCTGCGTCCCAAGGTGGCGGACCGCCTCGGCGAATTCCGCTCGCGGCTGATCGGGGCGATTTCCTCGTTCACCGTGTTCCCCAACTTTTCCTTTCTGCCGGGGCAAAACACCGTTCGCATCTGGCAGCCGCGCGGCCCGCACAAGATCGAGCTGTTCACCTGGGTGATCGTCAACAAAAACGCCCCGCAGGAGATCAAGGACAAATGGCGGCGCGGCGCGATGATGACGTTCTCGCCCACCGGGGTGTTCGAGATGGACGACGGCGAGAACTGGGAGTACTGCACCAAGAGCAGCCGTGGCGTGGTCACGCGTTATCAGGACCTGTACGTCGGCCTGGGCATGCACACCCGTCTCGAAAACAGCGAGTTGCCCGGCAATGTGTTCAAGGGCCAGCTCAACGAATGTAATGCGCGGGCGTTCTATCAGCGCTGGAAGGACCTGCTGCAGGCACCGACCTGGGCCGATGTTCCGGACCGCAACGGCACGCTGCGCTGAGGGGGCCAGATGACACACGAACAACAGGACAGCCTCGTTTCAGTCGAGGAAACCCGCCGCGTCGAACAGTTCCTGCTGCGCGAAGCGCGCCTGCTTGACGGCGAATGCTGGGACGCGTGGCTGCACGGTCTCAGCGAAGCCATCCACTACTGGATGCCGGGCATCGAGAACCGGCGCCGCGAGGACAAATCCGGGCCCTATTGCCTGGAACACATGGCCTTCTTCGATGACGGCATGCGCGAACTCAAGCGCCGCGTGGCACGCTTCAAGCAGCCGTCGGCCTGGGCCGAGAACCCGCCGACGCGCAACGTTCACCTGATCAGCAACATCGAAGTGTATGCCGGCCCGGCGCCGGGCGAATACCTGGCCTACTCGTGCTTTATCAACGTGCGCAGCCGCGGCCTGGACGAGCATCACCAGATTGCCGGCCGGCGCGAGGATGTACTGCGCCTGGAGGCCGACGGCCTCAAGTTGCTCAAGCGCAAGATCCTGATCCCTAACGCGATGTTGCTGTGCAAGAACATCAACACCTTCCTCTGAGGGCTGGCATATGGCTTGGTTAAAAGGGCAGGTGGCATTGGTCACCGGCGGTACCGGGGGGATTGGCAGCGCCATCGTCCGTCGTTACGTGGCCGAGGGCGCGCGCGTCGCGGTCATGGGCCGCGATGCGGCGCAACTGGCCGCGTTGGCTGACACGCTTGGCGACGCGGTCATCACGATTGAGGGGGATGTGTCGCGGTATCAGGACAATCAGCGTGCAGTGGCGGCGACCCTTGAGGCGTTTGGTAGGCTTGACACCTTCGTCGGCAACGCTGCCGTGTTCGATTATTTCACGCGCCTGGACCGTATTGCCCCGGAAGAGTTCGAGGGCGCCTTCCAGAAACTCTTCGCCACCAACGTGCAGGGTTATCTGCTGGGCGCGCAAGCCTCGATCGAGGCACTGCGCGAAACCCGGGGCAGCATGATCTTTACCCTCTCCAACAGTGCCTTTTATGCCGGCGGCGGTGGCATTCTCTACGTCACCGCCAAGCATGCGTTGGTGGGCATGATTCGCCAGCTGGCTTACGAGCTGGCGCCGGAGATCCGCGTCAACGGCGTGGCTCCGGGGGCGACCAACACGCCGATGAAAAGCCTGGAAGGCTTGAACAGCCGCAGTGTGCCGCTGAACCAGATCCCGGGCTTCGAAGCCGGTGCGGCGCAGGCGGTGCCGTTGCAACGGATTGCCGAGCCCGAAGACCACACCGGGCACTACGTGCTGTTGGCCTCGCGGGAAAATTCCGGCCTGACCACGGCGAACATCATCCACAGCGATGGCGGCTGGGAGATCCGCAGTGCCGGTGCAGCCAAGCCGCGCAAGGCCTGAGCCAGGCCGACGCCTTGATAACTAGAATAAGAGAGATGCGTGATGACAAGAACAAGCCTGAGTGCACCGCAACAGCAACTCCTGAACCTGTTTGCCGGGCTTAACCTCCCGGTCCTCGCGGCGCCGATGTTCCTGGTGTCGGGGCCGGCCCTGGTGGCCGCCTGCTGCCAGGCCGGCATCGTCGGCAGCCTTCCGGCGCCCAATGCGCGAACGGTCGAGCAATTGCAGGAATGGCTGGAGCAGATCAGCCGCGAGCGTGAGCTGGCGCAGCAACGCGGCGAGCAGTGGGCGCCATGGATGCTCAACATGATCGTACACAGCACCTACGACCGCTTCGACGCTGAGCTTGAGTTGGTGCGCCGTTATCAGCCGCCCATCGTGTCCACAGCCCTGGGTAGCCCCAAGCGCGTCCTTGAAACCGTACACGCTTATGGCGGCGTGGTGATCGCCGACGTGATCAGCCCGGCACTGGCGCGCAAGGCGGTGGCCGCTGGCGTCGATGGCCTGGTCCTGGTGTGCAACGGGGCGGGCGGGCATACCGGCAGCTACAACCCGTTCGCCTTCGTCGCCGAAGTGCGCCAGTTCTGGGACGGCCCTCTGGGCTTGGCCGGGGCGATTTCCAACGGCCGCGACATCCATGCGGCGCAGGTATTGGGCTGCGATTTCTCGCTGGTCGGGACCCGTCTGATTGCCGCCCACGAAAGCCTGGTGGAAGCCGCCTACCGCGACATGCTGGTGGCCTGCTCGCTGGATGACGTGACCACCACCAAGGCGGTCAGCGGCGTGCTTGCCAACTGGATGCGGCCGTCGCTGGAAAAGGCCGGTATCGACCCCAGCGCCGAAAACCGCGCCAGCATCGACTTTTCCGGTGACATCTCCACTGCCAACAAGGCCTGGAAACATGTGTGGTCGGCCGGCCAGGGCGTAGGCCAGATCACCGGCACCTACAGCGTGGCGCAACTGGTGGACGAGTTGCACCAGGGTTATCGCGAAAGCCGCGCACGTCAGTTGTGAGCCATCCAGAACCGTTCAGGAGCAACCCCATGCACCACGAAAACCTTCAGGCCGCCGCCGCTGCGCTGGCCCTGGCGCGGTCGAGCCGCAGCCCTTGCCCACGCATTTCCGAGCGTTTCGACATCCAGTCGTTGCACGACGCCTACGCCGTGCAAGAGATCAACACCCAGGCCGCCCTGGCTGCCGGTCGGCGCCTGAGCGGGCGCAAGATTGGCCTGACGTCCCTGGCGGTACAGCAGCAGTTGGGCGTCGATCAGCCCGATTTCGGCATGCTGTTTGCCGACATGGAATACCGCGATGGCGAGACCATCGACTGCACCCGGTTGATCCAGCCCAAGGTCGAGGGCGAAATTGCCTTCGTCCTGGGGCGCGATCTCCCTCACCCCGATACGACCCTGGGCGAATTGCTGCGCGCCGTCGACCACGTGCTGCCGGCTCTGGAAATCGTCGACTCGGCGATCGAGGACTGGAAGATCACCCTGGTCGATACCGTGGCCGACAACGCTTCATCGGGCCTCTACGTGCTGGGCAAGACTCCTGTCAGCCTGCGCGGCCTGGACCTGGCGCTCGAAGGCATGCTGCTGGAGAAGAACGCGGCCCAGGCGGCCATCGGCGTGGGGGCCGCGTGCATGGGCAACCCACTCGACGCTGCGCTGTGGCTGGCGCGCACCATGGCCCTGACCGGGCGCCCGTTGCAGGCGGGCGACGTGCTGTTGTCGGGCGCGCTCGGGCCTATGGTGCCGGTGGTGGCGGGCGACAGCCTGCGCTTGCGCCTCACCCGCCTGGGTGAAGTGAGCTGTCGTTTCGGCTGAGGCCGGCAGGCAACAACCCTGCTACCGGGCTGACGACCCGGTGGCGATTACAACAATAAAACGAGTGAGCAGCGGGCTGATGGCCTGCCGTATTCACGAGGGCGTGCAATGTACGATTTTTTCAATGATCCGACCCAATTGGCCCCTGCCAAGGTGCTGTATGAGGCACGTGCCGACGGCAGCTTCGTGCTGAGTTCACCCGAGCCCCTGCAGCCCTATGCGCGCTGTGTCGGGCAGTGGCTCGAACACTGGGCCGTGCAGACACCGCAGCGTGCCTACCTGGCCGAGCGGCGCGGCGCCGGCTGGTTCAGCCTGAACTATGCCCAGGTGCGCCAGCGCGTGGGGGCATTGGCCCAGGGCTTGCTCGAGCTGGATCTGCCGGCCGGGCGCCCGCTGCTGATGCTCTCGGAAAACGATCTGGACCAGGCGCTGTTGACCTTGGCGGCGCTGCACGTGGGCATCCCGGTGTCGACGATTTCCGTGGCGTACTCGCGCAACACCGGCAGCGGGTGCAGCAAACTCAAGGCGATTGTCGAAGTGCTCAAGCCTGCGCTGATTTTCGTCAACGACGGCGATGCCTATTGCCGTGCCATCGAGTTGGTCAACCCGGATTGCCCGGTGGTGGCGGCGCGCAACGCCCAGGAAATTCGCGGGGCGCTGGCCTTGCCGCTGTTGTACAAGGCCGAAAGCCCAGCGGTGATGCAAGCGTTTGCACGGCTCGACGGCGACACCCCGGCGCGCTACCTGATGACCTCCGGTTCGACCGGTGCGCCCAAGGCGGTGGTCAATACCCACGGCATGCTCTGCGCCAACCAGCAGGCGATTGCCCAGTGCTGGCGCTTTCTTGAACACGAAGAACTGGTGGTGCTCGACTGGTTGCCCTGGAGCCATGTGTTCGGCGCCAACCACAACTTCAACCTGGTACTGCGCAACGGCGGCACCTTGTACATCGATGACGGTCTGCCGTTGCCGGGGCAAATCGACCGCACCGTGGAAAACCTCAAGTCGGTGCGACCCACCCTGTACTTCAACGTGCCGCGCGGCTACGAGGTCTTGCTGCCGTACCTCGAGCGCGACGAGGTACTGGCGCGCGCCTTGTTCGGGCGCCTGCGCATGCTGTTCTACGCCGCTGCCGCGCTGCCCCAGAGCAGTTGGGCGCGGCTGGCGGCGTGTGCCACCAAGGTCCGCGACACCCCGCTGTTCTTTGCCACCGAGTGGGGCTCGACCGAGACGTCGCCGGTGGTCACCAACGTGCATTTCGCCGCCGACAAGGCCGGCATCATCGGCCTGCCGGTGCCGGGCACGCAGCTCAAGTTCGTGCCCTGCGGCGACAAGCTGGAGATGCGCGTGCGCGGGCCGTCGGTGTTCCCGCGCTACCTGAAGGACCCGGTCAGCAGCCTGGCCGCGTTCGATGAGGAGGGCTTCTACCGCATTGGCGACGCGGGGCGCTTGGTCGACCCGCAGCGGCCGGAGTTGGGGGTGCAGTTTGACGGTCGGGTGACTGAAGACTTCAAACTCAGCAGCGGCACCTGGGTATCGGTGGGCACCCTGCGTCCGCGCCTGGTCAGTGCCTTGGCGCCTTACGTCAGCGATTGCGTGATCTGTGGGCATGATCGCGACGTGATCGGTGCGCTGATCTACCCGAGCCCGGCCCTGCGCGATCTGCTCGGTGCCGCCGGACAACAGATGAACGGCGCACAACTGGCGATGCAATCCGAGGTGCGTCTGGCCTTGTGTTCGGGGCTGCTGGCGCTGGCCAAGGAATTCCCGGCGTCGTCCCAGCATGCCATGCGCCTGGTGATTCTCGACTCGCCGCCCAGCCTCAACGACGGCGAAATCACCGACAAAGGCTACATCAACCAGCGCATGGCGCTGAGCCTGCGCGCCGAGGCCGTGACGCGGCTGTACGCCGACAGCCTCGAGCCCAGCGTCATCCTCCTCGCTGAAGTCTACGGAGAAGCCGTATGAACCCTGCAAAACTCAAAGTCGCCATCATCGGTTCCGGCAACATCGGCACCGACCTGATGATCAAGATCCTGCGCAACGCCAAACACCTGGAAATGGCGGTCATGGTCGGCATCGACCCGGCCTCCGACGGCCTCGCCCGCGCCCAGCGC
>DATCUN010000332.1:0-1512 GCA_036561825.1 Pseudomonas sp.
GCTGGGCCGGGTGCGCCTGTTCGAGCTGGGCCGCAGCTTCCACCCGCAGGCAGGCGAGGGCACCCCGGCACCGCTGGAGACCCAGCGCGTGGCCGCCGCCGTGTGTGGCGACGCCGACCCGCAGCAGTGGGGCCTGGCCACCCGCAAGGTCGATTTCCACGACCTCAAGGGTGACCTGGAATCGCTGGCGGCGGCCTCCGGCGCGGTGCTGACCTTCCAGCCCTCGCAGCGCCCGTACGGCCACCCGGCGCGCTCGGCCGAGGTGCTGCGCGATGGCGTCAGCCTGGGCTGGATCGGCCAGATCCACCCGCGCCTGGCCAAGGCCATGGACATCGACGTGGACGTGTTCGCCTTCGAGCTGGACCTGGCCCCGCTGGCCGCCCGCCAGCTGCCGCGTGCCGCCGAGCTGTCGCGCTTCCCGTCGGTGCGACGTGATCTGGCCTTCCTGGTGCCCGAAGCCGCCGCCTGGGCCGACCTGGAAGCCACCCTGCGCCGGGCCGTCGGGCCGCTGCTGCGGCAGGTGACCCTGTTCGACCGTTACGTCGGCCAGGGGGTCGAGCCGGGCTTCAAGAGTCTCGCTATGGGCTTGATTTTGCAGGACAAGTCGCGCACTCTGACGGACCGCGACGTGGAGTCGGTAGTGGCTGAGGCTGTCTCTGCCATGGAGCGTGAACACCACGCCCGGATCCGCGGTTGAGCGGGCAGCATGGGGGGTAGCAGGAATGGCATTGACCAAGGCTGAGATGGCCGAAAAGCTGTTCGACGAAGTGGGTCTGAACAAGCGCGAAGCCAAGGAATTTGTCGACGCGTTCTTCGATGTGTTGCGTGAGGCATTGGAACAGGGACGTCAGGTGAAGCTGTCCGGCTTCGGTAACTTCGACCTGCGGCGCAAGAACCAGCGCCCGGGTCGCAACCCGAAGACCGGCGAGGAAATTCCGATTTCCGCCCGTACGGTGGTCACCTTCCGTCCGGGCCAGAAGCTCAAGGAAAGGGTAGAGGCATATGCTGGATCCGGGCAGTAACCGCGAACTTCCGCCGATACCGGCAAAGCGCTACTTCACCATTGGTGAAGTCAGCGAGCTTTGCGATGTCAAACCGCACGTGCTGCGCTACTGGGAAACCGAGTTTCCCAGCCTGGAGCCGGCCAAGCGCCGCGGCAACCGTCGCTACTACCAGCGCCACGACGTGCTGATGGTGCGCCAGATCCGCGGCCTGCTCTACGAACAGGGCTACACCATCGGCGGCGCGCGCCTGCGCCTGGAAGGTGCCGGTGCCCGCGACGAATCGACGCTGAGCAACCAGATCATCAAGCAGACGCGGATGGAGCTGGAAGAAGTGCTGCAATTGCTTCGTCGCTGAACAAATTCTTCGATAAAACCGTTATACTCGTCGGCCCGCTGAGAGGCGGGGACAGTACCAGCATCATCGGGGCGTAGCGCAGCCTGGTAGCGCATCTGCCTGGGGGGCAGAGGGTCGTCGGTTCAAATCCGGCCGTCCCGACCATTGTTGGTA
>DATCUN010000333.1:0-5374 GCA_036561825.1 Pseudomonas sp.
CCGCCACCGATCACCAGCACGTCGTAGCGCGGGGTGTGCGCGTAGGCCGCCGCCGGCTGGGGCTGGTTGGGCAGGGTCTGCCAGCGCTGCTCGAGGCGCGGCTGCAGGGCGGCAAGGTCGTAGCCGGCCTCCTTCGCCGTCGCCAGCAGGGCCTCGGGATCGAGGTGATGGGCCTCGGCCAGCGCCCACAGGGTGGTGGAGCGGGTGCCGGTGCGGCAGAAGGCCACTACCGGCCCCTTGACCTGGTCGAGCAGTTCGCGGAAGTCGGCGACGTCCTCGTCGCTGATCTTGCCGGAAATCACCGGCAGGTCGTGGTACTCGAGGCCCGAGGTTTCGGCCGCGGTGCGCATCTCGGCGCTGCTCGGCTGGCCTTCGCCTTCGTTTTCCGGGCGGTTGTTGATCACGCAGCGGTAGCCGCTGGCGGCCAGGGTGCCCATGTCGGCAGGTTCGAGCTGGCCAGCCACGGCGATGAACGGGGTGAGACGCTTGATCGGTTGCATCTTGTTGTTCTCCTCAGGGTTGCCTGGGCCGAATCAGAGCAGGTCGAGCGGGATCTTCAGGTAGCGGGTGCCGTTGTCCTCGGCTGGCGGCAGTTCGCCGGCGCGCATGTTGATCTGCACCGAGGGCAGGATCAGCGTCGGCATGCCGAGGGTGGCGTCGCGGGCGGTACGCATGGCCACGAAGGCTTCTTCGTCGATGCCCTGGTGGATGTGCACGTTGTGCTCGCGCTCGGCGCCGATGGTCGTTTCGTACAGGTACTCCTCGCGCCCCGGCGCCTTGTAGTCGTGGCACATGAACACCCGGGTGTCGTCCGCGAGGCTGAACAGCTTGGCGTGGATCGAGTGGTACAGGGTGCGGGCGTCGCCGCCGGGGAAGTCGCAGCGGGCGGTGCCGTAGTCGGGCATGAACAGGGTGTCGCCGACGAAGGCGGCATCGCCGATCAGGTAGGTCATGCACGCCGGGGTGTGGCCGGGGGTGTGGATGGCGCGGGCCTCGACATTGCCAACCCGGAAGGTCTCGCCGTCGTGGAACTGGTGGTCGAACTGGCGGCCATCGGTGGCGAATTCGGGTTCGACGTTGAACAGCTTGCCGAAGGTCTGCTGGATCACTGGGATCTGGTCGCCGATGCCCAGCTGGCCGCCGAGCTGCTCCTTGAGGTAGTGGCCGGCGCTCATGTGGTCGGCATGCACATGGGTTTCCAGGATCCACTGCACCGTCAGGCCGTGCTCGCGCACGTAGGCGACCAGCCGGTCGGCGTTCTGGTGCGAGGTACGCCCGGCGGCGGGATCGTAGTCCAGCACCGGGTCGATCAGCGCGCACTGGCGGCTGTCCGGGTCGCTCACCACGTAGCTGTAGGTGAAGGTGGCGGGATCGAAGAAGGCTTCGACATGGGCGTTCATGGGGCGGTCCTCCGCGGCAGTTCAGATACCCGTAGGGGTATGGTGTGAACACAGCCTACTGCGATTTTTGGTTCTATGCATAGAATAAAAACTTATATATGAAGTCGGCCATGATCCGCTCCCCAGTGTGGACCATGCTGGCGTTGCTCGGGGTCTGTGGCGGGTGCGGGAGAGGCTGTCCGGCGGAAATGAAAAAGCCGGAGCAAGGGCTCCGGCTTTGCTGGGACAGGGCGCGAATCAGGAGGGGAAGAGTTCGCCCAGTTTCAGGGCCAGCATCATGTCGCCTTCGGTGCGCAGCCGACCGCTCATGAAGGCCTCCATGCCGCTGATCTCGCCTTTCAGGACGCCCTTGAGGGTGGCGCTGTCCATGATCAGAGCGACGTTGGGCGCGGGGGCGTCCCCGGCGGTAAGGGTGCAGGCGCCGTTCTTGATGCTCAGGTAGTAGTTTTCCGCGTCCTCGATTTTGAACTGGAACACCAGGTCCAGCCCGGTAGCAGCGCCGGGATTGAAGCGGGCCTGCATGGTTTCGATGACTTTGGCGACAGTGCTCATTATCTGGTCCTTCTCTCGGCGATAGTCGTGCCGCTGGCAGGCGACTGGCTGCCGGCGAGGGTAGGGGGTAGCCCAAATGCTTGTCAACGGCGGCGCATACGCGCGTTCGAGTCCGTCATGGCGAGCATGGCGGCCGCGCTGGCGGGTGGTCGCCATCCGTTGGCGCCGGTATGCTTGACGGGTCGCGGTTCGTGATGCAGCGACCATGCAAACAAGGAGTCACCGTGGAGTTTTTTACCGATTACGCCGGTTTTCTGGCCAGGGCAGTGACCATCCTGGCTGCCATCCTCGTCGTCCTGGCCAGCATTGCCGCGCTGCGCACCCGCGAGCGTCGTGCCGGCGGGCAGCTTGACGTGCACAAGCTCAACGACTTCTACAAGCAGCTGCGCGAGCGCCTGCAGGACAGCGTGCTGGACAAGGAGCAGCTGAAGGCGCTGCGCAAGGAAGAAACCAAGGCGGAAAAGGCCGAGAAGAAGGCCGGCAGCCACAAGCCGCGGGTCTACGTGCTGGACTTCGACGGCGACATCAAGGCTTCGGCCGGCGAGCACCTGCGCCACGAGGTCACTGCGCTGCTCAGCCTGGCCACCCCGCAGGACGAGGTGGTGGTGCGCCTGGAGAGCGGCGGCGGCATGGTGCACAGCTACGGCCTGGCCTCCTCGCAGCTGGCGCGCATCCGCCAGGCCGGCGTGCCGCTGACGGTGTGCGTGGACAAGGTGGCGGCCAGCGGCGGCTACATGATGGCCTGCATCGGCGAGAAGATCCTCGCCGCGCCCTTCGCCATCCTCGGCTCGATCGGCGTGGTGGCGCAGCTGCCCAACCTCCACCGTCTGCTGAAGAAGCACGCCATCGACTTCGAGGTGCTCACCGCCGGCGAGTACAAGCGCACCCTGACCGTGTTCGGCGAGAATACCGATAAGGGCCGGGAGAAGTTCCAGGAAGACTTGGACATCACCCACGAGCTGTTCAAGAACTTCGTCGCCCGCTACCGCCCGCAGCTGGCCATCGACGAGGTGGCCACCGGCGAGGTCTGGCTCGGCCAGGCCGCACTGGGCAAGCAGCTGGTCGACGAGCTGATGACCAGCGACGAGTACCTGTCCGAGCGTGCCCAGCACGCCGAGCTGTTCCAGCTGCACTACCACGAGAAGAAGAGCCTGCAGGAGCGCGTCGGCCTGGCCACCGCCCAGGTGCTCGACGGGGTGCTGCTGCGCTGGTGGAGCCGCCTGTCGCAGCCGCGCTTCTGGCAATGACGATCATCCAAGAGAGGAGCACAGAATGAGCCGTTTCAAGGCCCTGCTAGTCACCGAAAGCAGTTCAGGGCAATTCGACCAGGCCATCGTCGAGCGCGAGCTTGCCGAGCTGCCTGCGGGCGAGGTGCTCATTCGTGTGCGCTATTCCTCGCTCAACTACAAGGACGCGCTGTCCGCCACCGGCAGTCGCGGGGTGACCCGCGCCTATCCCCATACCCCCGGCATCGACGCTGCCGGCGAGGTGGTGGAGTGTGCTACCGGTGAGTTCCAGCCGGGCGATCAGGTGATCGTCACCGGCTACGATCTGGGAGTGAACAGCCCAGGTGGCTTTGCCCAGTACATCCGCGTGCCGGCCGCCTGGGTGGTGCGCTGCCCGGCAGGCATGACGCCACGCGAGGCCATGCTGCTCGGCACCGCCGGACTCACCGCCGGGCTGTGTGTGGAAAAGCTGATGCACGTGGGGCTCGATGCCACTGCCGGCTCGGTGCTGGTCACCGGCGCTTGCGGCGGGGTGGGCAGCGTCGCGGTGCTGCTGCTGACCCACCTTGGCTACACGGTGGCGGCCTCCACCGGCAAGCTGCAGCAGGTCGAGTTCCTCCATCGCCTCGGGGCGCAGCAGATCATCGACCGTGCGGTACTGCGCGAGGGGACCGAAAAGCCGCTGCTGAAGATGCAGTGGGCCGGAGCGGTGGATTCCGTGGGCGGCGATCTTCTGTTCAATGTGGTCAAGTCGCTGCAGTACGGCGCCAGCGTGGCCTGCTGCGGTCTGACCGCCGGGGCGGACATGGCCACGGCCTCGGTGCTGCCGTTCATCCTGCGCGGCGTCAACCTGCTCGGCGTCGACTCGGTGGAGCTGCCGCGCGCGGTCAAGGCCGCCATGTGGGGGAAGCTGGCCGGACCGTGGAAGCTCGAGACCCTGGAGCAGCTGGCTCGGGAGATCACCCTGGAGGAGCTGCCCGAGGCGATCAGCCAGATTCTCGCCGGGCGGATGGTCGGGCGCATGCTGGTGCGCATCGACTGAGAGCCTGCTCACGATCTGCTGCGCGTCGGCCATGCGGCGTTGAAATCGGTTTCGGAATGCTCATTTGCAACCAGCAAACTCCGCTTCCTCAACCGATTTCGCCTTGCCTGGCTCTAGCTCGCGAGATCGTGAACAGGCTCTGCGCCTAATCGACAGATGCACAACAAAAAGCCCCGCTCATGAGCGGGGCTTTTTGTTGACGGGGTGGAACTCAGCGGCGGCGGAACAGCGGCAGCGGCTGGTCGACGCCGGTCTGGTAGGTCACCGAGAAGTCCGACAGGCCCTTCAGCGCGTCGTACGGGTCGCGGTCCGGGCGCACGGCGAAGGCGTCGAAACCACAGCGCTGCATGAAGAACAGCTGGTCGCGCAGCACGTCGCCGATGGCGCGGATCTCGCCCTGGTAGCCGTAGCGCTCGCGCAGCAGGCGGGCGCTGGAGAAGTGGCGGCCGTCGGTGAAGGCGGGGAAGTCGAGGGCGATGACCTGGAAGTGCTTGAGGTCGTCGACGATGTCCTCGATCTGCTCGTGGCTTTGC
The DNA here is from genome assembly GCA_036561825.1 of Pseudomonas sp. Taxonomy (GTDB): domain Bacteria; phylum Pseudomonadota; class Gammaproteobacteria; order Pseudomonadales; family Pseudomonadaceae; genus Geopseudomonas. The sequence continues at coordinate 4,754 of DATCUN010000333.1, forward strand.
AGCCACACGCCCAGACCGCCGTCGCGCACCTTGAGGGCGTGGCTGGATGCCAGCCACAGACCCAGCGGCACGATCAGGTCGTCGCTGTTGGAGATGCCTTCGAGGCTGGCGTCGACCGGCAGCAGGTGCCAGCGCTCGTCGATGACTTCGCCGTTCTTAATGATTCTTTGCATAGACGCGCTCCTTGAAGGAATCGATGCCGATACGGCGGAAGGTATCGATGAAACGCTCTTCTTCATTGCGCTTCTCCACGTACACCTCGATGACCTTGGCGATCACGTCGGCCATGTCGTCCTGGGCGAAGGACGGGCCGAGGATCTGGCCGAGGCTGGCGTTGCGGCCGGCTTCGCCGCCCAGCGACACCTGGTAGAACTCCGCGCCCTTCTTGTCGACGCCGAGGATGCCGATGTTGCCGATGTGGTGGTGACCACAGGCGTTCATGCAGCCGGAGATGTTCAGGTCGATCTCGCCGAGGTCGAACACGTAGTCGAGGTCGTCGAAGCGGCGCTGGATGGCTTCGGCGATCGGGATCGACTTGGCGTTGGCCAGCGAGCAGAAGTCGCCGCCCGGGCAGCAGATGATGTCGGTCAGCAGGCCGATGTTCGGCGTGGCCAGGCCCAG
>DATCUN010000334.1:0-1839 GCA_036561825.1 Pseudomonas sp.
GTGCTGGATGCCACCGCTGGTCTCGGCCGCGACGCCTTCGTCCTCGCCAGCCTGGGTTGCGAGGTCAGCCTGATCGAGCGCCAGCCGCTGATCGCCGCCCTGCTCGAGGACGGCCTGGCGCGCGCCGCCCGCGACCCCGAAGTGGCGGCCATCGTGGCCCATATGCAGCTGCTGACCGGCAACGCCGTGGCGCTGATGGGCGCCTGGCAGGGCGAGCCACCGCAGGTGATCTACCTCGACCCGATGTTCCCGCACCGCGACAAGAGCGCGCTGGTGAAGAAGGAAATGCGCCTGTTCCGTCCCTTGGTGGGCGACGATCTCGACGCCCCGGCGCTGCTCGAAGCGGCTCTGGCGCTGGCCAGCCACCGGGTGGTGGTCAAGCGTCCGCGCAAGGCGCCGTGCATCGACGGCGCCAAGCCGTCCTACCAGCTCGAAGGCAAGTCCAGCCGCTACGACATCTATCCGAAGAAGGCGCTGAAGGGCTAGGCTGAGGTTACTGGGACAAGGAAGAGGGCCGGCCCGTGCAGAACGTCCGCGTAGCGCTGTTCATCGATGCCGACAACTCGCCGAGCCGCAAGATCGAGGCGATCCTCGCCGAACTGGCGGTGCTCGGGGTGGTATCCATCCGCCGTGCCTACGGCAACTGGAAGAGCCCGCGGCTGGAGTCCTGGGTGCAGGTCCTGCACGAGCATGCGATCCAGCCGATCCAGCAGTTCGATCTGGTCAAGGGCAAGAACGCCACCGACATGGCCATGGCCATCGACGCCATGGACGTGCTGCACGGCAAGCCGGTCGAGGTGTTCTGCCTAGTGTCCTCGGACTGCGACTTCACCCCGCTGGTCACCCGCCTGCGTGCCGAAGGCAAGCAGGTGATCGGCTTCGGCGAGCGCAAGTCGCCCGAGCCCTACGTCAATGCCTGCTCGCGCTTCGTGTATCTGGAAGAAATGCCGGTCGAGGTGACCATTCAGCCGCTGGGCACCAGCGCGGTACCGGCCGAGGCCGAGGCAGAGGGCCTGGTCTGTGCACCACCGGCAGTGGCGGTGATCTGCCGGCGTCCCGGCCACGAACTCAAGGGCGACAGCAAGCTGATGAGCCTGCTGCGCAATGCGGTGACCTTCGCCGCCGACGACGACGGCTGGGCGCAGCTCAGCCTGGTCGGCGCACGGATTGCCAACCAGGCGTCCTTCGACCCGCGCAACTACGGCTATGCCCGGCTGGTGGACCTGTTTACGGCCATCGACCTGTTCGAGATCAAGCGCGTCGGTCGCCACCCGCTGGTGCGCTACAAGCGCCGCAGCGTCACGCCCGGATAGCCGTCGCTCAGGCCCCTTTGCTGCCGCGCAGATAGGCCAGCCAGTACACGCCGGCGACCAGCAGGGTGCCGCCGACCAGATTGCCTGCGGTGACCATGGCGAGGTTTCGCGCCGCGCCAGCCAGCCACCCACTGCCATTGCCGTCCAGCGCCAGGCCGTAGGGCAGGAAGAACCAGTTGGCGATCGAGTGTTCGAGGCCGAGGGTGACGAATGCACTGATCGGCAGCAGGATGGCGAGAAACTTGTCGGTCAGGCTGTGCCCGCCCATCGCCAGCCAGACCGCCAGGCACACCAAGGCATTGCACAGGATGCCGCGTGCAAAGGCGGCGCCCATGGGTAGCTCGGCCTTGCGCTGGGCGATCTGCAGCGCCGTTTCCCCGACCGCTCCAGCGCCCAGGCTGGCTACGTCCGCCCACAGCACCAGCGCAACCGTGCCGAGGCAGCCGACGACATTGCCCAGGTAGACGAGCAACCAGTTGCGCAGCAGCGCGCGGCCGCCGATCAAGCGGCTTGCCCAGGCCATGGC
>DATCUN010000335.1:0-6803 GCA_036561825.1 Pseudomonas sp.
CCTCAAGCGCCTGGTGAAAAGCCCGTACATCTCGCTGCCCAACCTGCTGGCCGGGCGCCTGCTGGTGCCCGAGCTGATCCAGGACGCGGCGACGCCCGAGACCCTGGCCGCCACGCTGTTGCCGCTGCTGGACGACGGTCATGTGCAGACCGAAGGCTTCGACGCCATCCACCGGGCGTTGCGCCGGGGGGCTTCCGAACGTGCGGCCGAGGCCGTGCTGCAGCTGGTGGAGCGCGTCTGATGCAGCTCGGTCTGGATTTCGCCATGGTGGAAGAGCTGGTCGCCGGGGTCGACGAGGTGGGGCGCGGTCCGCTGTGCGGGCCGGTGGTGACCGCGGCGGTGATCCTCGATCCGCTGCGGCCGATCCTCGGCCTCAACGATTCGAAGAAGCTCAGCGAGGCGCGCCGCGAGAAGTTGTTCGACGAAATCCGCGAAAAGGCACTGGCCTGGTGCATCGGTCGTGCCGAAGTCGAGGAGATCGATCGGCTGAATATCCTCCAGGCGACCTTCCTGGCCATGCAGCGGGCAGTCGAAGGGCTGCACATCCAGCCGCGCCTGGCGCTGATCGACGGCAATCGCTGCCCGAAGCTGGCGGTACCCAGCGCGCCGGTGATCCAGGGCGACGGCAAGGTGCCGGCGATCGCCGCCGCCTCGATCCTGGCCAAGGTCAGCCGCGACCGCGAAATGGCCGAGCTGGATGCCCTCTACCCGGGCTACGGCATGGCCGGGCACAAGGGCTATCCCACCGCAGTGCACCTCGAGGCACTGCGCCGCCTCGGGCCGACCCCCATTCATCGGCGCTCCTTCGCTCCGGTGCGGGCATTGCTGGAAGACGGCTGAGTCAAGGCTGTGGTTTGCCCCAAGGCCCGGTACAATTCCGGGCCTTGTCGTTTCTGCCTCACGGATTGCCATGACTGCCTCCTTCGTCCATCTGCGCGTGCACACCGAATATTCCCTGGTCGATGGCCTGGTGCGGGTCAAACCGCTGGTCAAGGCGGCCGCGGCGGCGGGCATGCCGGCGGTGGCGGTCACCGACATGAGCAACATGTGCTCGCTGGTCAAGTTCTACAAGGCGGCGATGGGCGGCGGAGTCAAGCCGATCTGCGGCGCGGACATCTGGCTGGCCAGCCGCGAGGAAGACGGTCCGCTCAGCCGCCTGACTCTGCTGGCGATGGACGGCAAGGGCTATCGCAACCTCACCGAGCTGATCTCGCGCGGCTGGACCGAAGGCCAGCACAATGACCTGGTGATCATCCAGCGCGACTGGGTGAAGGAAGCGGCCGAGGGCTTGATCGCCTTGTCGGGCGCCCGCGAGGGCGAGATCGGTCTGGCCCTGGTCAATGGCCATCCCGAGGACGCCGAGGCACTGCTGCGCGAGTGGTCGGAGGTGTTTCCCGAGCGCTTCTACCTCGAGGTGCAGCGCACCAGCCGCGCCGGCGACGAAGAGTACCTGCATGCCGCTGTCGAGCTGGCCACGCGCTGCGCTGCGCCGCTGGTGGCGACCAACGACGTGCGCTTCCTCAAGCAGGACGACTTCGAGGCCCACGAGACCCGCGTGTGCATCGGCGAGGGACGCACCCTCGACGATCCGCGCCGGCCGCGCACCTACTCGGACCAGCAGTACCTGAAGACCCCGGCAGAGATGGCTGAGCTGTTCAGCGACCTCCCCGAGGCGCTGGAAAACACCGTCGAGATCGCCCGCCGCTGCAACATCGAGGTGCGCCTGGGCACCCACTTCCTGCCCAACTTCCCGGTGCCCGAAGGCATGACCATCGACGACTACCTGCGCCGGGTGTCGTTCGAGGGCCTCGAGGAGCGCCTGGAGGTTCTGTTGCCCAGGGACACGCCGGACTACGAGGCGAAGAAGCAGGTCTACATCGACCGTCTGGAGTTCGAGCTGGGTACCATCATCCAGATGGGTTTCCCCGGCTACTTCCTGATCGTGATGGACTTCATCAAGTGGGCGAAGAACAACGGCGTGCCGGTCGGTCCCGGCCGGGGCTCGGGTGCCGGCTCGCTGGTGGCCTACGTGCTGAAGATCACCGACCTCGACCCGCTGGCCTACGACCTGCTGTTCGAACGCTTCCTCAACCCCGAGCGGGTGTCCATGCCCGACTTCGACGTCGACTTCTGCATGGACGGCCGCGACCGGGTGATCGACTACGTGGCCGAGGCCTACGGGCGCAACGCGGTCAGCCAGATCATCACCTTCGGCACCATGGCGGCCAAGGCGGTGGTGCGCGACGTGGCGCGGGTGCAGGGCAAGTCCTACGGCCTGGCCGACCGCCTGTCGAAGATGATTCCCTTCGAAGTCGGCATGACCCTGGAAAAAGCCTACGAGATGGAGGAGCCGCTGCGCGACTTCCTGTCCGTCGACGAGGATGCCAGGGAAATCTGGGACATGGCCCTCAAGCTCGAGGGTATCACCCGCGGCACCGGCAAGCACGCCGGCGGCGTGGTGATCGCGCCGACCAAGCTCACCGATTTTGCGCCGATCGCCTGCGACGACGAGGGTGGCGGCCTGGTGACCCAGTTCGACAAGGACGACGTCGAGGCGGCCGGCCTGGTCAAGTTCGACTTCCTCGGCCTGCGCACCCTGACCATCATCAAGTGGGCGCTGGAGACGATCAACCGCGAACAGGCGAAGAAGGGCCTGGAGCCGCTGAACATCGACTTCATCCCGCTGGACGACAAGCCGACCTACACGCTGCTGCAGAAGGCCGAGACCACCGCGGTATTCCAGCTCGAATCGCGCGGCATGAAGGAGCTGATCAAGAAGCTCAAGCCGGACTGCCTGGAAGACCTCATCGCCCTGGTGGCGCTGTTCCGTCCCGGCCCGCTGCAGTCGGGCATGGTGGATGACTTCATCAACCGCAAGCACGGCCGTGCGGAGATATCCTATCCGCACTCCGACTATCAGTACGAGGGCCTCAAGCCGGTACTGGCGCCGACCTACGGCATCATCCTGTACCAGGAACAGGTGATGCAGATCGCCCAGGTGATGGCTGGCTACACCCTCGGCGGCGCGGACATGCTGCGTCGGGCGATGGGCAAGAAGAAGCCCGAGGAAATGGCCAAGCAGCGCGGCGGCTTCATCGAGGGCTGCGCCAACAACGGCATCGATGGCGATCTGGCGGGCAACATCTTCGACCTGGTGGAGAAGTTCGCCGGCTACGGCTTCAACAAGTCGCACTCGGCCGCCTACGGCCTGGTCTCCTATCAGACCGCCTGGCTGAAGGCCCACTTCCCGTCGCCGTTCATGGCCGCGGTGCTGTCGGCGGACATGCACAACACCGATAAGGTGGTGATCCTCATCGAGGAGTGCCGCAGCATGAAGCTGCGCATCGACGCCCCCGACGTCAACACCTCCGAGTTCAAGTTCACCGTCAACGACGACGGGCGCATCGTCTACGGCCTGGGTGCGGTCAAGGGCGTCGGCGAGGGGCCGGTGGAGGCCATCGTCGAGGCGCGCGCCGCGGGGCCGTTCAAGGACCTGTTCGACTTCTGCGCGCGCGTCGACCTCAAACGCATCAACAAGCGCACCCTGGAGGCGCTGATCCGCTGCGGCGCGCTGGATCGCCTCGGCCCGTACTACCACGACGAGCCCAAGGCCTATCAGGCCACCCTGGACCTCAATCGCGCCGTGCTGATGGCGGCGATGGAGGAAGCGGTGCGCGCGGCGGAGCAGGCGGTGCGCAGTGCCGACAGCGGGCACATGGACCTGTTCGGCGGGGTGTTCGCCGAGGCCGAGGCGGACGTCTACGCCAACTACCTCAAGGTCCGCGAGCTGACCCTCAAGGAGCGCCTGCGCGGCGAGAAGGAAACCCTTGGCCTGTACCTCACTGGCCATCCGATCGACGAGTACGAGGGCGAGGTGCGCCGCTTTGCCCGCCAGCGCATCATCGACCTGCGTCCGTCGCGCGAGACTCAGACGGTGGCCGGCCTGATCGTCAACCTGCGGGTGATGAAGAACAAGCGCGGCGACAAGATGGGCTTCGTCACCCTCGACGACCGCTCCGGACGCATCGAGGCCTCGCTGTTCGCCGAGGCGTTCGCCGCCGCCCAGGCGCTGCTGCAGACCGATGCGCTGGTGGTGGTGGAAGGCGAAGTCAGCATGGACGACTTCTCCGGCGGCCTGCGCCTGCGCGCCAAGCGGGTGATGAGCCTGGAGGAGGCGCGCACCGGCCTGGCCGAGAGCCTGCGCATGAAGGTCGACGGCGAGCAGCTCAAGGGTGAGCGCCTGCGCTGGCTGGCCGAGCTGTGCGGCCAGCACCGCGGCGCCTGCCCGATCACCCTCGACTACAGTGGTAGCCAGGCGCGCGCCCTGCTGCAGTTCGGCGACCAATGGCGAATCGACCCGAACGACAGCCTGATTCAGACTTTGCGTGACCAGTTCGGGCGCGACAACGTCTTCCTGCAATACCGTTAAGGGCGGGTCTCGCAACCCGCCTGGCTCGACCCGCGACGCCCGATCCCGTAAAGTCGCGTGTTTGTTTTCCGAGCCGACCCGCAACAAGTTATCCACGGATGCCTGCGTCAACTACCCCTCCCTGAAGTAGAGGGGCTTGTGGGGTAACCCATAAGCCGGGTTGGCCAGGGAGAGCCGTATCCAATCGGCTCCGTTTGCAACAGGTCGAACAGACCCACTTCGGGATGCTTCCTCAGTCCCGAACTCTGGAAGGCTGGGATCATGCTGGCGCAAGGTAAAACGCCGAAGGTCCCGGTCGCCGCGACAGCGGGAGCCGGTTGCAGACATTCCCGAGGGGAGCGAGGGTCTCAGCCCTCCGTCACCAGGCCCGTAAGGGCAGAGATCGAAAAGGAGGATCGCCATGGCGGTCTACGTGTTGGACAAGAGCGGAAAGCCGCTGATGCCGTGCAGCGAGAAACGTGCGCGCCTGCTGTTGGCGCGGGGTCGCGCCCGTGTTCACCGGCTGGCGCCGTTGGTGATCCGCCTGGTGGATCGCCGGCTGACCGATAGCGCCGTGCAACCGCTGACGCTCAAGCTCGATCCGGGCAGCCGGTTTACCGGCCTGGCCCTGGTGCGCCAGCAGGATCGCGGGGTGTCGGTGTTGTCACTGCTAGAGCTAATTCACCGTGGCGCCGCTATCAGCAAAGCCATGGGGCAGCGCGCCAGCTACCGTCGCCGCCGCCGCAGTCAGAACCTGCGCCATCGCGCCCCGCGCTTCGATAATCGCAACCGGCCGGAAGGCTGGCTGCCGCCGAGTCTGCGGCATCGGCTGGACACCACGTTGAGCTGGGTGCAGCGGCTGCGCCGCTGGGCCCCGATCACCGACCTTACCATCGAGCGCGTAAAGTTCGACCTACAGAAACTGCAAAATCCGGAAATCAGCGGCATCGAGTACCAGCAAGGCGCGTTGCAGGGCTACGAGGTGCGCGAATACCTGCTGGAGAAATGGGGGCGTAGCTGCGCCTATTGCGCTGCGGAAAGCGTCCCGCTGGAAATTGAGCACATCCTGGCCCGGAGCAATGGTGGCAGCGACCGGGTGACCAACCTGACCCTGGCGTGTCGACCGTGCAACCAGCGCAAGGCCAACCAGCCGGTCGAGGTGTTCCTGAAGGGCAAACCCGAACTGCTGACCCGGATCAAGGCCCGGTCCAAGGCTCCGCTTCGAGATGCCGCAGCCGTCAACGCGACCCGCAACGCCCTGTTCGACGCCTTACTGCAAACCCGCCTGCCAGTGGCCACCGGCACCGGGGCGCAGACCAAGTTCAACCGCCAACGCCTGGGTATCCCGAAAACCCATGCGCTCGATGCCGCCTGCGTCGGCGAGGTGGAATCAGTAGCCAGCTGGCGAAGACCCACGCTGGCGATCAAGGCTACCGGCCGCGGCGAGTACCAGCGGACCCGCCTGACCGCCCACGGTTTCCCTCGCGGCTACCTGACCCGGCAGAAACGCCACTTCGGATTCCAGACCGGGGATCAGGTACGAGCCCAGGTGACGGCCGGCAAAAAGGCCGGCGCCCATCAGGGCCGCGTGGCTGTGCGCCAGACCGGCAGCTTCAACATCCAGACACCTCATGGCGTCGTGCAAGGCGTTCACCACCGCCACTGCACCCTGATCCAGCGAGCCGATGGCTACGCCTATTCCCAACTGCCGTTTGATAGCGCCCAACCCCGGAAGGAGGCAGCGAGAGCAGGGGCACGCTGAGCGTGCCGCGCTATCCCTCCCCGCACTGAAGTACGGGGTTTCTCGCGCAAAAGATAGATGAACCCGAATTATCTGGATTTCGAACAGCCGATCGCCGACCTGCAAGCCAAGATCGAAGGCCTGCGCATGGTGGGCAACGACAACTCGTTGAACATCAGCGAGGAGATTGCCCGCCTGCAGGACAAGACGCAGTCGCTGACCCAGAGCATTTTCAGCAATCTGACCAGCTGGCAGATCGCGCGCCTGGCCCGTCATCCGCGTCGTCCCTACACCCTCGACTACATCGAGCACATCTTCGAAGAGTTCGACGAACTGCACGGCGACCGCCACTTTGCCGACGATGCCGCCATCGTCGGTGGCGTCGCGCGCCTGGACGGCAAGCCGGTGATGATCATCGGCCACCAGAAGGGCCGCGAGGTGCGCGAGAAGGTGCGTCGCAACTTCGGCATGCCGCGTCCGGAAGGCTACCGCAAGGCCTGCCGCCTGATGGAAATGGCCGAGCGCTTCAAGCTGCCGATCCTGACCTTCATCGACACCCCCGGCGCCTACCCGGGCATCGACGCCGAAGAGCGTGGCCAGAGCGAGGCCATCGCCTGGAACCTGCGCGTGATGGCGCGCCTGAAGACCCCGATC
>DATCUN010000336.1:0-6768 GCA_036561825.1 Pseudomonas sp.
TTAGCGCCCGCCCAGCTTGCCGAGCACGCCGCGCAGGGTTTCCTGCAGGTCGGCGGGCATCACCACCACCTTGGCGTTGTCGCTTGCCGCGAGCTTTTCCAGCGAGGCGATGTACTTCTCGCCGAGCAGGTACATCATCGGCCCGGGCTCGTTGCCGACCGCGCTGGTCACCCGGCGGATCGCTTCGGCCGAGGCTTCGGCCAGCATCACCTGGGCGTTGGCGTCGCGCTTGGCCGACTCCAGGCGGGCCTCGGCTTCGAGGATCGCCGCCTGCTTGGCGCCTTCGGCCTTGGTCACCGCGGCCTTGCGCTCGCGCTCGGCGGCGGCCTGCAGCTCCATGGCCCGCTGCATGGATTCCGACGGCTTGATGTCCTGGATCTCCACCGACTTCACCGTCAGGCCCCAGTCCACCGCCTCGTCGGCGATGCTTTCGCGCAGGCGCGCCTTGATGGTGTCGCGCGAGGACAGCGCCGCGTCCAGCTCCATTTCGCCGACGATCGAGCGCAGGGTGGTCATGATCAGGTTGCGGATCGCCTCGGAGAAGTCGGTGACGCCGTACACCGCCTTGACCGGGTCGGTGACCTTCACGAAGGCGATGGCGTTGGCGAGGATCACCGCGTTGTCGCGGGTGATCACTTCCTGTTCCTTGACGTCGAGGATGATGTCCTTGGTCACCAGCTTGTAGGCGACGTTGTCCAGGTAGGGGATCAGGATGTTCAGGCCGGGACGCAGGGTGCTGTGGTACTTGCCGAGCCGCTCGACGATCCACTCCTCGCCCTGGGAGACCAGGCGCACGCCCTTGGCGATGGTGATGACCACGAACACCAGCAGGGTGATGGTGATGGCTAGTCCTGCACTCATGTACTTCTCCTTGAAATCAGTCCTTGAAACCGGGTTGATCAGGCGCGGGCTACCTTGAGGTAGCTGCCTTCGATGGATACCACGCGAACCCGCTCCCCGGCGGTGATGTTCGACTCGGCCATGCAGGCCCACTCCTCGGAGCCGAGGATCGGCCGCTGGAAGCGCACCTTGCCGCGCTGGTAGGGCGCGACGGCGCCGACCAGCAGGCCGACCTCGCCGATCACCTCGCCGTCGGCGGTGCCGACCAGGGTGCGGTGCCGACTCGGGCGGAACACGCGCAGCCACAGGCCGACCATCGCCAGCGAGGCGAGGATCCACAGCAGCAGTTGTGCGGTCAGCGACAGCGCGCCGGCGACCAGCAGGACGCCGGCCACCAGCAGGGCGCCGAGGCCGAACCAGATCACGAAGAACGCCGGGATCGCCAGCTCCAGCAGGATCAGCAGGATGCCGCCGATTGCCCAATACCACCACTCGATAATCATCGCGCCTCCATTTGCAGCGAAAATTCCCGCTCCGGTGGCGGAGCGGGCTGGAGCAAGGATATCGCCGAACCGCTGTCCGGGTCAGTGACCGTCTGCAGGCGCTCAGGGATAGCCGAGCACGGCCTTGATCTGCGCCAGATGCGCGCCGACCCAGCGCTTGTCGATGGCGCCCCAAGCGCGGATTGCGTAGTGGCCGGCGTTGTGCCGCTCGCCGTCGTCCTGCTGGAACTGGCAGTCGATGTCCAGCTCGGCCAGCGCCGCCACGGTGTCCTGGGCGGTGCGCCGCGGCATGCCGGTGGCGGCCATCAGCGCCGGCACGCTGGTGGCGGTGGCGCTGTCGATCAGCCAGGCCACGTACAGGCGGCGGTAGAAGCTGGTGCGGGTCTTGCTCACGTCCATGTGCGGTGCTCCGTCAGATCAGGGTGCGCAGGGCGATGTAGGTGGCGGCGCCGCCGAGGTAGCCGAGCAGGGCCAGGCCGCTGATGTACTTGAGGTACCAGAGGAAGTTGATCCGCTCCATGCCCATGGCGGCGACGCCGGCCGCCGAGCCGATGATCAGGCAGCTGCCGCCGGTGCCGGCGCAGTAGGCGAGCATCTCCCAGAAGGTGCCGTCGGCGATGAAGTGTTGCAGCCAGCCGGTGTCGCCGGCGGCCGCGGCAGCCGGCGTGACCAGCGGGTACATCTTCATCGCGCCGGCCACCAGCGGCACGTTGTCGACCACGGCGGAGAGCAGGCCGATGGCGATGTTGATGGCGTAGACGTTGCCGAGGCTGTCCTTCAGTGCGCCGGCGACCTGGGTCAGGTGGCCGGCGGTGGCCAGGCTGGACACCGCCAGCAGGATGCCGAGGAAGAACAGGATGCTCGGGGTGTCGATCTTGCGCAGTACGCCGATCACCGACAGCGGGTGCTTGTCCTCGTCGTTCTTGCCGCGGTGGATCACCTCGGTAGCTACCCAGAGCACGCCCAGGCCGAACAGGATGCCCATGTACGGCGGCAGGTGGGTGACGGTCTTGAACACCGGCACGAACAGCAGCGAGCCGAGGCCCAGCGCCAGCACCAGCTGGCGCTCGAAGGCCGTGGTCGGGTCGCGGCGGCCTTCTTCGGTGAGGCCGTTCTGCGGGCGCTCGGTTTCGCCGCTGAGGATGAAGCTGAGCACCACCAGCGGCACCAGCAGGCACACCAGGCTGGGCAGGAACAGGCTGCTGATGATGCCGCCGGTGGTGATCTGGTTGCCGATCCACAGCATGGTGGTGGTGACGTCGCCGATCGGCGACCAGGCGCCGCCGGCGTTGGCGGCGATCACCACGATGCCGGCGTAGAACCAGCGCTCGCGCGGATCGCCGATCAGCTTGCGCAGCAGCGAGATCATCACGATGGTGGTGGTCAGGTTGTCCAGCGCGGCGGAGAGGAAGAAGGTGATGAAGCCGATCAGCCACAGCAACTGCACGCGCTTGCGGGTCTGGATGCGGTCGGTGATGACGCGAAAGCCCTCGTGGGCGTCGACCAGCTCGACGATGGTCATGGCGCCGAGCAGGAAGAACAGGATTTCGGAGATTTCACCGAGGTGGTGGCGCAGCTCGCCGACCACGCCATGATCGCCGGCGGCACTGGCTACGGCGGCCTCCGCGGCCGGCAGGATGCTGTCGGCACCGAGGACCAGCACGGTCCAGCACAGCACGGCGGTGAGAATGGCCGAGGCGGCCTTGTCGATTTTCAGCGGGTGTTCGAGGGCGATGCAGAGGTAACCGACGACAAAGATCAGGGCCATCCAGGCGTACATGGGCGGGCTTCCGGTGGGTCAGTGGGCGGATTGTTGTTTTCGGATGTTGCAACTGGCGGGCGAGCATGCCTGATGAGGGGCGGCGCTGAAAAGCGCCGCTCTGTCGCAGCGCACAGAAAAAGGCCCGCTACCTTGCGGTAGCGGGCCTTGCGCCTGACAGCGGCGGTTTAGAGCGCGGCGATCTTGGCGCGCTGCTCGGCCAGCTTGGCCAGCGCCTGCTCGGCCTCGGCCAGCTTGGCGCGTTCCTTGTCCAGCACGGCTTCCGGCGCCTTGGCGACGAAGCCTTCGTTGGCCAGCTTGCCGCCGACGCGCTGCACCTCGCCTTGCAGGCGCTGCAGTTCCTTGTCGAGGCGCGCCAGCTCGGCGTCCTTGTCGATCAGCCCGGCCATCGGCACCAGCACTTCCATCTCGCCGACCAGCGCGGTGGCGGCCAGCGGCGCTTCCTCGCCGGCGGCCAGCACGCGCACCGATTCGAACTTGGCCAGCTTGGCCAGCAGCGGCTCGAAGTCGGCCAGGCGGCGCTGGTCCTCGGCACTGGCGTTGGCCAGCACCACGTCGATGCGCTTGGCCATGGAGATCTTCATTTCGCCACGGATCTGCCGCACGCCGAGCATCAGCTGCTTGACCCACTCGATGTCGCCTTCGGCGGCCGCGTCGATGCGGCTCTCGTTGGCTTCCGGCCAGGGCTGCAGCATCAGGGTGTCACCGGACTTGCCGGCCAGCGCCTTGATGCGCTGCCAGATTTCCTCGGTGATGAACGGCATGAACGGATGGGCCAGGCGCAGGATGACCTCCAGCACGCGCACCAGGGTGCGGCGGGTGCCGCGCTGGCGCTCGACGGAAGCCTGCTCGTCCCACAGCACCGGCTTGACCAGCTCCAGATACCAGGCGCAGTACTCGTCCCAGACGAACTCGTAGAGCGACTGGGCGGCCAGGTCGAAGCGGAACTGGTCGAGGTGACGGGTGACGTCCTGCTCGCAGCGCTGCAGCGCGGAGATGATCCAGCGGTCCACCGGCGACAGCTCGACCGGAGCGCCGGCCGCCGCCTCGTCATGGGCGCCGCAGTCCTTGCCGTCGGTGTTCTCCAGCACGAAGTTGGTGGCGTTCCACAGCTTGTTGCAGAAGTTGCGGTAGCCCTCGACGCGGCCCATGTCGAACTTGATGTCGCGGCCGGTGGAGGCCAGCGAGCAGAAGGTGAAGCGCAGCGCGTCGGTGCCGTAGCTGGCGATGCCGTCGGGGAACTCGGCGCGGGTCTGCTTGGCGATCTTCTCGGCCAGCTTGGGCTGCATCATGCCGCTGGTGCGCTTGGTCACCAGGGTTTCCAGGTCGATGCCGTCGACGATGTCCAAAGGATCCAGCACGTTGCCCTTGGACTTGGACATCTTGTGGCCCTGGCCGTCGCGCACCAGACCGTGGACGTAGACGGTCTTGAACGGGATCTGCCCGGTCAGGTGCAGGCTCATCATGATCATCCGGGCGACCCAGAAGAAGATGATGTCGAAGCCGGTGACCAGCACGTCGGTGGGGTGGAAGGTCTTCAGGAACTCGGTCTGCTGCGGCCAGCCGAGGGTGGAGAAGGTCCACAGGCCGGAGCTGAACCAGGTGTCCAGCACGTCGTCGTCCTGGCGCAGGGCGATGTCGCCGAGGTTGTGCTTGGCGCGCACTTCGGCCTCGTCGCGGCCGACGTAGACGTTGCCGGCCTCGTCGTACCAGGCCGGGATGCGGTGGCCCCACCACAGCTGGCGGCTGATGCACCAGTCCTGGATGTCGCGCATCCAGCTGAAGTACATGTTCTCGTACTGCTTGGGTACGAACTGGATCTGGCCGTCTTCCACGGCGGCGATGGCCTTCTCGGCCAGCGGCTTGGTGGAGACGTACCACTGGTCGGTCAGCCACGGCTCGATGATGGTGCCGGAGCGGTCGCCCTTGGGCACCTTGAGGGCGTGGTCGTCGATCTTCTCCAGCAGGCCGGCGGCGTCGAAGGCGGCGACGATCTGCTTGCGCGCCTCGAAGCGGTCGAGGCCGGCGAACTGCGCCGGCAGGCGGGCGTCGAACGCGGCGTTGACGCTGCCGTCGAGGTTGAACACCTGGGCGGTGGCGAGGATCGCCGCGTCCTTGTCGAGGATGTTGATCAGCGGCAGGTGGTGGCGCTTGCCGACTTCATAGTCGTTGAAGTCGTGGGCCGGGGTGATCTTCACGCAGCCGGTGCCGAACTCGGGATCGCAGTAGTCGTCGCCGATGATCGGGATGCGCCGGCCGACCAGTGGCAGCTCGACGAACTTGCCGATCAGCGCCTGGTAGCGCGGATCTTGCGGGTTCACCGCCACGGCCGAGTCGCCGAGCATGGTTTCCGGACGGGTGGTGGCTACGATCAGGTAGTCCTGGCCCTCGGCGGTCTTGGCGCCGTCGGCCAGCGGGTAGCGCAGGTTCCACAGCGAACCCTTCTCGTCGTGGTTCTCCACTTCGAGGTCGGAGATCGCCGTGTGCAGCTTGGTGTCCCAGTTGACCAGGCGCTTGCCGCGGTAGATCAGGCCGTCCTCGTGCAGACGCACAAAGGCTTCCTTGACCGCCTCGGAGAGGCCCTCGTCCATGGTGAAGCGCTCGCGCGACCAGTCCACCGAGGAGCCGAGACGGCGGATCTGCCGGGTGATGGTGCCGCCGGACTCTTCCTTCCACTCCCAGACCTTCTCGAGGAACTTCTCGCGGCCGAGGTCGTGGCGCGACAGGTTCTGCGCGGCCAGCTGGCGCTCCACCACCATCTGGGTGGCGATGCCGGCGTGGTCGGTGCCCGGCTGCCACAGGGTGTTGCGGCCCTGCATGCGGCGGAAGCGGATCAGCGCGTCCATGATCGCGTTGTTGAAGCCGTGGCCCATGTGCAGGCTGCCGGTGACGTTGGGCGGCGGCAGGGCGATGGTGTAGGACTCGCCGGAACCTTGCGGCGCGAAGTAGTTCTTCGCCTCCCACTCGGCGTACCAGCGGGATTCGATTTCGTGGGGTTGGTAGGTCTTGTCCATGCGCGGCGGGACCCTTGCGGCAGCTGATCGGAAAACCGCGAAGTATAACGGGGATCGGGCGCAGGGCGTAGGGCATGCTCGATGGGGCGGACCTGTGTAGGGTGGATGGCCACCCCGTGGAAAACTCGCGCAGCGATTTTCCGCCATGAGCCGCACACTGGTGGACAAGGCTGCGCCGTTGTCCACCCTACCCCATCCTCAGTCCTGCTTGAGCAGTGCCGGCAGCTGCACCGCCAGCTTGGCGACGTTCAGCGGCGCGCGGATGAAGCCGCGCTGACGGCCGTCCGGGCCGATCACGGCGAGATTGCCGCTGTGGTCGACGGTGTAGTGCTCGCGGCTGGTGTCGCCGGGAATGAAGGGAATGCTCACCGCGTTGGCCAGCGCCTGGATGTCCGCCAGCTCGCCGGTCAGCCCGCTGTAGCCGGCCTTGTAGTAGCCGAGGTACTGCTTGAGCTGCGCGGGCGTATCGCGATGGGGGTCGATGCTGACCATGGTCACCTGCAGGCGGGCCAGCGCCTCCGGCGACAGCTGGCTCTTGAGCTGGCGCAGCTCGGCCAGGGTGGTCGGGCAGATGTCCGGGCAGAAGGTGTAGCCGAAGAACAGCAGGGTCCAACGGCCCTTGAGCTGGTCC
>DATCUN010000337.1:0-5684 GCA_036561825.1 Pseudomonas sp.
CGACGCCGAGCTGGGCCTGCACCTTGGGGTTGGTCAGGCCGATCTTGCGACCGACCACGCGGCGACCGTTGGCCACGCCGTGGGCGATGTTCAGGCGCTGGATGGCGTAGGCCGCCGCGCCGTTGTCCTCGCCGATCAGCCCGCGCAGCGGCTCGACGGCCTCTCCGCTCGCCTCGGCGCCGCGCAGGGCGGCGGCCAGTTGTTCCAGGGTCTGTTGAGTAACGCTCATGGCTTACCTCGGGTGCGCGCAAAACGGGTGCCGCCGCTGATCCGCAAGCGAATCGCGGACCGTTGGCTGTCTATGCTCCAGCAGGTAACGACGGTCGGCGCACGAGGCGCTTGACCGTATCCGCACTGGGGCCTTTGTTGTGGGCGCGAGTATAGGAACGGCCGAAAAACCCCGACAACGAAAAACGCCTCACGCGTGCACTTAGTGCACATCATTGTTTTTAAAGAATTTTTCAGACAAAAAGCCCGCACCAGCCGTTCTCCCGACAAGGCGGGTGACGGACGGTACGGGCAGGTAAGCCGGCCGCAGCCAGAGGCTGCGGCGACCGCAAAACGGGGCCGGCGCCAGCGCGCCAGCCGAACGGATCAGTGGCTCAGGAAGTCCAGCACCATGCGGTTGAACTTGTCGGCGTGTTCCCACTGCGCCCAGTGGCCGCAGCGGTTGAACACGTGCAGCTCGGCATTCGGCAGGCCGGCGAGCAGGCGCAGGCCGGCGTCCATCGGCACGAAGCGGTCGTTGCTGCCCCAGATGACCAGGGTCTGCGCCTTGATCTCGGCGAGGCGCGGGCTGAAGTCGGGGAACTGCTTGGGGTTGGCCGCCAGGCTCTTGACGAAGTTCTCCAGGTGGTCGCGACGATTGAGCATGTTGTCGAGACGGGCCTGGAACAGCTCCTCGGTGAGGTCGCTGCTGTCGAAGACGAAGACGTTCATCATCTTCTTCAGGTTGTCGATGGTCGGCTCGCGGTACAGGCCCTGCAGCAGCTTGATGCCTTCGGTCGGCATCGGCGTGAACAGGCTGGCGCCGCCGGTGCCACCGCCCATCAGCACCAGCTTGCCGATGCGCTCGGGGTTGGCCAGGGCGAAGGCGACGGCGCTGTGGCCACCCATGGAGTTGCCGAGGATGTGCACGCGGTCCAGCTGCAGCGCGTCGACCAGGCCCTTGAGCACGCGGGCGTTGAGGTCGGAGCGCGAGCCGGTGCAGACGATCGAGTCGCTCTTGCTCCAGCCCGGGCAGTCCATGAGGATCACCCGGTAGCCGGCAGCCACCAGCGGCTCGATGTTGCGGTTGAAGTTGGCCCAGCCGCTGGCGCCGGGACCGGAGCCGTGCAGCATGACCACGGTTTCCGCACCTGCGCCGCAGTCGTTGTAGTGGATGTTCAGGTCGAGCTCGCCGTCCTGGATACGCACGAACTGGCTGGTGGAGGCTTCGCTCAGGGTGATACTGGTCATCAACTGGTTCCTCGAAATCAGGCTTGGGGGGCGAGGCGGCGGAAGGCGCCGTTCAGGTACAGGAGCGGCTCGCCGCCCTGCTGGCCACGGGTGGCCAGGACCTCGCAGAGGAAAGCGTGGTGGGTGCTCTCGTCGAAGACCTTGACCACCCGGCAGTCGAAGTTGGCCACGGCGCCGTCGAGTACCGGCACGCCGCTGGCCAGGTCGTGCCACTGGCCATGCTGGAAGCGCGCCTCGCCGTGCACGCCCTCGACCATGCCGGCGAACACCTTGGCTTCGTGCTCCTGCTCCCCGGACAGCACGTTCACGCACAGCGCGCCGCTGTTGAGGATCGCCGCGCTGGCGGCGACCTTCTTGTTGACGAACACCACCAGGCGCGGCGGCTCGGCGGTCACCGAACAGACCGCGGTGGCGGTCAGGCCGAGATGGGTGTCGCCGTCGCGCGCGGTGATGATGGTCACCGCGGCGGCCAGGTTGCGCATACCGACGCGGTGGTCGTCGGCGCTGACCACCGGCAGGGCGGCCAGGTCGGCGTTGGGGATCCAGTCCAGCAGCTGATTGATTTCTTTGCTCATGACACGTGCTCTCACGCAGCGGGCAGATGTGGGCGGGCTCTTTGGCCCGCCCATCGGTTCCGACTCGGAATCAGGCCTTGACGCCGAACGGGTTGGCCGCCGGCAGCGGGTTGCCGAGCAGCTGGCCGCCGAGCAGGTCGCCGATGTTGTCCTGGTTCTGGGTGATGTGGTTGGCACCGACCAGGATGTCGCGCATCTGCCGCTGCATCGGGCTGCTCAGCCAGACGCCACGGGTGGCGGTCTTCTTGAAGATCATGTGCGCGGCATCGAAGCACTCGCCGCCGGTGAACTGGTTGGTGGCGAAGTGGCGCACGCGCACGTCCAGCGGCACCAGCTGGCCCTGGGAAGCGTAGCTCCAGGCTTCCTCGGTGTTGTGCAGCACGCGGGTGGTGGCACCGAGGATCTTGGCGTAGGCCTCGCCCAGGCGGCTCTTGATGAACGGGTCGTTGACCGCGGCACCGACCGCCTGGTTGAGATTCTGCCGCGGCTTCATGTGGTCGACGTAGAGGTCGACCATGCCGCGCGCCATGCCGATGATCACCGAGGATACGGCGGCGTAGAACACGAAGAAGAACGGCACCTTGTACAGGTTGTTGACGTGGCCGTGGGAGTGCTGGTCGTAGTCGCCGATCACGTGGCTGCGATAGGTCGGCACGAAGACTTCCTTGATGAGCAGCTTCTTGCTGCCGGTGCCGGCCAGGCCGACCACATGCCAGTCGTCGACGATCTCGAAGTCGCTGGCCTGCACCCAGAACGAGCGGAACTCCATCTGGCCGGCATCGTTGACCACGCGGCCGCCGAGGAAGGCACCGCCGGCAGCGTGATCGCAACCGCTGGAGGTCAGCCACTCGCCGTTGAGCTGATAGCCGCCGTCGACACGGGTGACGGTGCCGAAGGGCGCGTAGGAGGAGGACACCAGACGGGTGTTGTCCTCGCCCCACAGCTCGTCGCCGCAGCGCGGGTCGAGCAGGCCGATCTCGAAGGGGTGCACACCGAGCACCATCACGTTCCAGGCGCTGGACGGGCAACCGCGGGCCAGTTCCATCAGCACCTTGTTCAGCACGTTGGGGTGCATCTCGTAGCCGCCCCAGCGCTTGGGCTGCAGGATCTTGAAGAAGCCGGCTTCCTGGAAGGCCTGGATGGTCTCGCGGGAGACCATGCGCGCCTTCTCGGTGGCGTCGGCCTTCTCGCGCAGCCAGGGGATCATAGCCTCGGCACGGGCAACGATTTCGGCTTCGCTGGGGATCTGCATATCGGTGTGGCTCATCTTTCTATCTCTCTTCGCCGCGAGTGGCGCTGCGGGTGATGAATCAGGGTGAGGCTGGGCCCGCAAAGGCTCAGTTCTGCTCGGCGCTTACCACGCCATAGCCGGCAATCCATTCGTTGATCGCCCGGTAGTAGTCCTGACGGGCGGAGTAGGCGCCGGTGGCAGCCAGCGCCGCGAAGGCAGCGACCCAGGTGCGCACTTCGTGCGCCGAGCGGCCGGCGGCCTTGGAGATTTCGTCGATCTTGAACTCGTCGATCTCGTCGAGGCGGCCCTGCACCAGCAGGTCGATGAAGGCCAGGTCCCAGTCGGCGTTGAGCGGGGTCTGCAGCGACTCCGCAGTGCCGTAGATCTTGCCGGCAGCGATGGTGCGCGCCTGGCGGGCGGCCCGCGCTTCCGGGGTCGGATTGCGCCCGGCGATGAGGAACTCGCTGATCGCTTCGGGGGCGTCGGCCAGCAGCGGCACGGGCGGCTCGTGCGACAGCCCGCCGGTGCCGAGGATCAGCACGCGCTTGTCGAGCTTGGCGATGAAGCGGCCCACCGCCTCGCCCAGCTTGCGCACCCGGCGATAGGGGGCGAACGGCGGCGCCACCGAGTTGATGATGATCGGGATCACCGGATAGCGGTCGAGGCTGCCGGTCAGCTCTTCCAGGGTCTGGGTGCAGCCGTGGTCCACCTGCAGGCGGTGCGACAGGGCGATATCGACGTCGCTGTCGAGCACGTGGCGAGTCAGCTCGAGGGCCAGGTCTTTGGCCACCGACAACGGGCCGGGCTGGGTCAGGTAGTCGCCCACCGACTCGGCAGCGGTGGCGATCACGAACGGAGGCATCAGGTCGTAGAACAGGCCGTTGTAGTGATCCGGCGCGAAGATCACGATCAGCTCGGGATCGAAGGCCTCGACTTCGGCACGGGCCTTGGCCAGCGCCGCATCGACTTCGGCGACGACAGCGGCGCCCGGGTCATTGAGGCCACGCAGGGGGGTATGCGACAGGCATTTAAGTTTTACAGTCATGAAACCTCCATGATCGTCGGAGACCACCCGCCTCCGCCGACCAACGCGCAACGTGTCAGGTAAGCTGCCGTGGCTGGCCGGTGTCGCCGCACTGGCGCCGCCGGGATCCACTCGCCATCAGGCTGGCTCGTCACCTGGTTGTTTTTTGTTCAGAACGACGGCGGCCATTTTAGGGGCGTGACTCGGGAAGGAAAAAAACTATCTACCCTTACGTGCACTATGTGCACCATGTTGTTTTTAAAGGTTTTTTTGCCTTTCCCGGTGTGCTTGCCGGTCACGTTGCACGGCCTCGACCGCTCTGCGCCGGGGATCGGGCAGCGAGCCGCCCCTGCGGATGGCGTCGCCAACGGGCGCGCCGGGCGCGGATGAAACGGGCACTGGCCGGCCCTGCGCAGGGGCTGGAACAGCGCGGCGCCGCCATCTGGGCTGGCAGGCGACAGGCATGCTTGAATACGGCGAAGGCGGACTTGATCAGGTGACAGACAGATGAGCGGCACGCGCGAAACCGAATACAAGACCGTACGCGGCCTGACCCGCGGCCTGCAGATCCTCAATGCCCTCAACCGGGTGGACGGCGGCGCCAGCCCGGCCCGGCTGGCCGAGCTGACCGGCCTGCACCGCACCACGGTGCGCCGCCTGCTGGAGACCCTGCAGGACGAGGGCTACGTGCGGCGCAGCGAGTCGGACGACAGCTTCCGCCTCAACCTCAAGGTGCGCGAGCTGAGCGAGGGCTTCCGCGACGAGCAGTGGATTTCCGAGCTGGGCGCACCGTTGCTGGCCGAGCTGCTGCTGGAGGTGCACTGGCCGACCGACCTGTGCACCCTGGACGTCGACGCCATGGTGGTGCGCGAGACCACCCACCGCTTCAGCCGCCTGTCGTTCCACCGCTCGATGGTCGGCCGCCGCCTGCCGATGCTGATCACCGCCACCGGCCTGGCCTACCTGGCGTTCTGCCCGGAGGCCGAGCGCGAGCGCATCGTCGAGCTGCTGGCCAAGCGCGACGACGAGGACTGTCGCCTGGCGCGCAACCCGGTGGCGCTCGACAACCTGCTGCGTCGCACCCGCCACCGCGGCTACGGCGAGAACTTCGGCAGCTGGAACAGCGAGGAGCGCACCGCCTCCATCGCCGTGCCGATCTGCGGCGAACAGCGGGTCTACGGCTGCCTCAACCTGGTCTACGTGCTCAAGGCGATGACCATCGAGCAGGCCGCCCAGCGCTACCTGCCGGCGCTGCAGCGGGTCGCCGCCACCATCGAGCAGGGCATCCGCGAACGCGAGCAGGCCGGGCCGGTGCTGGCGTGATCCCTCGGGCGGCCGGGGCGTGGTAGAAGATCGCTGCGCGAGTCTTCTACCCTACGGTTCCGCTCCGGCCACC
>DATCUN010000338.1:0-2138 GCA_036561825.1 Pseudomonas sp.
CCTAGAGGAGATGTGCCCATGAACAGTCCCGCGAACCTCAACCCGCGGCCGTTCGCGCCGCGCTATCCGCAGCTGGGCACCGGGCCGGTGCCGGTCAGTACCGCGGTCGACCCGGCGTTCTTCGAGCTGGAGCGCGAGCGCATCTTTCGCGGCATGTGGGTCAACCTGATCCTGCGCGAGGAGGATCTGCCCCGGCCCGGCGACTATTTCGTGCGCTACCTGGAAGCCCAGGACGCCTCCATCCTGGTGGTGCGCGGCGACGACGGCAAACTGCGGGCCTTCCACAACGTCTGCACGCACCGCGGCAACCAGGTGGCGGATGAGGGCGCCGGCCATTGCAAGGGTTTTCAGTGCAACTTTCACGGCTGGACCTTCGACACCCGCGGCCGGCTGGCCTTCGTCACCGACGAGCAGCGTTTCCACAACCTGGACAAATCGGCCCTGGGCCTGCCGGCGGTGCACCTGGACACCTGGCGCGGATTCATTTTCGTGAACCTGGCCAAGCGACCGGCGCAGACGCTGGAGCTGGCCATGGCCGAGTTCAATCAGGATCTGAAACCGTTTCCGTTCGAGCAGATGGTGCTGGCCGGCCGTTACCGCTACGCCGTCAATGCCAACTGGAAGGTGACCATGAACGCCTTCCAGGAGTCCTACCACGGTGCCTTCGTGCACAAGCTGTCGGTCGGCCAGTGCATCAGCCCGGAGGACCCGTACCTAGCCGTGCAGCGCATCAAGTTGCAGGAAAACGGCAACCAGTCCGTGTCGGTGCATCTGGCGCCGCACGACCTCAGCCCGGCCGAGAAGCTGGCCTTCGGTTTCGGCGCCACCTTCACGCAGGGTGGCGGTGCCGCCCAGGCTTTCCCCGGCACCGCGCAGGCACAAGTGCGCGACTGGGGGTTCGACCTGAACATCATCTTTCCGTACTCGCGCATCAACGTCGGCGCCGGCTGGTATTACGTGGACGCCTTCTGGCCGGTGGCGCACGACAGGACGGTGTACGAGCTGGCCTATTACTTCCCGATGCCGCAGCGGGCCTCGGAAATGATCAGTCAGGAATACAGCAAGATCGTGCTGCGGGACCTGTCGCGCGAGGACCTGGCCACCAACGAGGCCACGCACCGCTCGCTGCGCTCCGGCGCCATCCGCCAGATGAACCTGTCGGACCAGGAAATCGCCGTGCGCCACCTGTACCACACGGTCGCCGCCCGCTGCGGCAAGGAGCTGGCGAAATGAGCGCCGCGACCGCGTTGCCAAAGCCGTTCGCGCATCTGGAGTGCTGGCTGTCGTTTGCGCTGCCCAGCGAAGACGCACGCATGCGCCGCCGCCTGTCGGCCTCCATGGATGAGCTCGTCGGCCTCTACCGGGCGCTGGTGGAGGAAATGCCGGCCATCGCCGCGCATCTGGATCAATGGCCCCTGGCCGAACTGCCGGCCGAGCAAAAGCCGCTGCTGTACCTGGCGCTGTCGTTCATGGAATCGGCCATGGCCGTGGAGGCCTTCCACCAGCCCGGGCCGCCGCATGCCACGACGCCAGAGAGCATGGTGGTGTTTCCGGGGCGGGCCGAGGCGATGTTGAATCCGGGAAACACCTGACGTATCCAGCGTTTCCCGCAGCGCCTGCCGCAACAAGGCATCGAAAAACTGTAGGAGCCCGGCTATGCCGGGCGATATCGCGCAGCGCAGCTGCGCTCCACAAGGTATTCACAGGTGCCGGCCGCCGAGACCCGCGGCAGGCCGGGCGTCCGCACCTCCCGCCGCTGGCCAGAGTCGCTCAGACGTCCCGCTTGAGCTCGTAGGATTGCAGGCCGGGCTTGAACTCGCGCTTCTTGAACGACACCAGCGCCGTGCGCACCCAGTCGTCGTTGGTCTCGCGGGACAGTTCCCACATCTTGGCCATTTCGTAGTCGATGGCGGCTTCGAAATCCATGTCCAGCACCTTCTCGTAGACCTCCTTGGTCTTGCCGAGCACCACGCGACCCAGGCGCGTCAGCATCTTGACCACGCGGTCGGTCTCGGCGTCCAGCTGCGCCAGCGGCACGGATTTGGTGGCGTAGCCCAGGTCGTGCGCCTGCTTGCCGGTGAAGGTCTCGCCGGTCAGGGCGTAGTAGAGCGCCTTCTTGCGCGAGGGCATGTTGTTGG
>DATCUN010000339.1:0-1556 GCA_036561825.1 Pseudomonas sp.
CGGTCAGGGCGACCCCCAGCGCCAGGATCACCGCCATCACGGCCGGCTTGTCGGCGAAGGTATACACGGTGCTGGCACCTTCCCAGCTGCTGATCGGACTGCTCATGGCATTGCTCCTTTGGCCGATGCGCGGGGCGGGTGCCGCCGCGCTTACGGGAGTGGTGTTCAGGCCGGCTTGGCCTGGCCGATGGCGGGTGTGGCGACCGCTGCGCTGGCGACCACGGTGCTACCGGCGCCGGTGATCGCCCATTCCGGGTAGGCCTGGGCCGGCACCTCAACCAGATCCAGGCCGCGCTCCTCGGCGTGCGCAGGGACGCGCAGCCAGCCGGCCTTCTTCATGGCCAGGGAAATCAGGTAGCCGGGGAAGAAGCCGAGGATTGCCAGCACCACGGCCCCGCCGAGTTGGCCGAGCAAGTTCACCGCCGGTGCGCCTTCGGCGACGTTCGGGTAACCGGCGATGAACAGGCCGCTGATCACCAGGCCCATGAAGCCACCGAAGCCGTGCACGGCGAAGGCACCGACTGCATCGTCCAGGCCACGTTTCACCAGCAAGTTCTGTACCAGCGGCGCAGCGGCAGCGACGCCCATGCCGATCAGGTAGGACAGGCCCGGGTAGTAGACGTCGAGGCCCGGGGCCACCGAGATGATGCCAACCAAGCCACCGGACATCATCCAGAAGGGTTCGCGGGTGGTCAGGTAGGCACCGATGAGGCCGCCGGCGAAACCCATCAGGGCGTTGAAGGCGAAGGCGGAGAGGGTGGTGGGCTGGCCGTAGATGTTGGTCCACTGGCCGCCGACGTTGTAGATGATGCAGCCGCCGAGGAAGCCGAAGAAGCCGACGATCACCAGCATCAGACCGATCACGCTCATCGGCATGCTGTGGCCGACGATGGGGTTGGCGCTGCCGTCGGCGTTGAAGCGGCCGATGCGCGCGCCGACGTTCATCACCACACCGAGGGTGAAGAAGCCGGCGATCAGGTGCACCGCGCCGGCGCAGCCGACGTCATGGAAGCCCCATTCGGTGGTCAGCCAGCCTTTCGGGTGCCAGCTCCAGGCCGCGCCGAGGATCCACACCACCGAGCCGAGGATGATCGCCAGCACGATGAAGGCGCTCATTCGTGTGCGCTCGATGATCGCCCCGGACATGATCGACGCAGTGGTGGCGGCGAACAGCACGAACGCGGCCCAGAAGATGCCGGTGGCGTTGTCCTGCACGTTCGGGCCCATGCTCGAGCTCCATGGCAGGCTGGCCGCGGCGCCGGCCAGATCCGGGACGATGCCGCCAGCGAAGCCGTTGTAGATCCACCAGCCGAAGAAGAAGAAGGTCGGCACGATGAAGGCGAAGGCGAGGATGTTCTTCACCCCGGCGGTCAGCGCGTTCTTCAGTCGCGAGGCGCCGATCTCGTAGGAGAGGAAGCCGGCGTGGATGACGATCATCAGCGCGATACACCACCAGTAGAAGATTTCCATGTTGATGGTGTCGGACATGCGGATCATCTGGTGCAGCTCTGCGAGCGTGGGCGTTGCCTGTTCCATAGGTGAAACCTCGATGCGAT
>DATCUN010000340.1:0-5731 GCA_036561825.1 Pseudomonas sp.
CAGCGCCAGCGCGGCCTGGCTGGCCTCGGCGAAGCGCGCGGTCAGCTCGGCGAGGTCCCGGCCTTCGCCGAGGAATTTGCCGTGCGCATCGACCACCTCGATATTCATCTTCAGGTGGCTTTCCAGCTGGGCGGCGGCGTCGGCCCAGGCTTCCTCCGGCACGCGGGCACCGGTCATGCGCGTAAGCTCGCGGCCCAGCGCCTCGGGCAGCGAGCCCTCGCCAAAGGCCAGCTTGGCCTGCGCGGCGCCGACGAAGTCCGGCACCGGCACGAAGTTCTTGCGCAGCGCCTTGGGCAGGTTGCGCACCAGCGCCACGCACTTGGTTTCCAGCAGGCCCGGCACCAGCCAGTCGAGGCGCTCGGCCGGCAGCTGCGGCAGCAGCGGCGCCGGCACGCGCACGGTGACGCCGTCGCGCGGGTGGTTGGGCTCGAAGTGGTAGGTCAGCGGCAGCTGCAGGCGGCCGATGCTCAGGCTGTCCGGGTACTGCTGCGCAGTGATCTCGCTGGCCTCGCGGGCCAGCACGTCTTCCTCGCGCATGATCAACAGCTGCGGATTCTTCGCGCTCTCGCGCTTGTACCAGGTCTCGAAGCTGGCGGTCTGGTAGATGTCCGCCGGCAGGCGTGCGTCGTAGAAGGCGTACAGGGTTTCCTCGTCGGCGAGGATGTCACGGCGGCGCGCCTTGGCTTCCAGCTCGTCGAATAACTCCAGCAGCTGCTGGTTGGCGCTCAGGCACTTGGCGCGGCTGTTGATCTCGCCGCGCACCAGGCCCTCGCGGATGAACAGCTCGCGCGCGGCCGGCGGATCGATAGGGCCGTAGTGCACCGGGCGGCGGCCGACGATGATCAGCCCGTAGAGGGTGATCTGCTCGTAGGCCACCACCTGGCCGCGCTTCTTCTCCCAGTGCGGCTCGAGGTGGTTCTTCTTGACCAGGTGCGGCGCCAGCGGCTCGATCCAGTCCGGCTCGATCTTGGCCACCATGCGCGCGAACAGCTTGGTGGTTTCCACCAGCTCGGCGGCCATCACCCACTGCGGGCGCTTGCGGCCGATCACGCTGGAAGGGTGCAGCCAGAAGCGCCGCTGGCGGGCGCCGATGTAGTCGCCCTCCTCGGTCTTCTGGCCGACCTGGCTGAGCAGGCCGGCAAGGATCGCCTTGTGCACCGCGGCGTAGTTCTTCAGGGTCTGCGCGTTCTGCTGGCGCTCGTCCTGGGCGGCGACGGCCTGGCGGGCGCGCTGGTCGAGTTCGCCGCGGCCTTTCTGCGACGTGCTGGCGGTGGACAAGGCTGCGCCGTTGTCCACCCTACTCTCGGACGCTTCCGGCGCCTCCAGCTTGTTGAGCGGCAGCTGGAGGTCGCGGCAGGTCAGCAGCAGCTGGCGGTGGGCGTCGCGCCATTCGCGCAGGCGCAGATAGTTGAGGAAGTTCTTGCGGCACCAGTTGCGCAGGGCGTTGGCGCCCAGTTCCTGGCGCATGGCCTCGAAGCCGTGCCACAGGTTGATCAGCGCGGCGAAGTCGGAATCCGGGTTCTTCCACTGCGCATGGGCCTGGTCGGCGGCCTGCTGGCGCTCCATCGGCCGCTCGCGCGGGTCCTGCACCGACAGGGCGCTGACCACCACCAGCACCTCGGCCAGGCTGCCCTGCTGGGCGCCCTCCAGCAGCATGCGGCCCAGACGCGGGTCGATCGGCAGGCGCGCCAGCTGGCGGCCCAGCAGGGTCAGCTGGTTCTCGCGGTTGACCGCCGAGAGCTCCTGCAGCAGGTTGAAGCCGTCGCTGATCGCCTTGCCGTCCGGCGGCTCGATGAACGGGAACGCCTGTATGTCGCCCAGGCGCAGGTGCAGCATCTGCAGGATCACCGCGGCCAGGTTGGTGCGCAGGATCTCCGGATCGGTGAATTCGGGACGGGCGAGGAAATCCTCCTCGGCGTACAGGCGGATGCAGATGCCCGGCTCGACCCGGCCGCAGCGACCCTTGCGCTGGTTGGCGCTGGCCTGGGACACCGCCTCGATGGGCAGGCGCTGGACCTTGGAGCGGTAGCTGTAGCGGCTGATGCGCGCGGTGCCGCTGTCGATCACGTAGCGGATGCCCGGCACGGTCAGCGAGGTCTCGGCGACGTTGGTGGCCAGCACGATCTTGCGCCCGCCGGCCGGCTTGAAGATCTTCTGCTGCTCGGCCGGGGTGAGGCGCGCGTACAGCGGCATCACCTCGGTGTGGCGCAGGTTGGCCTTGCGCAGCACCTCGGCGGCCTCGCGGATCTCGCGCTCGCCGGGGAGGAACACCAGCACGTCGCCGGGGCGCTGGCCCACCGAGCGCTCGTGCGCCTCGATCTCGTCGAGAGAGCGCAGGATGCCCTGCTCCACCGAGAGGTCGTCGAACAGCGACTCGCCGTTCTCGTCCTGCTCGGCGGCCAGCGGCCGGTACCAGGTGTCTACCGGGTAGGTGCGCCCGGACACCTCGATGATCGGCGCGTCGTTGAAGTGCTTGGAGAAGCGCTCCAAGTCGATGGTCGCCGAGGTGATGATCACCTTGAGGTCGGGGCGGCGCGGCAGCAGGTTCTTCAGGTAGCCGAGCAGGAAGTCGATGTTCAGGCTGCGCTCGTGGGCCTCGTCGACGATCAGGGTGTCGTACTTTTCCAGGTAGCGGTCGTGCTGGGTCTCGGCGAGCAGGATGCCGTCGGTCATCAGCTTGATCAGCGACTGCTCGCCGCTGTGGTCCTCGAAGCGCACCTGGTAGCCGACCAGCTCGCCCAGCGGCGTGCCGATTTCCTCGGCCACGCGGGTCGCCACGCTGCGCGCCGCCAGGCGGCGCGGCTGGGTGTGGCCGATCAGCCCGTGCACGCCGCGGCCGACCTCCAGGCAGATCTTCGGCAGCTGGGTGGTCTTGCCCGAACCGGTCTCGCCGGCGATCACCACCACCTGGTGCTTGCTGATCGCGTCCTTGATCTCCTCGCGGCGCGCGGCGATCGGCAGCGCATCGTCGTAGCGGATGCGCGGCACGCTCTGCCGGCGCGCCTCGACCTTGGCCACGGAGGCCTGGAAGCGCTCCAGCCACTGCGCCAGCCTGGCCTCGTCCCACGATGGCGTGCCCGACTGCTTGCGCAGCTCGTGGAGCTGGCGGCGCAGGCGGTGGCGGTCGGCGTTGAGCGCCTGGTCGAGGTTCTTCAGCAACTGGTCGAAGGCGGGTACGGCACTCATCGGGCGGGCGTCGGCTTGGTATTTTCGGGGCGGGGATTGTCGCAGATTTGCGCGGGGAATGGCGGCGGTGCGGATCGTGCCCCCGCGCGGGCACGATCCGCACCGGACGACAGCCTCAGGCCGTAGCGCGCGCCTTCAGCTCCTGGTCGCGCAGCTCGCGGCGCAGGATCTTGCCGACGTTGCTGACCGGCAGGCTGTCGCGGAACTCGATCTGCCGCGGCACCTTGTAGCCGGTGAGGTTGGCGCGCATGTGCGCCAGCACCTGTTCGGCGCTCAGCTCGGCGCCGGGCTTGCGCACCACGAACAGCTTGACCGCTTCGCCGGTCTTCTCGTCCGGCACGCCGATGGCGGCGCCCAGCTGCACCCCCGGCAGGCTGGCCAGCACTTCCTCCAGCTCGTTGGGGTACACGTTGAAGCCGGAGACCAGGATCATGTCCTTCTTGCGGTCGACGATGCGCAAGTAGCCATCCGGCTGGATCACCGCGATGTCGCCGGTCTTCAGCCAGCCGTCGGCGTCCAGCACCTCGGCGGTGGCCTCGGGGCGCTGCCAGTAGCCCTTCATCACCTGCGGGCCCTTCACGCACAGCTCGCCGGGCATGCCGAGTCCGAGGTCGTTGCCGGCCGCGTCGATCACCTTGCACAGGGTCGACGGCATGGGAATGCCGATGGTGCCGGGCTGGTTGTGCTGGCGCGGGTTGACCGACACCACCGGGCTGGTCTCGGTCAGGCCGTAGCCTTCGCAGATGGCACAGCCGGTGATGTCCTCCCAGCGCTCGGCGGCGGCCTGCTGCAGGGCCATGCCGCCGGAGATGGTCAGCTTCAGTGCAGAGAAGTCGAGGCGGCGGAAACCCTCGTGATTGCACAGGGCGACGAACAGGGTGTTGAGGCCGACAAAGCCGCTGAACTTCCACCGGGCCATTGCGCCGACCATCGCCGACAAATCGCGCGGGTTGGTGATCAGCACGTTGTGGTTGCCCATCAGCATCATCGCCATGCAGTGAAAGGTGAAGGCGTAGATGTGGTACAGCGGCAGCGGCGTGATCAGCACCTCGCAGCCTTCACCGAGGTTGTCGGCCATCAGCGCCTGGCACTGCAGCATGTTGGCGATCAGGTTGCGGTGGGTGAGCATGGCGCCCTTGGCCACGCCGGTGGTGCCGCCGGTGTACTGCAGCACCGCCACCTCGGCAGCCTTGGGTTGCGCCTCGCGCAGCGGCCGGCCGCGTCCGCGCGCCAGCACCTCGGTGAACTTCACCGCCTGCGGCAGGCTGTAGGCCGGCACCAGCTTCTTCACGTAGCGCACCACGCTGTTGACCAACAGGCGCTTGAGCGGCGCCAACAGGTCGCCGACCTCGGTGACGACCACATGGCGGATGCCGGTATGCGGCAGCACCTGCTCGGCCAGATGCGCCATGTTGGCCAGGCAGACCAGCGCCTTGGCGCCGGAGTCGTTGAACTGGTGCTCCATCTCCCGCGCGGTGTACAGCGGGTTGGTGTTGACCACCACCAGCCCGGCGCGCAGGGCGCCGAACACCGCGACGGGATACTGCAGCAGGTTGGGCAGTTGGATGGCGATGCGCTCGCCCGGCGCCAGATCGGTGTGCTCCTGCAGCCAGGCGGCGAAGGCGCCGGAGAGCTCGTACAGCTCGCCGTAGCTGAGGGTATGGCCGAGGTTGCTGAACGCCGGCTGGTCGGCAAAGCGCTGGCAGGACTCGCGCAGCACCGTCTGGATGTTCGGGTAGCGGTCGGGGTCGATCTCGGCAGCGATCCCCGCGGGGTATTTGTCGGTCCAGAAGTGTTCGTTCATCGAGGCTCTCTCCCGAGCGACGGCAGCCGCGCCTGTCAGCCGGTCCCGGACAGGCGCAACGCCCCGCCTCTGTGCGCCGGCCATGGCGCTCTTGTTATGTCCGGTCCGCACCACCACTGCCGCCAGCGGCACCGCGAGGACCATCGTCCAGCGAGAATAACAGCTTCCCCCACGGGCGCGTCTGCGCGGGAGCGCAAGCCGTTCAACTCACCCTAGCCCAATCAGCTGCGCCACAGCAGCGTCACGGCGGCCATCCTGCCCGACATCGACTACCCGCCGCTCTGGCTGACGCAGTTCAGCCGCTTCATGCGTGCTCCCTTGTGTAGTAGCGGGCCTGGGCTTTCCTGTAACGTAGCCTGCCATCCGCTTGCGCCGGACACCTCCGTCGTGCGCCGGCGTCAGCCGACGCCAACCATCCGTATAGCCATGCAAACCCTAGGAGAGCGCATGAGTCTGGTAGAAAACATCCCCTACGATGAACTGCAGGTCGGTCAGAAAGCCTCCTACCAGCGCACTGTGGCGGAACGCGACATTCAGCTGTTCGCCGAGGTTTCCGGCGACCGCAACCCGGTGCACCTGGATGCCGAATACGCCGCCACCACCCAGTTCAAGGAGCGCATCGCCCACGGCATGCTCACCGGTGCGCTGATCAGCGCGGCCATCGCCTGCACCCTGCCGGGGCCGGGCACCATCTACCTCGGCCAGAACCTGCGCTTCACCCGTCCGGTGAAGCTCGGCGAC
>DATCUN010000341.1:0-18894 GCA_036561825.1 Pseudomonas sp.
GGCAGGGGCAGCGGCCTCGGCGGCGGCGCGTACGGCCTCGGCGCCCTCGCCCTGCGGCTCGCGCGGGGTCGGCCAGTCGGTGAACGGCCAGGGCTTCTCGTCGCTGTGGAAGCTGCCGAAGCGGCCGATCTGCGCCAGGTACTGGCTGAGACTGTCACCGAAGTTCATCACGTCCACATTCGGCCGCCCCTTGAACAATCGGTAGACCAGTTGCACCACCACCACCGCCAGCAGCACCAGTTCGGCAACCTGCCAGACCAGCACGAACAGCACCATCCATAGGATCCGCAGGATCAGGCCTTCACAATTGTTCTGTTTGCAGTAGGACATGCAACTCGCTCCCTTGCGTATGCAATCTAGAAACCGCTGGCGGAAATGAAATCGACGTCGGTCTTCGGCTCGCCGGACATCAGCAGGCCGATGACCTGTTCGAGGGTGCGACCCTCGAAAAGTATGGCATGCAGGCCGGCAACCAGCGGCATGTACACACCCAGCTGGTCGGCGCGGGCCTTGAGCACGCGGATGGTGTTGACCCCCTCGGCCACCTCGCCCAGCCGCGTCACCGCATCCTCCAGGCTCAGCCCCTGGCCCAGAGCGTAGCCGACCTGATAGTTGCGGCTCTTCGGTGACGAACAGGTGACGATCAGGTCGCCGACCCCCGCCAGGCCGAGGAAGGTCATCGGGTTGGCGCCCATCTGCACGGCGAAGCGGGTCATCTCGGCCAGCGCGCGGGTGATCAGCATGCTCTTGGTGTTCTCGCCCATGCCCAGCGCGACGGCCATGCCGGACATGATGGCGTAGACGTTCTTCAGCGCCCCGCCCAGCTCGACGCCGAAGCGGTCGCGACTGGCGTAGACGCGGAAGGTGCGCCCGTGCAGCACCTGCTGCACGCGCCGGCAGAGCTCCTCGTCCTCGCTGGCGACCACCGTGGCGGTCAGCGCGTGCTCGGCGATCTCGCGCGCCAGGTTCGGCCCGGAAATCACCCCGATGCGCGCCTGCGGGGCGATTTCCTCGAGGATCTGACTCATCAGCTTGAAGGTGTTCGCCTCGATGCCCTTGGTGGTGCTGACCAGCAGCTTGCCCGCCAGCAAATCGGCCACGGGCTGCAGCGCCGCTCGCAGGGCCGAGGACGGCAGCACGACGAACACCAGATCGCAGGCCTGCAGGGTCGCCGCCAGATCGGTGACCGGCTCGACGCCCGCATGCACCTTGATGCCCTTGAGATAGCGCGGGTTCTCGCGCTTCACCCGAATCGCCTCGGCCTGCGCCGCGTCGCGCATCCACAGGCGCACGCGCTGGCCATTTTCCGCCAGCAGGTTGGCCAGCGCGGTGCCGAAGCTGCCGCCGCCCAGCACGGCAATGGGTTGCTGCTCAGTCATGATGAATCCGTATCCAGCCGCCACGCGGCAATCGCTGCATTATACGGGGCCCCCGCCGGCCTACCAGCACACTGTGATTGCCCTCGCTGGCAAAATGCGTCGCCTCGGGTACCATGCGCGCCCGCACATTTGTTCAGACTAGGGGATGCCGCCATGGTTGGCTGCATACGCATCGCACTGGCGCTGCTGGCCGGCGCGCTGCTGACCGGCAAGGCACTTGCCGCAGACCTCTTCGCCAGCACGCCCGAGCTGCCCGCAGTGCTCACCGCCACGCGCCTGCAGCAGGCACCGGCGGCAGTACCGGGCAGCGTCAGCGTGATCGACAAGGAACTGATCCGCGCCAGCGGCGCCCGCGAGCTGCCGGAGCTGCTGCGGCTGGTGCCGGGCATGCTGGTGGTGCCGAACGGCAACACCACCACCGTCAACTACCACGGTAGCAGCGCCAACCAGGCCCGCCGCCTGCAGGTGCTGGTGGACGGCCGCTCGGTGTATCGCTCGGGCTTCGCCCAGGTCGACTGGAACGACATCCCGCTAGCCATCGAGGATATCGAGCGCATCGAAGTGTTCCGCGGCCCCAATACGGTCAGCTACGGCGCCAACGCGCTGATGGCGGTGGTCAACATCCTGACCCGCGCCCCGCGCGACAGCCACGGCAGCCGCCTGAAGGTGACCCAGGGCCAGCGCGGGATCAACGACTGGTACGCCAGCCACGGCTTCGGCTGGAGCGGCGGCGACCTGCGCCTGTCGCTGTCCGGTCTGGAGGATGATGGCTTCGACCACAAGGCTGATGGCAGCGATTTTCGCGACAGCCAGCGGCTCAGCCGGCTCAACCTGCGTGTCAACCAGGAGCTGGATGCCAGCCAGTCCCTCGACTGGCAGCTGGCACTCAAGGAAGGCAGCAACCAGATCGACAACCACTACCAGCCGGTTTTCCCGATCGCCGCCCAGCCGTGGGAACAGGACGGCGACGCGGACGTGCGCGCCCGCGACTATGCCGGCAGTCTGCGCTGGAATCTCGACCTCAGCGCCG
The DNA here is from genome assembly GCA_036561825.1 of Pseudomonas sp. Taxonomy (GTDB): domain Bacteria; phylum Pseudomonadota; class Gammaproteobacteria; order Pseudomonadales; family Pseudomonadaceae; genus Geopseudomonas. Next base: position 2,410 of record DATCUN010000341.1, read on the forward strand.
AACACAGCCTGTACGTGCAGGGCAACGTGCAGCACTGGGAGCGTCTGCGCCAGTGGCGGGCCTGCGAAGGGCAGCTGGCGTTCAGTCCGGAGTTGCGTGATCTTTGGAACCGCGACCCAGACTACGTGCTCGCGGTCGGCGAAGCGGTCACAGAGGGCCTGCCACTCCCTGGAACGGATGCGCAAAAAGCCGCGATTGCAGCAATCCTCGCGCAATCCCCACCAGCCCTCGCCCCGGCAACCGGCAAGCCGGTTTTCGCCCATTCCTGCGGCCTGATCAACGAAGATGTGCGCGAGAGCCGCTTCGACCTCGAAATCCAAGACACCCTCAGCCTGTCCGACAACCTGCGCCTGGTCAGTGGCCTGAGCTACCGCCACGACCGGGCCGATTCGCAGGTCTACCTCAACGGCGCGCGCAGCAAGGACACCTGGAGCCTGTTCAGCCAGTTCGAGTGGCATATCGACCCGCACTGGCTGCTGCAGGGCGGCGCCATGTTCGAGGACGACACCTCGGTCGGCAGCTCGCTGTCGCCGCGCATCGCCCTCAACTACCTGCTCACCCCGGCCCACGGTCTGCGCGCGGTGTATTCCGAAGCGGTGCGCTCGCCGGACATGTTCGAGAACCATGTCGACTGGCAATACCGCGTGCGCGACCTGCGTCCGATCGCTCTCGGCCAGCGCGAGGCGCGCTACTTCGCCAGCGCCCGCGGACCCGGCGATCTCGAGCAGGAGCGCATGCGCTCGCGGGAACTGGGCTACCACGGCAGCTTCGCCGAACTCGGCCTCAACCTCGACGTCAAACTGTTCTACGACGAGATCAGCGACCTGATCAGCGAGCCGCTCAAGGTGTACGATTTCACCCCGAGCAACGACAATCACCTGCGCCTCAAGGGCGTCGAGAGCGAACTGGACTGGCAGGTGACCGCCCATGATCGCCTGCGCCTCGGCCATGCCTATATCGAATTCGACGCCAGCCACCGGATCGACCAGCGCCTGACGCCGCGCCATAGCGGCTCGCTCGCCTGGCTGCACGACTGGGGTCGCGGTTGGTCGAGCAGCCTGTTCTACTATGGAGCTGATAGTCTTAACGAGTACCGATTCGAGCGCACCGACGTGCGGGTGGCCAAACGCCTGCAGTTCGGCAGCCACCGACTGGAACTGGCCGGGCTGCTGCAACAGCGCCTGGACGATGAGCCGCTCGGCTGGGAGAACAACAATTACGACGAGCGCCAGGTGTTCTGGTTCTCCGCCGAGTTCGAACTCTGACCCATGCCGAACTCAAGGATGAGTATTCTGTATCACTTCGCCGCGCTGGCCTGCCTACTGGCCCTGCTCGTCTGGCCGCCGTCCAGCATGGCCAGCGAGATCCTGCTCGCCGCCAGCAACGACAGCCCGGCCCTGCGCCGGTTCGTCGCTGACCTGGCCGCGCGCCGGCCGGGAGATCGGGTGCGCCTGGTGCCCGCCAGCGAACTGACCACGCCCTCGGCCCTGCCCGCCGACAGCCGCCTGGTGCTCCTCGGTGCCGACGCGCTGGACTGGCGCCTGAGCGATCCGGGCGGGCCGCCCACCCTGGTCATGCAGATCAGCCGGGTGCAGGCCCATAAGCGCCTGAAAGACAGCCAGCCAGCGCATCTGACCCTGTTGTGGAGCGATCCGTCGCCGGAGCGCCAGTTACACCTGATCCGCCAGCTGCTGCCGCAGGCACGGCGGATCGGCCTGCTGTATGGCGACGACAGCCGCTTCCTGGTCAACGAAGTGCGCCAGCATGCGGCCGCGCAGGGACTGGCGATCAACGCCTGGTTCTGGCCGGACACCCGCGACAGCCGCCCACTGAGCCGGATGCTCGACGAAAGCGACGTGCTGCTCGGCGTGGATGATCCGGCCCTGTTCAACCCGCGGACAATCAAGAGCGTGCTGCTCGCCAGCTACGGCCGCAAGCAGGTGCTGATCGGACCGAGCGCGGCCTTCGTTCCCGCCGGCAGCCTGAGCAGCAGCTACAGCGACCAGCGTGACTGGCTCAACAGTCTCGACGAATTGTTGTCGCAGCCGCCGTCGCAATGGCCCCGCGCCGCCTATCCACGCTATTTCAAGGTACTCAGCAACCCGCAGGTCGCCCGCTCGCTGGGCATCGAGCTGAGCGACGACGTCGACCAGGCCGGACGCCTGCAGCACTGGGAGAGCAACAAATGATGATGCGCTGGGGACAGAGCGATATCCGCACCCGCACCCTGGCCATCAGCCTTGGCCCGGCGCTGCTGCTGACCCTGCTGCTGACCGGCTACTTCACCTACACCCGCCTGCAGGACCTGCGCCAGGAGCTGACCCAGACCGGCCAGCAGATCGCCAACCAGCTGGCGCCGGCCACCGAATACGGCGTGATCTCCGGCAACCTGCCGATCCTCGACAGCCTGCTGCGTGCCAGCCTGGACACCCCGCACATGCGCTTCATCGAGGTACGCGATCTCGAAGGCGAGGTGCTCGCCTATGTCGAACAGGCTCACGAGATGCGCGAGGCGCGGATCGAAGTGTTCGAGGCGCCGATCCTGCGCCAGACGATCACGCTCGACGACTCCTTCCTGCTCACGCCTCCCCAGCCGCAGGCCGATACCGGCCAGGACGTCCTTGGCCTGGTGCTGGTCGGCATGACCGACGAGGCCTTCAGCGAGCGCCAGCAACAGATCCTGCTGCGTGCCGGCGGCCTGGCCGTGCTGGCCCTGGCCCTGACCCTGCTGATGGCCTATCGCCTGGCACGCAGCCTGGCCGAGCCGATCCGCACCATGGGCCGCGCCGTGCAGGCGATCCAGGGCGGCGAGTACCACACCGAGCTGCCAACCGATGACCGCGGCGAGCTCGGCGAACTGGCGCGCCATATCAACCGCATGGCCAGCGCACTGGAGCAGGCGCAGAGCGAACAGCAACGCAGCATCACCGAACTGATTGCCGCCCGCGAGGAAGCCGAGCGGGCCAACCGCGCCAAGTCGGACTTCCTGGCGATGATGAGCCACGAGCTGCGCACGCCAATGAACGGTGTGCTGGGCATGCTGCAACTGCTGGAAACCACCGAGCAGAGCAGCGAGCAGGTCGAATACACCACGCTGGCCACCGAATCCACCGAGCACCTGCTCAAGGTGATCAACGACATCCTCGACTTCTCGCGCATCGAGCGTGGCTCGCTGGCGCTGGAGAATATCCCGTTCCGGCTGCTCGAGCTGATCGTCAGCTCGGTGCAGGTATTTCGCCCCAGCGCCCAGCAGCGCGGCCTGCAGTTGCTGATGGACAACCAGCCGGGCCTGGAGAGCATCGAGGTGCGCGGCGATCCCACCCGCCTGCGCCAGATCCTGGTCAACCTGCTCGGCAATGCGCTGAAGTTCACCGAGGAAGGCAGCATCACCGTGACCACCCGCTGGCAGGTGCTCGACAACCAGACCCTCTGGCTGACCTGCGCGGTGCACGACACCGGCATCGGCATTCCGGCCAGCCGTCTGCAGCACATGTTCGACGCCTTCGAGCAGGCCGACACCTCGACCTCGCGCCGCTATGGCGGCACCGGCCTCGGCCTGTCCATCGCCCGCACCCTGGCCGAGCACATGGGCGGCAACCTGCGGGCCGAAAGCGTCGTCGGCCAGGGCTCGACCTTCACCCTGGAAATCCCCCTGCCCTGGCGCCAGGTGGAGGTCGAGGAACAGGCGATCCTCGCCGGCACCCAGGACCAGGGCGCCGGCGAGACCGTGCTGCTGGTAGAGGACAATCCGGTCAACCAGACGGTGATCGAGGCCATGCTGCGCAGCCTCGGCTTTCAGGTCCAGCTGGTCAGCGACGGCCTGCAGGCCCTGCAGGCCGTCCGCGAGCAGGCCTACGCGGCGATTCTCATGGACTGTCGCCTGCCCGGTCTGGACGGCTATGCCGCCACCCGGCAGATCCGCGCCGCAGAGGGACCGAACCGTGACGCGCCGATCATTGCCCTGACCGCCAATGCCTTGCAGGGCGACCGCGAAACCTGCCTCGCGGCAGGGATGAACGACTACCTGGCCAAGCCGTTCAAACGCTCCGACCTGAGCCTCGCCCTGCAGCGCTGGATAGGGTCGAGACCATCGACGGGTGGCGAATCTGTGTGAAATACGGCACGCTTGCACATTCGCACAGTCATGGACGGCACCATTCGTCGCAGAATGACCATTGCCGCGCTGTGACTTTCATCAACAGGCCATAGTCTATGACTAGGTCGCAGGCACGCTTCCATCAGGGAGGGCGTGGCCAGAAAGATCTGCCCCCTGTGGTACAGGGACCGTCGAGGAGCTCGCATGACCAAACAAAACGCCTTCACTCAGGAAGAACTGCTCAGCTGCAGCCGCGGTGAACTGTTCGGCCCGGGTAACGCGCAACTGCCCGCCCCCAATATGTTGATGATGGACCGCATCGTCCACATCAGCGAACACGGCGGCAAGTACGGCAAGGGCGAAATCGTGGCCGAGCTCGACATCAACCCGGACCTGTGGTTCTTCGGCTGCCACTTCATCGGTGACCCGGTGATGCCCGGCTGCCTGGGCCTCGACGCCATGTGGCAGCTGGTCGGCTTCTACCTCGGCTGGCAGGGCAACCCCGGCCGCGGCCGTGCCCTGGGCTCGGGCGAAGTAAAATTCTTCGGCCAGGTCTTGCCGACCGCCAAGAAAGTCACCTACAACATCCATATCAAGCGCACCATCACCCGCTCGCTGATCCTGGCCATTGCCGACGGCACCGTGAGCGTAGATGGCCGCGAGATCTACAGTGCCGAAGGCCTGCGCGTCGGCCTGTTCACTTCCACTGATAGCTTTTAAGGGTTACCCGCATGCGTCGCGTCGTGATCACCGGGATGGGCATCGTGTCCTGCCTGGGCAATGACAAAGAGACTGTTTCCGCCAACCTGCGCGCCAGCCGCCCGGGCATCCGCTTCAACCAGTCCTATGCCGACATGGGGCTGCGCAGCCAGGTCTCCGGCTCCGTCGACCTCGACCTCGAAGCGCTGATCGACCGCAAGGTCTACCGCTTCATGGGTGACGCCGCCGCCTTCGCCTACCTGTCCATGGAACAGGCGATCAAGGATGCCGGCCTGACCGAGGAAGAGATCTCCAACCCGCGCGTCGGCCTGATCGCCGGCTCCGGTGGCGCTTCCACCCTCAACCAGATGGAAGCCCTGGACATCCTGCGCGAAAAGGGCGTCAAGCGCGTCGGCCCGTACCGCGTGCCGCGCACCATGGGCAGCACCGTGTCCGCCTGCCTGGCCACCCCGTTCAAGATCAAGGGTGTGAACTACACCATCTCCTCCGCTTGCGCCACCAGTGCCCACTGCATCGGCAACGCCATGGAGCAGATCCAGATGGGCAAGCAGGACATGGTCTTCGCCGGCGGCGGTGAAGAGGAGCATTGGAGCCAGAGCTTCCTGTTCGACGCCATGGGCGCGCTGTCCACCCAGTACAACGCCACTCCGGAAAAGGCCTCGCGCGCCTACGACGCCAAGCGTGACGGCTTCGTCATCGCCGGCGGCGGCGGCATGGTGGTGGTCGAGGAGCTGGAGCACGCGCTCAAGCGCGGCGCCAAGATCTACGCCGAGATCGTCGGCTACGGTGCCACTTCCGACGGCTACGACATGGTCGCCCCGAGCGGCGAAGGCGCGATCCGCTGCATGCAGCAGGCGCTGGCCACCGTCGACACCCCGATCGACTACCTGAACACCCACGGTACCTCGACTCCGGTCGGCGACGTGGCCGAAGCCCGTGCCGTGCGCACCGTGTTCGGCGACAAGGCTCCGGCCATCAGCTCGACCAAGAGCCTGTCCGGCCACTCGCTGGGCGCCGCCGGGGTGCAGGAAGCGATCTACAGCCTGCTGATGATGGAAGGCAACTTCATCGCCGGCTCGGCCAACATCGACGAGCTGGACCCGGAAGTGGCCGATCTGCCGATCGTCACCCAGACCCGCGAGAACGTCACCCTGAACACGGTGATGAGCAACAGCTTCGGCTTCGGCGGCACCAACGCCACGCTGGTCCTGAAGCGCTGGACCGGCAAGTAAGTCGATCTCGCTGCACTGCAACGGCACCTTCGGGTGCCGTTGTCGTTTCTGCCTCCCGCGCTTGTGCGTACAGCCCCCGCTGGCGCCCACATACTCCATAGGGTATACAGAAGATCTGAGCCCGGTGGATGCCGCATGCGGCCAGGCCGAGCGCATGGGCAGCCGCCCCAACCCGCAAAGGAGAGATGCAGATGCAATGCAATGTTGGCAAGACGGACAAGATCCTGCGCATCGTCGCCGGCCTGGTCCTGTTGGCACTCGGTGCCACCGGCGTGATCGGCTGGTGGGGGTTGATCGGCTTGGTGCCGCTGGCGACCGGCCTGCTGAGCTGGTGCCCGGCCTATGGCCTGCTCGGCATCAAGACCTGCGGCAAGGACCAGTGAGATGACGCTGAAGACCATCCGCGCCAGCGGCAACCTCGATCACGCCTTCGCCATCAGCGTGGAAGCCGGCAACCATGTCATCCGCATGGACCAGCCGAAGAACGCCGCCGGCCAGGACCTCGGGCCGACGCCGCTGGAACTCATCCTCGCCGCCGTCGCCGGCTGCTTCGGCACCATCGGCCGCTTCCTCGCTCACCAGCGCAAATTCGAGCTGCGCGGCATGCAGTTCGAGATCGAGGGCGACTACGACCCGGACGGCCTGCTCGGCCGCCGCGACGACGTGCGCCCAGGCTTCCAGGCACTGCGGGTGAAGGTGGCAATCGACGCCGACCTGACTCGCGAGGAGAAGCAGGCGGTGCTCGCCGAGATCGAACGGCGCTGCCCGTTGGCCGACAACCTGGTCAACGGCACCCGTCTGGAAAGCACGCTGGCCTGATCCCGGCCGCAGAAACGACAAGGCCCGCAGCACAGCGCTGCGGGCCTTGTCGTTTCTGGCAGCGATCAGCGTACGTCGGAGCGCTGCTCAGCCAGCTTGCGGTCGCCCTGGAACGCCATGAAGTGCCACTCGCCGGGCACGACTTCGTAGCGCTCGCTGAACTCGCAGGCCATCACGTCCTGCACGGCAGCCGGCGCCTGCTGCTGCACCCCCTCGAAGCGGTCGTGACGCTTGCCGTCCGGGGTCACCACGCTGGGGTGAAGTACAGCGGGGTATCCTTGACCGGCTTGCCGCTGGGGTGACCTGTCCACGGGCAAGCCCGGACCGGCACAGACGGTCTATCCTGCACTAACCGAGCACGGGCGCAGCGGGGTGCGGCATGGACAAGAAGTTTCAATGGAACGCCTGGTATTTCCTGCTGGCCTTCAGCCTGCTGCTGATGTTCCAGGGCTGGTGGAGCGAGCGCCAAGCCGTCGAACCCATCGCCTATAGCGAATTCCTCAAGCTGCTCAAGGACGGCAAGCTGAGCGAGCTGAGCATCAATAACCAGCAGATCAGCGGCCGGCTGCTGGAGCCGATCAACAACCGCAGCAGCTTCGTCACCAACCGCGTCGATCCCGCGCTGGCCGAGGAACTGGCCGCCTCCGGGGCCAAGTTCACCGCGGTGCGCGAGAACACCCTGGTCGCCAATCTGCTGTCCTGGCTGCTGCCACTGGTGCTGATCTTCGCCTTCTGGAGCTTCCTGTTCCGCCGCCTGACCGACAAGCAGGGCCTCGGCGGCCTGGTCAGCGTCGGCAAGTCCAAGGCCAAGGTGTTTGTGGAGCGCGACACCGGAGTGACCTTCGAGGACGTCGCCGGCATCGACGAAGCCAAGGCCGAGCTGGAAGAGATCGTCTCCTTCCTCAAGGACCAGCCCAAGTACAGCCGCCTCGGTGCGCGCATTCCCAAGGGCATCCTGCTGGTCGGCCCGCCCGGCACCGGCAAGACCCTGGTGGCCAAGGCGGTGGCCGGCGAAGCCGGGGTGCCGTTCTTCTCCATCTCCGGCTCGGAATTCGTCGAGATGTTCGTCGGCGTCGGCGCCGCACGGGTGCGCGACCTGTTCGAGCAGGCACGCAAGGCGGCGCCCTGCATCATCTTCATCGACGAACTGGACGCCCTGGGCAAGATGCGCGGGGTCGGCGCCTTCGGCGGCAACGACGAGAAGGAACAGACCCTCAACCAGCTGCTCGCCGAACTGGACGGCTTCGACCCCCGCGAAGGCGTGGTGCTGCTGGCCGCCACCAACCGCCCGGAAATCCTCGACCCCGCGCTGCTGCGCGCCGGCCGCTTCGATCGGCAGATCGTCGTCGACCGCCCGGACCGCAAGGGTCGGGTGGCCATCCTCAAGGTGCACGTCAAGCGCATCCAGATCGCCGCCGACGTCGATCTGGACCAGGTCGCCGGCATCACCCCCGGCTTCACCGGCGCCGACCTGGCCAACCTGGTCAACGAGGCGGCCATCCTCGCCACCCGCCGCAGCGCCGAACAGGTCGCCATGGACGACTTCACCCGCGCGGTGGAGCGCATCGTCGCCGGCGCCGAGCGCCGCGGCCGCCTGCTGCTGCCCCACGAGCGCGAGGTGGTGGCCTATCACGAGATGGGCCACGCGCTAGTCGCCAGCAGCCTGCCGGGCATGGACCCGGTGCACAAGGTGTCGATCATTCCGCGCTCCATCGGCGCCCTCGGCTACACCATGCAGCGGCCAACCGATGACCGCTTCCTGATCACCCTCGGCGAGCTGAAGAACCGCATGGTGGTGCTGCTCGCCGGCCGCGCGGCCGAGCAGCTGCTGTTCGGCGAAATCTCCACCGGCGCGGCCGACGACCTGGTCAAGGTCACCGACATCGCCCGGCAGATCATCACCCGCTTCGGCATGAGCGCCGATCTCGGCCAGGCGGTGCTGGAGCGCCAGAGCAACAGTTTCCTCGGCGACAACCTGATTGCCATGCGCGAGAAGGACTATTCCGAGCAGACCGCCCGGGAGATCGACCTGGCCGTGCGCCAGTTGATCGACGAGGCCTACCGCCGCGCCGGCGAGGTCCTCCAGCAGCGCCGCGCCGAACTGGATGAGGGCGCCCGCCTGCTGCTCGAGCGGGAAACCATCACTCCCGAAGACTTCGCGCCGCTGCGCCCGGAACGCGCGGCAGCGGCGCCGTGAGAGGCACCGCTAGCGGCATCCCGCCCGCGGCGGTTGTCAGCACACAAGGACGTGCACATGATCGGATCTCACCCGCAGCGCAAGGCAGGACAGCTCCCGTGTCGATAGACCATCGTCCGCTGATCTACCAGGCCTACCTGTACACCCTGGCCTTTGCCCTGCTGGCGGTCGGCGGGATCAGCCTGCTCGACGTCCTGCTGCAACAACAGCCGAGCCCGTACCGCATGCTGTTGCTGCCAGACAGCGCCCTGCTGGCGCTGGCCCTGGGCGCGACCCTGCTGGCGGCAGTCCTGCGCCAGCGCCGCGCCTGCCTGCTGGCCTGCGCCAGCGTACTTCTGCTGATGAGCTACACCCTGCTGTACAACAACCTGTACGGGGGAGCCGAGCAGGGGCGTTCGCTGCTCGGCGACAGCCCGCGCCTGCACAGCGAACCGGTGTTGCTGCTGGGGCTGCTGGCGGTGGTACTCCTCGCCGGCTGCCTTGACGGGCGCCTGGCACGACGGCTGGGCGAGCTGGCCGGCGCGCTGGTCATGGCCCTGGGACTGCTCGGTCTGCTGGCCCGCATATGGCCGGCGCTGGCCCCCCCCGTACCGGGCTTCATGCTCGAGGTTCCCACCCTCAGCGGCCTGACCCTGATCTTCCTCGGCCTGGCGGTGTTGCTGCTCAACCGGCTGGGCACGCTGCCGGGCCTGGCACCCTTCGACCGCCGGACCCTGCTGGCAGGCGTCTGTGGCGTGCTGCTGTCAACCGCCAGCTGGGCTCTGCTCAGCCAGCAGAGCATCAATGCCCTCTCCGAGCAGAGCCAGCTGCTGCTCGCGCGCTTGCAAAGCGTCAGCCGGGAGACCCTGAGTGCCCGCCTGGCGCTGATCCAGCGCATGGCCGAGCGCTGGCAGGCCAGCGCCAGCATGCCTTCCGCCCCCCTGTGGCAACAGGAGGCCGGCAGCTACCTGCGCGACTTCCCCAACCTGGGACTGCTCGCCGTACTGGACGAACGCCTGGCGCCCCAGCGCAGCCAGGTCCGCGCGCCCATGGCCCAGCTCTGGCTGGAGAGCTTCCTGGCCGACCCGGCGCGGCGCGGCGTGACTGGCTGCAGCAGGTGCGCGCCGGGCGCCAGGCGCAGATGAGCGCCTCGCTGAACCTGCTCGGCAACGGCCCGATGGCGCTGATCGCCGTCCCCCTGCACCTGCCGGGCCAGCAAGCACAGCTGCTGGTGGCCAGCCTGGATGTCGGCGACACCCTGGGCAGCCTGCTCGGCGGCAACCTCGGTGAATTCATCATCCGCGTGCACGAGGGTGGCCAGCTGATCTACGACTCGGCCGGTACCCGACCGGCGCACGATCCGACCCCGGTGGGCAGCGGCCAGACCCGCCTGGCGCAAACCCCGGAGTGGACGATCGGCACCTATCTCGAACCCGGGCGCGGCCAGGCCGGCAGTCGCTTGCTGGCCATCCTGGTGCTGCTCGCCGGCCTCGCCCTGAGCTTTTTCCTGATGTTCACCCAGCGCCTGGCCTGGGGGGCCCAGCAACAGGCGCTGCACCTGCGCGAGCGGCAACGCTTCGACGAGGCGCAGAGCCGCGTGCTGGACATGATCTCCACCCTGCAACCGCTGCCGCAGATCCTCGAGGCAATCTGCCGGCTGATCGAACAGCGCGATCCGCGCCTGCACTGCTCGATCCTGCTGGTCGACAGCAGCGGCCAGCGCCTGACGCTGGGCGCCGCACCCAGCCTGCCCGAGCACTACAACCAGGCCGTCGACGGCCTGCCGATCCGCGAAGGGACGGGCTCCTGCGGCACCGCCGCCTTCCGCCGCCAGGCGGTGCTGGTCAACGACATTGCCCACGACCCGCTGTGGCAGGGCTTCCACGAACTGGCCGCCAGCAGCGACCTGCATGCCTGCTGGTCGACCCCGCTGTTCGCCGCCAGCGGCGATCTGCTCGGCACCTTCGCCATCTACCAGCAGCAAGCGATGGTGGTGGATACCGCCCTGGAGGAGCTGGTCGCCACCGCCAGCCATCTGGCCGCCATCGCCATCGAGCACAAGACCACCCGCCAGCGCCTGCAGGAAAGCGAGCAACGCTTCCGCTCGCTGTTCGCCTGCAATCCCGACCCGGTGTTCGCCTTCGACCTGCGCGGCTGCTTCGAGCGGGTCAATCCGGTCGCCAGCCAGCTGCTCGGCTACCGCGAGGACGAGCTGCGCGGCGCCCACTTCACCCAATACCTGGCGCCGACCGAGGCGCAGCGCATCCAGCCGCTGCTGCTCAAGGTGGCACGCGGCGAAACCCACGCCTTCGAGCTGCAGTGCCACAACCGTGCCGGCGAGCTGCTGGAGCTGGACGTCACCCAGCTGCCGATCGTGATCGACCGCGCCATCGTCGGGGTGTTCTGCATCGCCAAGGACATCCGCCAGCGCAAGAGCGCCGAGCGGACCCTGCAGAGCACCCTGGCCGAGCTGGAGCGCAGCAACCGAGAACTGCAGGAGTTCGCCTTCGTCGCCTCCCACGACCTGCAGGAGCCGCTGCGCAAGATCCAGACCTTCGCCGAGCGGCTGCGGACCCGCCCCGCCGGGCTGGACGAGCAGGGCCGCGACTATCTCCAGCGCATGAGTTCGGCCGCCGAGCGCATGCAGGCGCTGATCCACGACCTGCTGGCCTACTCGCGCGTCGCCACCCGCACCCAACCGTTCGTGCGCCTCCACCTGGAGCGGGTGCTCGACGCCGTCCTGCAGGATCTGGAGCATGTCGTCGAGCGCAGCGGCGCGCAGATCGTCCGCGCGCCGCTGCCCGCCATCGCCGGCGATCCGTCGCAAATGCGCCAGCTGCTGCAGAACCTGCTGAGCAACGCGATCAAGTTCCACAAGCCGGGCGAGCTGCCACAGGTGCGCATCTATGCTGAACATCAACCCACGGGCGAGTGGAGCCTGTGCGTGAGTGACCAAGGCGTGGGGTTCGATGAAAAATACCTCGACCGCATCTTCCACCCGTTCCAGCGCCTGCACAGCCGCCAGGAATACCCGGGCACCGGCATCGGTCTGGCGATCGTCAACAAGATCGCCGAACGCCACGGCGCCCGACTGTCGGCCAGCAGCCAGCCGGGGCAAGGCGCCACCTTCCGCGTCACCTTCCCCGCCGCAGACAAGGAGTGAATGGCCATGTCGAGCCCGCTACCCGCGCCCATCCTGATTGCCGACGATGACCCGGACGACTGCCTGCTCGCCCGCGAGGCCTTCAGCGAAAGCCGCATACCGAACCGGCTGGAGTTCGTCCACGATGGCGAGCAGCTGCTCGACTACCTGCACCACCGGCCGCCCTACGACGACGCCCGGCGCTATCCCCTGCCCGGCCTGATCGTCCTCGACCTGAACATGCCGCGCATGGATGGCCGCACCGCGCTGCGGGCGCTGAAGGACGACCCGCAGCTGCGACAAATTCCGGTGATCATGCTCAGCACCTCCAGCGACGCAGAAGACATCCGCCGAAGCTATGCCGACGGGGTAAACTCCTTCATCAGCAAGCCGGCCAGCTACAGCGGCCTGCTCGAAGTAGTCCGCAGTCTCAGCGGCTACTGGCTGAACACCGTCGAACTGCCGCTGGAGCCGCCACCCTCATGACCCTGCCCGACGCCCCCCTGCGCCTGCTGCTGATCGAGGATGACGAGGACGACTTCCTGATCATCCGCGACCTGCTGGGCGAAGCCGGCAACCTGCATTACGTGCTGGACTGGGCAGACAGCTTCGAGCGCGGCCGCTGCGCCATCGACAGTGGCGTGCACGACCTGTATCTGATCGACAACCGTCTCGGCACCGACTCCGGCCTGGAGCTGGTGCGCCATGCCATCGCTCGCAACATGCATCAGCCACTGATCCTGCTCACCGGCCGGGACGACAGCGAACTCGACGCCCGCGCCCTCGAACTGGGCGCCTCGGACTACCTGGTCAAGGGCCAGTTTGACGGGCGTCTGCTCGGGCGCAGCATCCGCTATGCGCTGGAGCGCGCCAGTGCGCGCGAGCGCCTGGGGCGCAGCGACAACCGAGCCGCCCTGCTGCAGCGCTGCCTGGAAGCCAGCTACAACGGCGTGCTGATCGTCGATGCGCAGGCCGCGGACCAGCCGATCATCTATGCCAACCCGGCCTTCGAGCGCATCACCGGCTACCGCGAGGAAGAGGTACTGGGGCGCAACTGCCGCTTTCTGCAGGGCGGCGAAACCCGCCAGCCCGCCATCGGCGAGATCCGCCGCAGCCTGGCCGAGCACCGCGAGGTGCACGTGGTGCTGCGCAACTTCCGCAAGGATGGCAGCCCCTTCTGGAACGACCTGTACATCGCCCCGGTGCCGGACGAGCGCGGCGTGGTCACCCACTACGTCGGCGTGCAGAACGACATTTCCGAGCGCAAGCGCTTCGAGTCGGAGCTGGCCTACAACGCCAGCCACGACGTGCTGACCGGCCTGCCCAACCGCTCGCTGCTGGAGGACCGCCTGCTGCAGGGCTGCCAGATCGCCCGGCGCTACTCGCGGGAGCTGGCGGTGATGCTGATCGACCTCGATGGCTTCAAGCCGATCAACGACACCCTCGGCCACGCGGTCGGCGACAAGGTGCTGGTCGAGGTGGCGCAGCGCATGGGCGCACAGATCCGCCCCGGCGACACCCTCGCCCGCCTCGGCGGCGACGAGTTCGTCGTCCTGCTGCCGGACCTGGCCCATGGCGAGGACGTGCTGCTGGTGGCCGAGCGCCTGATCCGCAGCATCTCGCGCCCCTACCGCCTCAACGAACTGGAACTGCACGTCACCGCCAGTATCGGCATCACCCTCAGCGACGGCGAGATCGAGCAGCCGATGAAGCTGATCCAGCAGGCCGACCTGGCCATGTACCAAGCCAAGCAGCACGGCCGCAACAACTACCAGTGGTACACCGAGCACCTCAACCAGGAAGTCAGCGAGCGCATGACCCTGCGCAACGAGCTGCAGAAAGCCATCGAGAGCATGAGCTTCGAGCTGCACTACCAGCCGCAGATCGACGCCCACAGCGGCGCGGTGATCGGCAGCGAGGCCCTGCTGCGCTGGCCGCATGCCGAGCGCGGCTTGATCTCGCCGCTGCGCTTCATCCCGGTCGCCGAGGACACCGGGCAGATTATTCCCATCAGCCAGTGGGTGCTGGACACCGCCTGCCGGCACAACCGCCAGTTGCTCGACCGCGGCCTGGCCCGCGGCGCCATCTCGGTGAACATCTCGGCGGTGCACTTCCTGCGCAGCAACTTCATCGAGACCGTGCGCCGCGCACTGGACAGCAGCGGCCTGCCGGCGAGCCTGCTGGAGCTGGAAATCACCGAAAGCGTGCTGCTGAAGAACGCCGAGCGGGCGATCTATCTGCTCCACGAACTGAAGAAAATCGGCGTCGGCCTGGCACTGGACGACTTCGGCACCGGCTATTCCAGCCTCAGCTACCTCAAGGATCTGCCGATCGACAAGGTCAAGATCGACCGCTCCTTCGTTCAGGAGCTGATCAGCGACCCGCGCGACGCCGCCATCACCCAGGGCATCATCTCCATGGCCCATCACCTCAACCTCAAGGTGGTGGCCGAGGGCGTGGAAAGCGCCGAGCAGGCCGCCTTCCTCAACCGCAACCAGTGCGACGCCTTCCAGGGCTTCCTCTACGCCAGGCCGATGCCGTTTGCCGAGCTGGAGGGCTATCTGCAGCGGCAGGCGCAGCTGGAGATGGCCGGGCACTGAGCGTGCGCTGCGGGCACGGCTTGCTCCCCGCCAGCGGACTTGCTGCCAGCCCTCAGTAGTCGCGCTTGTAGAAGATATCCAGCGAACTGGCCAGGCCGCTGGCCGCTTCCAGGTAGAGCTTCTTGCCCAGTTCGTAGCGCAGGGCAAAGATGTTGCCCTGCTCGAACACGCCGACGCCGTAGCGCAGGCTGAGCTTCTCCGAGAGGTAACCACTGGCGAACACGCTGCTGCTGGTGCCGGAGCCTTCACTGTCCAGCTGAAAATCCCTGACCCCGAGGCGCTGGGCGATCGCCCCGGCTACCGGCGTGCCGCCGGCTAGGCCCAGGGCCAAGGCGGCCTGGCCGACCAGGTTGCTGTCGCCGCTGCTGCCCGGCGCGCGACCCAGCACCAGATAGGACAGCGCCTGCTCCTGGCTCATCGCCGGTTCGGAGAACACCTCGCTGACCGGGGCGTCGGCGCGCCCGGTCAGGCGCAGGCCGGCAGTCACTTCATCGACGGTGCGGATCGCCTCGATGTCCAGCAGCGGCTGGTCGATCGGCCCGGCGAAGATCAGCTGGGCGCGGCGCAGGGTCAGGCGCTGGCCGTAGGCGCGGTAGCGGCCGTTTTCCAGCTTCAGGGTGCCGCGGCTGTCGAGGTTGTCCTTGATGCGCAGATGGCCCTTGAGGTCGGCGCTCAGGCCGAAGCCGGAGAAGCGCAGGCGGTCCTCGCCGAGCGCCAGACGCAGGTCCATCTTCAGCCCCGGCATGCGCGCCGCGGCCGTCTGCTCGCCGATGATCTGCGCATCCCCCGAGACCGTGACCGCCTGGGCCGGCAACTCGCGCACCTTGATCTGCCCGCGCGGAATGGCGAGCTGGCCGCCGAGGCTGAACTGGTGGTCGCGCAGGCCGAGCTGCAGGTCCGGCTCGACCTCGACGCTGGCATAGGGCTCGACCACCGCCGGCAGGCGGCTGCCGCGAATCTGCAGGTCCATCTGCGGCGCGACCGCCCAGTCCAGGCTGCCGGTCAGCGCGCCCTGCCCGTGCTCGCCGCTGCGCCAGCGGCCATCGACCAGCGCCTGCTGGCCAGCGATGGTCATGGTCAGTTGCAGCGCCTCGAAGGTCAGCGGCAGCTCGCCGCCGCTGACATGGCCATCGCGCAATTGCACGCGGCCGTTGACTACCGGCGCCAGCAGGCTGCCGGACAGCTGGCCGCGGCCGTCGATGCGCCCCTCGAGACGCTCGACCTGGCTGACGAAGGGTCGCGCCAGGGCGAGATCCAGGCCGTCGAGGCGGAAGCTGCCGGACAGCGGCCGGCTGGCCGGGCGCGGGTCGATGACGGTGTCCAGCTCCAGGGTGCCCAAGCTCGGTCCGGCCAGGCGCAGCTGGCTATCGACCCGCTGGGGCCGCAGCTGGCTGACCAGGCTGAGCTGCCGGTAGGGGACATCCAGCCACTGCTCATGGCCGTCGGTCCGCTGGCGCAGGCGCAGCTGGCCGCTGCCGGCATCCAGGCGGAGTTCGCCGCTCGGCCCGCTGGCCGGCAGGTCGAGACGCAGATCGCCGCCGAGCTGGCCGACCATGGCGAAATCCTCCGGCAGGGCGCCGGCCAGCCGCGCCAGGTCGAACCCCCGCAGGCGCATCCGCAGCTGTGGATCGGGCAGCAGACGCTGGGCGTCGGCGCACAGCCTGGCCTGCGCCGACTGCCAGCAGTGCGCGCCGAGGGTC